>NZ_JFYT01000046.1:0-302120 GCF_000632165.1 Delftia sp. RIT313 | reverse complement strand
GGCCGGCGTGCCGGGGGGCCTGTGGCGCCCCGGCCGCCTTGGAGCCCCCCCCCCGCCCCTCCCGGTTTTTAAGGCCCATCCGCCCTTCCAGGCCCTCACGTTTCCCGCCGCAGTGCTGCCCGAGCAGCCCTTCGCACCACCGCCCCACACCATGCAAGACTTTCTGCGCCAACAACTGGAGCGCTACGCCCAGCGCCTTGAAGAACTCAACTTCCTGCTCTCGCGCGAAGACATCATGGGCGACATGAAGCAGTACCGCGCCATCTCGCGCGAGCACGCGGACGTCACCGCCATTGCAGGCCGCTATGCGCGCCACCGCCAGCGCGAGGCCGATCTGGCCGCCGCGCAGGACATGCTCTCCGACCCCGACATGGCCGACATGGCGCAGGAGGAAATCGCCAGCGCCGAGGCCGAGCTGGTCCAGCTGGAGGACGAGCTGCAGCGCCTGCTGCTGCCCAAGGACCCCGATGACGCGCGCAACGCCTACCTCGAAATCCGCGCAGGCACGGGCGGCGACGAATCGGCCCTGTTCGCAGGCGACCTGGCACGCATGTACACGCGCCACTGCGACGCCGTGGGCTGGAAGGTCGAGATCATGAGCGCCAACGAAAGCGAGCTGGGCGGCTACAAGGAAGTGGTGCTGCGCGTGGAAGGCACCGACGTCTATGGCCGCCTGCGCTTCGAATCCGGCGGCCACCGCGTGCAGCGCGTGCCGGCCACCGAGACCCAGGGCCGCATCCACACCAGCGCCTGCACCGTGGCCGTCATGCCAGAGCCGGACGAAACCCAGGCCATCACGCTCAACCCGGCCGACCTGCGCATCGACACCTTCCGCGCCAGCGGCGCCGGCGGCCAGCACATCAACAAGACCGACTCGGCCGTGCGTGTGGTCCACCTGCCCACGGGCATCGTCGCCGAGTGCCAGGACGGCCGCAGCCAGCACAGCAACAAGGCCAAGGCACTGCAGGTGCTGCAGGCGCGCCTGCAGGAGAAGGAACGCAGCGAGCGCGAAGCCAAGGAGGCCGCACTGCGCAAGGGCCTGATCGGCAGCGGCGACCGCAGCGACCGCATCCGCACCTACAACTTCCCGCAGGGCCGGCTCACGGACCACCGCATCAACCTCACCATCTACAAACTGCTGGCCGTGATGGAAGGCGATCTGGGCGATGTGCTCGACGCGCTGCAGGCCGCACGCGAGGCCGAACTGCTGGCCGAGCTGCAGGTCAACAACTGAGGCCCGGGCCATGGCCAATCCACCCATCGTCAAAGAAGCGCTGCAGCAGGCCCAGGCCCTGGGGCTTGCGCGCATCGACGCGCAAATGCTGCTGCTGCACGTGCTCGGGCGCCAGTCTGGCGGCCGCGCCTGGCTGCTGACCCATGACGAGGACATGCTGACCGCCCCCCAGGCCGAGGCCTATGCCGCGCTGTGCGCACGCCGCCTTGGCGCGGAACCCGTTGCCTACCTGCTCGGCCACAAGGAGTTCTACGGGCTTGATCTGACCGTGGACGCGCGTGTGCTCGACCCACGCCCCGATACCGAAACCCTGGTGGACTGGGCGCTGGAGCTCATGCCCATCCAGACCCAGGCAGGCCCCGCTTGCCGCGTGGTGGACCTGGGCACCGGCAGCGGCGCCATAGCCCTGGCCCTGCAAAGCCAGCGCCCCGGCGCCACGGTCTGGGCCGTGGATGCCAGCGCCGACGCACTGACCGTTGCCAGCGCCAATGCCACGCGCCTGCAACTGGACGTGCAGTTCGCGCATGGCAGCTGGCTCCAGCCGCTGGCAGGGCAGGCACCGTTCGACCTCATCGTCAGCAACCCGCCCTATATCCGTGATGACGATCCGCATCTGCAGGCCTTGGCGCATGAGCCGCTGTCGGCGCTGGCCAGCGGTGCCGATGGCCTGGCCGATATCCGCGCCATCATCGCCCAGGCGCCCGCGCTGCTGGCCAGCGGCGGCTGGCTGCTGATGGAGCATGGCTGGGACCAGGCCGATGCCGTGGCCGCCCTGCTGTGCCATGCCGGCTTTGGCGACGTGCAGCATCGCCACGACCTGGGCGGCATTGCCCGCTGCACGGGCGGGCAATGGCAAGGGCAGGCCAGAGCTCCGACCTGAGCTCTGGCCTGGGCGCAGCAATCCCGCATGCTTTCAAAGTCCGCGCCGAGAGTGAAATAATCCCATCCATGCCGCCGCGCCTGCGGCGCCCACCACGACCCCGGAGCACCACACAGATGAGCGACACCCAGCAACGCATCGACCAACTGGTCAAGAGCAACAACATCCTGCTGTTCATGAAGGGCAGCGCCAGCTTTCCCATGTGCGGTTTCTCTGGCCGCGCCATCCAGATCCTCAAGGCCTGCGGCGTGGAAACCAAGGACATCTCCACCGTCAACGTGCTGGAAGACCAGGAAATCCGCCAGGGCATCAAGGACTACAGCAACTGGCCCACGATCCCCCAGCTCTACGTGCAGGGCGAGTTCATCGGCGGCTCGGACATCATGATGGAGATGTACGAGTCGGGCGAGCTGCAGCAGTTGCTGGCACCCAAGGCCTGAGCCTTCTCGCACCACGCGCCTTCGGCGCAGCATCGAGCCACCTTCGGGTGGCTTTTTTTCGCCTGTGCCGCGCTGCCGGCGGACTCCCCGGGCATGCCTCAGGGCCAGGGGCATGCGATGTGTGGTCGAATGGTCACATCTTTCACATCCGGAAAAGCACGCCTGCGCCCGCTTCTCCGCCCTGCCTATGAGTCTGTCCCAAAGTCTGCTGTTGATCGTCGCGCTGATATTGACCAGTGCCTTCTTCTCCGTGGCCGAGATCTCGCTGGCCGCCTCGCGGCGCCTGCGACTGCGGCAGATGATGGAGGACGGAGAACCCCGCGCCGAACTGGTCATGAAGATGCAGGCCCAGCCGGGCGAATATTTCACGGTCACGCAGATTGGACTCAATGCCGTCGCCATCCTGGGCGGCGTGGTGGGCGAAGGGGCATTGACCCCCTATCTGGCCGAGCTGCTGATGCTCTGGCTGCCTGACAGCCGTGCGCAGACCGTGGGCTTCCTGCTCTCGTTCGCCAGCGTCACCTCCCTGTTCATCCTGTTTGCCGACCTGCTGCCCAAGCGCCTGAGCATGGCCGAGCCCGAGGCCCTGGCCATCCGCGTGCTGCGCCCCATGCTCTGGTGCATGGCGGTGCTCAAGCCCCTGGTCTGGTGTTTCAACCATCTGGCCGACGCCGTTGCCAAGCTCTTCGGCCTGCCCACGGTGCGCGATGACCGCATCACGCACGAAGACATCCTGGCCATGACCGAAGCCGGCGCGCGCGCCGGCGTGCTGGCCGCGAAGGAGCAGCAGGTGATCGCCAACCTGTTCGAGCTGGACTCGCGCACCATCGGCTCGGCCATGACGCAGCGCGACCGCATCGCCTACTTCCACCGCGACGACCCCGACGAACTGATCCGGGTCCGCATTGCCGAAGAACCTTTTTCCACCTACCCCGTCTGCGACGGCGACATCGACCACATCGTCGGCTATGTCGATGCCAAGGACCTGTTCCAGCGGGCGCTGAACAACCAGTCCCTGTCGCTCATGGACGACTCGCTGGTCCACAAGGTGCTGGTCGTGCCGGACCGCCTGACGCTGGCCGAGGTGCTGGAGCAGTTCCGCCAGGTGCATGAGGACTTTGCCGTCATCGTCAACGAATACAGCCTGGTGGTCGGCGTGGTCACGCTCAATGACGTGATGAGCACGGTGATGGGCGGCCTCGTCAGCCCCGGCGACGAGGAGCAGATCCTGCGCCGCGACGAGAACTCCTGGCTGATCGATGGCGTCACGCCGGTCGAGGATGTGATGCAGGCCCTGGAGCTCGACGAGTTGCCGCATTCCGAGGACTACGAAACCCTGGGGGGCTTTCTCATGGTCATGCTTAGGCGCATTCCCAGGCGCACGGACACCGTGCAATGGGGCGGCTACCGCTTCGAGGTCATGGACGTGGACAGCTACCGCATCGACCAGGTGCTGGTCACACGCATGTCCGGCAGCAGCCCGGCCGCCCCGCCCAACGCAGGCGATACGGCCGCCGCCGTGGCCAAGGTGTCCAGCATGTCGCCGGATACGTCGTCCTGAAAACGCAGCAAGGCAGGCCTGCAGGACTGCCGCCAGGCGCCAGCCTGCGGCCCCTCAGGCCGAGCGCGAGGGCTCGATCTCCCAGCGGCGCTGCGCAGCGAACACCGCATTCGGATACTGGGGCTGGCCGCGGCTGCCGTTGTAGCGGCCCAGCGCCATGTAGGCATCGCCGTTTTCGCGGTCCAGATAGTGGCGCAGGATGACGCAGCCAAAGCGCAGATTGGTCTGCATGTGGAACAGCTTGCCGATGTCGCCATCGCCGATCAGCCGCATCCAGAACGGCATGATCTGCATATAGCCGCGCGCGCCCACGCTGGAGATGGCGAACTTGCGGAACGCGCTCTCCACCTGCACCAGTCCCATCACCAGCGAGACTTCCAGTCCGGCGCGCTTGGCCTCGTACCAGACGGTCTGCAGGAACTCCAGCCGTGTTGCAAGTTCGGGCTTGCGCGAGCGCAGGCGCTCGCTGCTGGCCGTGAGCCAGCGCAGGTAGTCCATGCGAGCCTCGGTGGAGGCAAAGCGCAGCTCGGGCGGCGCCGATCCCGTGACGGCCGAACTCAGCGCGGTGCGCACCGAATCGGCCAGCGGCTCTTCCAGCTGCCCGCCGGCCCAGGCGGGCGCGGCCACCGCGCCCAGCAACGGCGCAGCACCCAGCGAAGCCGCCAGGCGCAGGCAATCGCGGCGCGCTATCACGGGGGCCTGGCTCACAGACCCAGCCTCTGCTTGAGATGGCCCAGCACATCGGCAGCGGCCAGCTTGGTCGCTTCCGTGTCGCGGCGATGCTGGTACTCGACCTGGCCTTCCTTCAGGCCCCGGTCGGACAGCACCACGCGGTGCGGCACGCCAATCAGTTCCCAATCGGCAAACATGGCGCCCGGGCGTTCGCCGCGGTCATCCAGGATCACGTCCACGCCCAGTGCCAGCAGCTCGGCATGCAGCTTCTCGGCGGCTTCCTTCACGGGCTCGCTGCGGTCCATGCCGATGGGGCAGACCACCACGGTGAAGGGTGCAATCGCGTCGGGCCAGATGATGCCGCGCTCATCATGGTTCTGCTCGATGGCGGCAGCCGGCAGGCGTGTCACGCCAATGCCATAGCAACCCATTTCAAACAGCGAGGGCTTGCCGTTCTCGGCCAGGAAGGTGGCGTTCATGGCCTGGGAGTACTTGGTGCCCAGGTAGAACACATGGCCGACTTCAATGCCGCGCTCAATGGCCAGCTCGCCTGCGCCATCGGGGGACTTGTCGCCGGCCACCACATTGCGCAGGTCGGCCACGACATCAGGCTCAGGCAGGTCACGGCCGAAGTTCACGCCGGTGATGTGGAAGTCGGCCTCGTTCGCGCCGCAGACCCAGTCGGCCATCACGGCGACCTCGCGGTCCACGACCAGCTTCACGGGCTGCTTCAGGCCGATGGGGCCCAGGTACCCGGGCTGGCAACCGAAGTGCTCCTCGATCTCGGCCACCGTGGCAAAGCGGAAGCCCACGTCCAGGCCCGGCACCTTGGCCACCTTGATCTCGTTCATTTCATGGTCGCCACGCAGCAGCAGCAACCAGACCTGGCTTCCCGCCACATCGCCCTTGTCGTCGAGCTTGTCGGTGGCCAGCACCAGGGACTTCACCGTCTGCGACAGCGGCAGGCCCAGCTGGGCAGCCACGGATTCGCAGGTGCTGTTGCCCGGCGTTGCCACACGGGCCATGGCCTGGGCTGCAGCGGGACGGGGGCCTGCAGGCGCCAAGGCCTCGGCCTTCTCGATATTGGCGGCGTAGTCGCTGCTGGGGCAGTAGACGATGGCGTCTTCGCCCGTGGAGGCGATCACCTGGAATTCCTCACTCAGATCACCGCCGATGGCGCCGCTGTCGGCGCGCACGGCACGGTATTGCAGGCCGAAGCGGTCGAAGATGCGCTTGTAGGCCGCGCGCATGGTCTGGTAGCTGATCTGGGCGGTGTCGCGGTCCTTGTCGAAGGAATAGGCGTCCTTCATGATGAACTCGCGGCCGCGCATCAGGCCAAAGCGCGGGCGGCGCTCGTCGCGGAACTTGGTCTGGATCTGGTAGAAATTCTTGGGCAGCTGCTTGTAGCTCTTGAGCTCCTGGCGCGCAATGTCCGTCACCACCTCTTCGCTGGTGGGCTGGATCACGAAGTCGCGGCCATGGCGGTCCTTGATGCGCAGCAGCTCGGGGCCCATCTTCTCGAAGCGGCCGGTCTCCTCCCACATCTCGGCAGGCTGGACCACGGGCATGGTCACCTCCACGGCACCGGCACGGTTCATTTCCTCGCGCACGATGGCCTCGACCTTGCGGATCACGCGCAGCCCCATGGGCATGTAGTTATAGATGCCTGCGCCCAGCTTCTTGATCAGGCCGGCCCGCGTCATGAGCTTGTGGCTGACCACTTCGGCATCGGCCGGAGCTTCCTTGAGGGTGGAGATGAAAAATTGGGAGGCTTTCATGGATCAGGGGCTTCGCGGGAATCGGGGCAGCGTGCTTGCCGCTGGCAAGGCACCGTGCATAATGGACACAATTCAGAAAATTGGGGTTCGATTATGCTTGACCGGGACGGATTTCGCCCGAACGTCGGCATCATCCTGCTCAACCAAAAGAACCAGGTGTTCTGGGGCAAGCGCATCCGCACCCACAGCTGGCAGTTTCCACAGGGCGGCATTGACCGGGGGGAGACACCCGAACAGGCCATGTTCCGGGAACTGCATGAGGAAGTGGGGTTGATGCCCAACCACGTTCGCGTGGTCGCCCGCACCCGGGACTGGTTGCGCTACGAGGTGCCAGACCGGTACATCCGCCGCGATGCGCGCGGACACTACAAAGGCCAGAAGCAGATCTGGTATTTGCTGCAACTCATGGGTCACGACTGGGATTTGAACCTGCGTGCCACCGACCACCCCGAATTCGACGCCTGGCGCTGGAATGACTACTGGGTGCCACTGGATGTGGTGGTGGAGTTCAAACGCGGCGTTTACGAGATGGCCCTGACCGAGCTGGCACGCTTTCTGCCACGCGGCGAGCAGCAGCGCAACCGCTATCTTCGCAGCGGCATGCGCCCCAGGGAAGCCCATGAAACAGGTCCCGAGACCTATGGCGCTCCAGGCTTGCATCCGGCGCGCTCAGGCAGCTTTCGCGTCAATCCCGGCATGGAGTTGCCGCCTGGTGCCTGCTTCGACCCTGATCCCCAGTCAGGGCAGCAGCAGGTCTTGCACCCCGATCCAGGCAAGGCCTGAAGCCAAAGGCTCCATGCAAAAGCGCACCCGAGGGTGCGCTTTTTCTTTGCCCCGATTGCGCAGGCATCAGTGCCCGGCAATCACCATGTTGTCGCGGTGCACCATCTCCGGGCCTGCGGAGTAGCCCAGCAGGCGCTCGATCTCCACCGAGCTCTTACGACAAAGCAGGCGCGCCTCGGCACTGGCATAGTTGGCCAGACCACGCGCCACCTCGATGCCCAGCGCATCGCGCACGGCAATCACATCGCCGCGGGCGAATTCGCCATCCACATTCACCATGCCGATGGGCAGCAGGCTCTTGCCTTCGTCGCGCAGCTTGGCCACAGCACCGGCATCCACGGACACGGAACCGCGCAGTTGCAGATGGTCGGCAATCCACTGCTTGCGCGCCTGGTTCTTGTGGGTCTGCGCCACGAGCAGCGTGCCAATGGACTCGCCCGCAGCCAGACGCACCAGCACGTCCTGTTCACGGCCCCAGGCGATGACGGTTGAGGCACCCGAGCCCGCCGCACGCTTGGCCGCAAGGATCTTGGTGATCATTCCGCCCTTGCCAATGGACGAGCCCGCGCCGCCCGCCATCTCCTCCAGTGCAGGATCGCCGGCATTTGCCACGTCGATGAAACGCGCATCGGGATTGCTGCGCGGATCGGCGCTGTAAAGGCCTCGCTGATCGGTCAGGATGACCAGGGCATCGGCTTCGATCAGGTTCGCCACCAAAGCACCCAGGGTGTCGTTGTCGCCGAACTTGATCTCATCGTTGACCACGGTGTCGTTCTCGTTGATCACCGGCACGATGCCCAGCTCCAGCAGCGTCAGCAAGGTGTTGCGCGCATTCAGATAGCGCTCGCGGTCCGCCAGGTCGGCATGTGTGAGCAGCACCTGGGCACTGCCCATGCCCTGCTCGCGCAGCTTGGACTCGTACATCTGTATCAGCCCCATCTGGCCCACGGCTGCAGCGGCCTGCAGCTCATGGATCTCCTTGGGTCGCGCGGCCCAGCCAAGGCGCTTCATGCCTTCAGCCACCGCGCCGCTGGAGACCATGATCACCTCGCGCCGCTGACCGCCATGGCTCTCATCCCCGCGCACCAGGGCCGCCAGCTGGCGGCTCCACTCCTGGATGGCGGCTTCATCAAGACCGCGACCTTCATTGGTCACCAGACTGGAGCCGACCTTGACCACGATGCGATGGGCATCACGCAACAAGTTGGAAGACATGAATGGATAGTGATTCTTGCAGCGCAGGCCCAGGCAGGCCGCGCCGCTGTTGTGATCAAGGCGATGGGAGCGGCAGGCGACTCTTACTCGGAATCGCGGGGAGCAAAACGCGGATCGGTGAGATCCACGCCATCACCCTCGACTTCGACGAAGCGCGGATCGATTTCCTTGGGACCGGCCTCGATCTGCTGCTGCTCATGCACATGTTTGTAGATGGTGCGGATCAGCACTTCACAGCCTTCGCGCGTCAGGGCGGAAATCTCGAAGACCGGACCCTTCCACTTGAAGCGCTTGACGAAGTCCTTGACGCGTGCGGCACGCTCCTCGGCCGGCACCATGTCCAGCTTGTTGAGCACCAGCCAGCGCGGCTTGTTGTACAGCTCGGCATCGTACTTCTGCAGCTCGCCCACGATGGCCTTGGCCTGGGCCACAGGATCCACGCTGTCATCGAACGGCGCCAGGTCCACCACATGCAGCAGCAATCGGGTGCGCTGCAGATGGCGCAGGAACTGGTGACCCAGGCCCGCACCTTCCGAGGCGCCTTCGATCAGGCCAGGGATGTCGGCCACCACAAAGCTCTGCTCGGCAGCGACGCGCACCACGCCCAAATTGGGATGCAGCGTGGTGAACGGGTAGTCGGCAATCTTGGGGCGCGCATTGGAGACCGCGGCAATGAAGGTGGACTTGCCCGCATTGGGCATGCCCAGCAGACCCACGTCGGCCAGCACCTTGAGCTCCAGCTTGAGATTCTTGCGCTCGCCAGGCCAGCCGGGTGTCTTTTGCCGAGGCGCGCGGTTGATCGCGCTCTTGAAGCGCAGGTTGCCGTAGCCGCCGTCGCCACCCTTGGCAATGGTGACTACCTCACCGGCCGTCAGCAGTTCGTAGAGCACCTCGCCGGTTTCGGCATCGCTGATGATGGTGCCAACCGGCATGCGCAGCGTGATGTCGTTGCCCGCTGCGCCGAACATGTCCGAGCCCTTGCCATGCTCGCCGCGCGTGGCATCGTGCCGGCGCGAGAAGCGGTAGTCCACCAGGGTGTTGAGGTTGACATCGGCCACCGCGTAGACATGGCCGCCACGGCCACCGTCTCCACCATCGGGACCGCCAAATTCCTTGTATTTTTCGTGCCGGAATGACACGCAGCCATTGCCGCCGTCACCGGCGGAAATGTCGATATAAGCTTCGTCGACGAACTTCATGAGGCATCCAGTTTACAAAAAGCAGTGTGCACCAGACAGCCCCAGGCCACACCTCAGAGACGGAAAAGAGGGCGAAGGCACGATGCACAACCCTCCTGAAACGACAAAGCCCCGACAGGTCGGGGCTTCGAGCGTCGAAGTGACAGGGCTTAGGCAGCCGTCACATTGACCGTGTGCTTGGACAGTGCACCCTTGACAGCAAACGACACGTGGCCGTCCACCAGAGCGTACAGAGTGTGGTCCTTGCCCACGCCGACGTTGTCGCCGGGATGGAACTTGGTGCCACGTTGGCGCACGATGATCGAGCCGGCCGTGATCAGTTCACCACCGAAAGCCTTCACGCCGAGCATTTTGGGCTTGGAATCGCGCCCGTTTCGCGTAGAGCCGCCGCCTTTTTTCTGTGCCATGACTCAGCTCCTGAATTAAGCAGCGATCGCCACGATCTGCAGCTCTGTGAACTGCTGGCGATGGCCTTGGCGCTTCTGATAATGCTTACGACGGCGCATCTTGAAGATGTGCACTTTGTCGTGCTTGCCGTGAGCAACCACGGTTGCCTTGACAGACGCACCGGACACCAGAGGTGTGCCGACCTTGATTTCAGCGCCGTTGCCGACTGCCAGAACCTGATCGATCACAACTTCTTGGCCTACGTCCGCAGCAATCTGTTCTACCTTGATCTTTTCGCCGGCTGCAACGCGATACTGCTTGCCGCCGGTTTTTATGACTGCGTACATTTAAACCTCTTGAATTTGAGAGTTCCGCGAACGAATTTCCACGGAAGCCGGAGATTCTAGCACGCACTCACATTCTCTGCATGAAGCGCTCCCACCCCGCGCCCAAACAACCGCCAGGGCGGGCCGCAGGCGGGATCGCTCTTCCTATAATTGCCGATCCACTTGGCGGCCACAGTACCTTGACCACAGCTCTATCCACCCCCAATCCGCTTGCCCTGATCACTGACGACATGCGCGAGGTGGATCATGTGATCGCCCAGCGCCTGACGACCACCGTCCCGCTGATTGCCCAGATCTCCCAGTACATCATTGCTGCAGGCGGCAAGCGCCTTCGCCCGGCCTTGCTGCTCATGGTCTGCAATGCGCTGGGCTACGAAGGCAGGGACAGGCATGTCCTGGCGGCCGTGGTCGAGCTGATTCATACCGCCACCTTGCTGCACGACGACGTGGTGGACGAGTCCACCCTGCGCCGTGGCCGCCCGACGGCCAACGAGACCTTCGGCAATCCGGCCAGCGTGCTGGTCGGCGACTTCCTGCACTCACGCTCCTTCCAGATGATGGTAGAGGTGGGCAGCATGCGTGTGCTCAAGATCCTCTCGGACGCCACCAACGTGATCGCCGAGGGCGAGGTGCAGCAGCTCATCAACACGCACGATGCCTCGCTGGACGAAGCTGGCTACCTGCACGTCATCCGCTCCAAGACCGCCCAGTTGTTCGAGGCCAGCGCGCAGCTGGGCGCCGTGCTGGCCGACGCACCCCGCGAGATCGAACAGGCCTGCGCCATCTATGGCCAGGCCCTGGGCACTGCCTTCCAGATCATTGACGACGTGCTCGACTACACAGGCGACACCCAGGAAATGGGCAAGAACCTGGGCGACGACCTGCGCGAAGGCAAGTGCACCCTGCCGCTGATTGCCGCCATGCAGCGCGGCACTCCGGAGCAGGCCGCCATCGTGCGCAACGCCATCGAGCAGGGCTCAACCGAGCAGTTGTCTGCCGTTGTGGATATCGTGCGCAGCACAGGCGCGCTGGACGTGGCACGCGAGGCTGCGCACGCCGAGGCGCGCCGCGCCATCGACGCAATAAATGTGCTCCCGAGCAATTTGCATACGGCAAGTTTGCTACAATTAGCCTCTCAGCTTTTGGAGCGACGCACCTGATTTCAGGCTGCATTGCTTTGTCTACAAAAGCAACGGGGTGTAGCTTAGCCTGGTAGAGCGCTACGTTCGGGACGTAGAGGCCGGAGGTTCGAATCCTCTCACCCCGACCATTTCTGGTCACTTCATCACCACGCCACCATTGAGCCAGGTTCAAGACCTGGGCGCGCAACAGTGCGTCTGGCCTTTCAAGGCTTCAGGGATGATAGGATAAATGTCCTTTCCTCTCAAACGTCTTGCTACATGGCTGTTGCTGACTCCTCGCTCAAGAATGCTTCCGCTGTTGCATCGCTTCCCGGCATCGGGCGAGCCCTGATATCAGCAGGCAAGGTATCGCAGCAGGCAGCGGAAGCCGCCGCCAGCAAGGCCGGCGCCAACCGCACCTCGTTCATTGCCGAGTTGAGCAACGCGGGCGTCCTCTCAGCCCTGGAAGTGGCCGAGACGGTCTCCACCATGTTCAGCGCGCCGCTGCTCGATCTTGATGCCATCAACGCCGCGCGCCTGCCGCATGAGTTGCTGGACGCCAAGATCATCAGCTCCTATCGCGTCCTCCCCTTGAGCAAGCGCGGCAACCGCATCACGGTGGCCACGGCCGACCCGACACAGCAGGAAGCTGCAGAGCAGATCAAGTTCACCACCCAGCTAGGCGTGGATTGGATCATCGTCGAAGCCGACAAGCTGGAACGCCTGATAGCTCAGCAGAGCAAAAGCGCCAGCGAAACCATGGAGAGCTACAGCGGGGGCGGCGATTTCGAGTTCGGCGACCTCAAGCCCGACGAGGTTGCCGAGGAGAAGGACAACACGGCGGCAGCGGACGTCGAGGACGCGCCCATCGTCAAGTTCCTGCACAAAATGCTGCTCGACGCCTTCAACATGCGCGCGTCGGACCTGCATTTCGAGCCCTACGAACATCAGTATCGCGTGCGCTTCCGGATTGACGGTGAGTTGCGCGAGATTGCATCGCCCCCCATTGCGATCAAGGAGAAGCTGGCCTCGCGCATCAAGGTGATCTCGCGCATGGACATCTCGGAAAAGCGGGTTCCGCAAGACGGGCGCATGAAGCTCAAGGTGGGTCCGGACCGCGTCATCGATTTTCGCGTGAGCACCCTGCCCACGCTCTTCGGCGAGAAGATCGTGATCCGTATCCTTGACCCGAGCTCGGCCAAGATGGGCATTGATGCCCTGGGCTACGAACCCGAGGAAAAGGCTCGCCTGATCGAAGCCATCGGGCGCCCCTACGGAATGATTCTGGTGACAGGCCCCACCGGCTCTGGCAAGACGGTGTCGCTGTACACCTGCCTGAACATGCTGAACAAGGCCGGGGTGAACATCGCGACGGCAGAAGACCCCTCGGAAATCAACCTGCCCGGTGTCAACCAGGTCAATGTGAACGAAAAGGCGGGCCTTACCTTTGCGACGGCGCTCAAGGCCTTTCTGCGCCAGGATCCCGACATCATCATGGTCGGTGAAATCCGTGACCTGGAAACCGCCGATATCTCGATCAAGGCCGCGCAGACTGGTCATTTGGTGCTGTCCACGCTGCACACCAACGACGCACCGACCACGTTGACGCGCATGCGCAACATGGGCATTGCACCCTTCAACATCGCATCGAGCGTGATCCTGATCACCGCCCAGCGGCTGGCCAGGCGCCTGTGCCCCCAGTGCAAGGAGCCTGCGGATATCCCGCGGGAGGCGCTGCTGGAGGCGGGCTATGACGAGGCGGACATTGATGGCAGCTGGGTCACCTACAAGCCCGTGGGCTGCCAGGCATGCAACAACGGCTACAAGGGACGCGTCGGCATCTACCAGGTGATGCCGATCAGCGAAGAAATCCAGCGCATCATCCTGCAGGACGGCAGCGCGCTGGAGATCGCGGCACAAGCCAAGCGTGAAGGCGTGCGGTCTCTGCGCGGATCCGGACTGCACAAGGCCAGACTAGGACTGACCTCGCTCGAAGAAGTGCTGGCAGTCACCAATGAGTAAATAGCGCGGACAGCGCAGACAACAAAAGAGGGAGCACGATGGCCACAGCCGCGTCCAAGGGAATCAAGGAATTTGTCTTCGAGTGGGAAGGCAAGGATCGCAACGGCAAGATCATTCGAGGCGAAACCCGGGCCGGAGGCATCAACCAGGTCCAGGCCATGCTGCGCCGCCAGGGCGTGCTCCCCAGCAAGATCAAGAAGCGCCGTACGCGCGGTGGCAAAAGAATCAAACCCAAGGACATCGCGCTGTTTACGCGCCAGATGGCCACGATGATGAAGGCTGGTGTCCCGCTGCTGCAGGCCTTCGACATCGTCGGGCGCGGCAACACCAACCCCAGTGTCACGCGCCTGCTGGCCGATATCCGCTCCGACGTGGAGACGGGCACCTCGCTGAATGCGGCCTATCGCAAGCACCCCATGTACTTCGATAGCCTCTACTGCAATCTGGTGGAGGCCGGGGAAGCGGCCGGTATCCTGGAAGCCCTGCTGGACCGCCTGGCCACGTACATGGAGAAGACCGAGGCCATCAAGTCCAAGATCAAATCGGCGCTGATGTACCCGATCTCGGTCATCGTGGTGGCCTTCATCGTCGTGACCATCATCATGATCTTCGTGATTCCCGCCTTCAAGGAAGTGTTCAGCTCCTTCGGCGCGGATCTGCCGGCACCGACGCTGTTCGTGATGGGTATCAGCGACATCTTTGTCCAATGGTGGTGGGTGATCTTCGGCGTGATCGGAGGCGGCTTCTACTTCTTCATGCAGGCCTGGAAGCGCAATGAGCGCATGCAGCAGTTCATGGATCGTGCAATGTTGAAGATGCCGGTCTTTGGCGTGCTGATCGAAAAGTCCTGCGTCGCACGCTGGACGCGCACGCTGTCGACCATGTTTGCTGCAGGCGTTCCGCTGGTCGAAGCACTGGATTCCGTCGGCGGCGCCTCCGGGAATGCCGTCTACGCCAATGCCACCGAGAAGATCCAGCAGGAAGTCTCCACCGGCACCAGCCTCACGGTGGCCATGACCAATGCCAACGTCTTTCCCTCCATGGTGCTGCAGATGTGCGCCATCGGCGAGGAATCCGGCTCCATCGACCACATGCTTGGCAAGGCAGCCGATTTCTACGAGGAAGAGGTCGATGACATGGTGGCCGGCCTGTCCAGCCTGATGGAGCCCATCATCATTGTTTTCCTGGGCACCCTCATCGGCGGCATCGTGGTTTCGATGTATCTGCCCATCTTCAAGCTGGGTCAGGTGGTCTGATGGTTTTGGAACTCTGGATGCAGGCTGCATTGGGCGGCCTGCTGGGCCTGTTGGTCGGCAGCTTTCTCAACGTGGTGGTGCACAGGCTGCCACGCATGATGGAGCAGCAATGGAATGCGGAATGCGCCCAATGGGCACAGGAGCAATCCGGCGCCGCACCTCCCTCTGCTGCTGCGCCTGACCTTGCCGAGGCCCCCCTGAGCCTGAGCCGCCCCCGCTCGCGCTGCCCGCATTGCGGCCATGCCATCCACTGGTACGAGAACATTCCCGTGCTCAGCTATCTGGCGCTGCGGGGCCGGTGCTCGGAATGCAAGGCATCGATCAGCATCCGCTACCCGCTGGTGGAACTGGCCTGCGCTGCGCTATTCGCCTACTGCACGATGCAATGGGGCATCACGCCCACGGGCGCCATCTGGTGCCTGTTCAGCGCCGCCTTGCTGAGTCTGGCGTTGATCGACTGGGATACCACACTGCTCCCCGATGACATCACCCTGCCCTTGCTGTGGGCCGGGCTGCTTTCATCGGCACTGCACTGGACCGCCGTGCCTCTGGCCGACGCGGTCTGGGGTGCCGCAGCGGGCTATCTTTCGCTGTGGCTGGTCTACTGGGCCTTCAAGCTGGTCACCGGCAAGGAAGGCATGGGCTACGGCGACTTCAAGCTGTTTGCCGCGCTGGGGGCCTGGTTCGGCTGGCAGGCTCTTGTGCCCATCATCCTGATCTCGTCCGTGATTGGCGCCATCGTGGGCATTGCGCTGAAGATCAACAGCCGCCTGCGCGAAGGTGGCTATGTTCCCTTCGGCCCCTTTCTTGCGGGAGCCGGCTTTGCCGCCATGGTGTTCGGACCCCAGCAGATGCTGCAATCCCTGTTGGCGGCCATCGGTCTTTGATCCGACACTGCGGCATGGAATCCAGCAACGCTCCGCCACCACGTCCGCACCCGCGCCCTTTCCGGCTGGGCCTGACCGGCGGCATCGGCAGCGGCAAGAGCACCGTGGCCGCACAGCTTGCCTTGCGCGGAGCAAGCATCATCGATGCAGACCAGATCTCGCGCAGCCTCACCGCCCCGGCAGGCGCCGCATTGCCCGAGATTGCGCGCAGCTTCGGACCTGAACTGATCGATGCGAACGGTGCTCTGGACCGTGCGCGCATGCGCGAACTGGTCTTCCAGCAGCCTGCCGCACGCCAGCAGCTGGAAGCCATCATCCACCCCCTGGTGGCTCGGCAAACGGCCCTTGAAGTCCAGCAGGCCACCGATGCCGGATGCGCGCTCATCGTGCATGACATCCCGCTGCTTGTGGAGTCCGGCCGCTGGCCAGCCCTGCTCGATGCCGTGCTGGTCGTGGACTGCCGGACGGAAACACAGATCGCACGCGTCATGGCCCGCAACGGATTGCCCCGCGATGCCGTGCAAGCCATCATCGCCGCCCAAGCCACCCGTGCGACACGGCTGGCGGCAGCCGACTGGGTGATCTACAACGACGAAGCCATGACGATAGAGGCTTTGCACGCATGCACCGATCGAATCTCGGCATGGTTCGGGCTATGATGCACGCCATGGCTTGGCCTGTGCGTGTAATTCAGCATGTGCACGACGTAGACAGCTGATTCCTGAGCACCCCGAGGAGCCCAGCAAGCGTGATCCTGTACGAATATCCTTTCAATGAGCGCCTGAGGACCTACCTCAGGCTGGAGCAGCTGTATCGCCGCCTGGGCGAGCTGCTGTCGCGCGCTCATTCCATCGATCACCATTTCGCGCTGGTCACCATCTTCGAGATCATGGACGTGGCAGCACGCACCGACCTGAAGACGGACGTGCTCAAGGACCTCGAACGCCACAAGAGCCTGCTCGACAGCCTGCGCGGCAACCCCGATATCGCCGAGCACATGCTCGACCAAGTCTCCCGCCATGTGGAGCAGTGCTTTGCCCAGCTCAATGCCCAGAACGGAAAGGCCGGCCAGTCCCTGACCGACAACGAATGGCTGATGGCTGTGCGCAGCCGCATCGGCATCCCTGGCGGCACCTGCGGTTTCGATTTGCCGGCCTATCACGCCTGGCAGTTCCATGACCCCCAGGTGCGACTGCGTGATCTGGAGGACTGGGCCAGCACACTGACCCCGCTGGGTCAGTCGCTGCAGCTGCTGCTCAAGATGCTGCGCGAAACCGGCGTGCCGCAATGGGTGGCCGCAGAAAAGGGCGTGTTCCAGCAGGCCATGCCGCCCGGTCGCAGCTTTCAGCTGCTGCGCCTTCGCATAGACCCTGCGTTGAATCTTGTCCCGGAAATCAGCGGCAACCGCCTGCTGGTTTCAGTGCGCCTGCTTCGCCCCGAGAGCGGCGCCAAACCCCAGCCTTGCAGCGAAGATGCCTCGTTCGAGGTCACGCTTTGCAGCTGATGGAAAAGACTGCCGGCATGTCCACGAAAGCCACGCCCTCTGTCGATGCATCATCCGCATCCGCAGGGCCCACGGTGCGCTGCCCGACCTGCAGCGGCCCCAGCCTGTTCGCGCCGGCCAACCGCTTTCGGCCCTTTTGCAGCGAGCGCTGCTACCAGATCGACCTAGGCGCCTGGGCCAACGAGGAATTCCGCGTGCCTGCGCCCATGCCTCCCGAGGATTCGCCCTTCGGCGATCCTCGCACTGAACCCTGATCAGGCCTGTTCAGACTTTCGGTTGGCCTGCCTCGTAGAAGCCGACATCAAAAGGCAGCCCGCGTTCCTCGCTGAGCCATTGCAGCACCGGATAGGCGCCAGGCAGCACCGGCTGCACCTGCAGCGGAAGTTGCTGCCAGGCCATCTGCTGGCCTTCTCGCATCTCGAACTCCCCGCTCCAACGCGTGATCTTGCACCAGTGCAGGCGCACCAGGGCATGCGGATAGTCATGCTCGGTCACCTTCCAGACGGGGGCTGCTGCGATCTCGACGCCCAGCTCTTCCTGAAGCTCGCGACGCAATGCCTGCTCCACGGTCTCGCCGGATTCGATCTTCCCACCAGGGAACTCCCAATAGCCGGCATAGGGCTTGCCAGGCGGCCGGCTGGTGATCAGCAGCGCGCCATCGGACTCGCGCAGGAGCACGCCAACGGCGACTTCGGTGTGCTTGCGCTGGGCCGGCGCTTGAGACGGCGGTTGAGACTGGGCAGCATCGGCGCCGGTGTTCAGGGAGATTTCTTTTTCAGTCACTTGATCTTTCGCAAAAAACCGCCCGGCCCCAAGGCCGGGCAGCAGGCTTGTCAGAGCTCGGCCTCTTCGGCCAGCCCATGGACATCGGCGATGCCGGTCTGGCGCTGGTTCGGGCGCTCGGCGCGGCCCGCATAGTCACGGGCGAACTGATGGGCCACACGGCCGCTGCGTGAGCCACGCTCCAGCGCCCAGACCAGGGCCTCAGGACGCGCGGCCTCGATCGTGGCCTGGTCCAGTCCCAGGGCCTCCAGCCATTGCGCCACCACGCGCAGGTACTCGTCTTGGCTGAAGGGATAGAAGCTCACCCACAGGCCGAAGCGCTCGGACAGGGAGATCTTTTCCTCAATCACCTCGCCGGGATGCAGCTCCCCATCCTCGCCGCGCTGGTAGGTCAGATTCTCGGACTGGTACTCCGGCAGCAGATGGCGGCGATTGCTGGTCGCATAGAGCAGCACGTTCGGGCTGGCAGCGCTGACCGATCCATCCAGAATGGACTTCAGGGCCTTGTAGCCAGGCTCGCCTTCCTCAAAGCTCAGATCATCGCAATAGATGATGAACTTCTCGGGCCGGCCGGCCACCACATCGACGATGTCGGGCAGGTCGGTCAGATCGGCCTTGTCCACCTCAATCAGGCGCAGCCCCTGCGCAGCAAAGGCATGCAGGCAGGCACGGATCAGCGAGGATTTTCCCGTGCCGCGCGCGCCGGTGAGCAGCACGTTGTTGGCCGTGCGGCCGGTCACGAACTGCTCGGTGTTGCGCGCAATCTTGTCCTTTTGCACATCGATGTTCTGCAGGTCGGACAGTTGCATGGCGCCGACGTGGCGCACGGGCTCCAGCAGGCCGCAGCCGTTGGCGCGCTTGCGATAGCGCCAGGCGATGGCGGTATTCCAGTCTGCGGGGGATTGCAGCGGCTGGGGCAGGATGGCCTCGATGCGCTGCATCAGCTGCTCGGCGCGCTGCACGAGTTGCAGCAAGGGGGCGGCGACGGCTTCTGTGGGCAATGTCATGGATGTCTCTCGAATACGGATCTCACGGCCACCGACGCTGGATATGCCCGGGAATCGAGATGGATCTCATGCCAACGCCAGAGCTTTTGCGCGCCGGCCGCCATTGAAAGCTGGCAGCAGCCAGGCACAAAGCCTGCGGCTGCCGGCGGCACGGTGGGTGGAGAGTCAGGAGCGGTAGTCGGCGTTGATGCTCACGTAGTCGTGGCTCAGATCGCAGGTCCACACGGTCTGCTCGGCCTCCCCTCGGCCCAGTAGCACGCGCACGATGATCTCCTGCTGCTTCATCACGCGCTGGCCGTCTTCCTCCTGATAGGCAGGGTTGCGGCCGCCATTGACTGCGACATGCACATCGTTCAGGTACAGGTCGATCTTGGTCTGGTCCAGATCGTCGATGCTAGCATAGCCAACCGCCGCGAGGATGCGGCCCAGGTTAGGGTCGCTGGCAAAGAACGCCGTCTTGACCAGGGGCGAATGCGCGATGGAGTAGGCCACCAGGCGGCACTCGGCCTCGGTCTTGCCACCTTCCACCTTGACGGTGATGAACTTGGTGGCACCTTCGCCATCGCGCACGATGGCCTGGGCCAGCAAACGCGACACATCCAGCAATGCAGTCTTCAGAGCCTGGCCTTCGGCGCTGGTCAGCGAAGTGATCGGCGCATTGCCGGCCTTGTGCGTGGCCACCAGCACAAAGGAATCGTTGGTCGACGTGTCGCCGTCGATGGTCACACGGTTGAACGAGCCGTCGGCCAGTTCCTTGACCAGGGGCTGCAGCAGCTCGGGAGCGATGGCCGCATCGGTGGCCAGAAAGCCCAGCATGGTCGCCATGTTGGGGCGGATCATGCCCGCGCCCTTGCTGATGCCGGTGATGCTCACACGCTTGCCGCCAATGTCCACGGCCCGGCTGAAGGCCTTGGGCAGGGTGTCGGTGGTCATGATGCCCTCGGCAGCCGTGCCCCAGTTGTCGGCCTTGGCTGCGGCAATGGCGGCCGGCAGGCCGGCTGCAATGCGGTCCACAGGCAGCTCTTCCATGATCACGCCAGTGGAGAACGGCAGGATCTGCTCTGGCTTGAGCTGCAGCAGCGCTGCCAGATCTGCGCAGGTACGGCGCGCACGTGCCAGGCCGTCGGCGCCAGTGCCTGCATTGGCATTGCCTGTGTTGATGACCATGGCACGGATGGCGCCCGCTGTCTGAACCAGATGCTCGCGGCTGACCTGCACAGGCGCTGCGCAGAAACGGTTCTGTGTGAACACGCCAGCCACCGAAGCGCCCTCGTCGAGCAGGAACACGGACAGGTCCTTGCGGTTGGCCTTGCGCACACCGGCTTCGGTGACGCCGATGCGAACGCCGTCGATCGCCAACAGGTCGGCGTGCACGGGAGCGGAGAGATTCACAGGCATTGAGGGGCTTCCTACAGTGAAAGAAAAACGCGCTCCATTATCGGAACAAACCGGAGCGGCACGTATTTCATCGACCTTAAAAAAGAAAACGGCACGGAGTGCATCCGTGCCGTTTTCCGTGTCTTGCGGTGTCTTACGACGCCCGCCGCATCACGACAGCTTGCCGTGGCACTGCTTGTACTTCTTGCCGCTGCCGCAGGGGCAGGGATCATTGCGGCCCACGCGAGCGCCTTCGGGCAGCTCCAGCGGCTCGTCTTCGACGGAGCCACCGATATCGCCATCCGACGGAGCGCCATAGGTCATGTGCTCCAGGCTGTGGGCGCTGCGCTGCTCCAGGGCCTCGGTGGCCTGCTCCACCTGTTCGCGCGACTGCACCTGCACGGTCATCAGCACGCGCGTGACTTCGGTCTTGACCTGGTCGATGAGCTGGCGGAACAGCTCGAAGGCCTCGCGCTTGTATTCCTGCTTGGGCTGCTTTTGCGCATAGCCGCGCAGGTGGATGCCCTGGCGCAGATAGTCGAGTGCAGACAGGTGGTCACGCCAGTTGGTGTCGAAGCTTTGCAGCAGAACGGCGCGCTGGAATTGCGTGAAGTTCTCGCGGCCGATCAGCTCGACCTTGGCATCGAACACTTCGCGGGCGGCCTGCAGCACCTTTTCGAGGATTTCCTCGTCGGTGATGGCGTGCGCGGACTGCACCTGCGACTGCAGCGGCAGCTGGATGCGCCATTCGCTTTCCAGCGCCTTTTCCAGACCGGCCAGGTCCCACTGCTCTTCCATGGACTCGGCAGGAACGTACTGGCGCACCAGATCGGACACCACGTCGTCGCGCATCACCGTGATCATCTCGTACAGGTCCGAGGCGTCGAGGATCTCGTTGCGCTGCTGGTAGATCACCTTGCGCTGGTCGTTGGACACGTCGTCGTATTCGAGCAGCTGCTTGCGGATGTCGAAGTTGCGGGCCTCGACCTTGCGCTGAGCGCCTTCGATGGAGCGGGTCACGATGCCGGCTTCGATGGCTTCGCCATCGGGCATCTTCAGGCGGTCCATGATGGCGCGCACACGGTCGCCCGCGAAGATGCGCATCAGCGCATCGTCCAGGCTCAGGTAAAAGCGCGAGGAGCCGGGATCGCCCTGGCGGCCCGAACGGCCACGCAGCTGGTTGTCGATACGGCGCGATTCATGGCGCTCGGTGGCGATGATGCGCAGGCCACCCAGGGCCGAGACCTTGTCGTGCTCGATCTTCCAGTCGGCGCGCATTTGTTCGATGCGCTGCTGGCGTTCGGCTTCGGACAGGGATTCATCGGCCTCGACAGCAGCCACCTGCTTTTCGATGTTGCCGCCCAGCACGATGTCGGTACCGCGGCCGGCCATGTTGGTGGCGATGGTGATCATGCCGGGACGACCGGCCTGGGCCACGATGTCGGCCTCGCGCTCGTGCTGCTTGGCGTTGAGCACCTGGTGGGGCAGGTTTTCCTTGTTGAGCAGCTCGTCGATGATTTCGGAGTTCTCAATCGAAGTCGTGCCCACCAGCACGGGCTGGCCGCGCTCATGGCATTCACGGATATCGCGGATCGCCGCCTCGTACTTCTCGCGCGTGGTCTTGTAGACACGGTCGAGCTGGTCGTCGCGCTTGCTGGGACGGTTGGGCGGAATCACCATGGTCTCGAGACCATAGATTTCCTGGAATTCGTAGGCCTCGGTATCGGCCGTGCCCGTCATGCCAGCCAGCTTGCCGTAGAGACGGAAGTAGTTCTGGAAGGTGATCGAGGCCATGGTCTGGTTCTCGGCCTGGATGGTCACGCCTTCCTTGGCCTCGACCGCCTGGTGCAGGCCGTCGCTCCAGCGCCGGCCTGCCATCAGGCGGCCCGTGAACTCGTCAACGATGACGATCTCACCGTTCTGCACCACATAGTGCTGGTCACGGTGGTAGAGGTTGTTGGCACGCAGCGCCGCGTAGAGATGGTGGACCAGGGTGATGTTGGCCGGGTCGTACAGCGAGGCACCCTCGGCAATCATGCCGGCGTGGCCCAGCAGGCGCTCTGCGGCCTCGTAGCCCTGGTCGGTCAGGAACACCTGGTGGCTCTTCTCGTCCACGGTGAAGTCGCCAGGCTTGGTCACGCCTTCGCCGGTGCGCGGGTCGGCCTCGCCTTCCTGGCGCACCAGGTTGGGAACGATCTTGTTCATGGCCACGTACATGGCCGTGTGGTCTTCGGCCTGGCCGCTGATGATCAGCGGCGTGCGGGCCTCATCGATCAGGATGGAGTCCACCTCGTCGACGATGGCGTAGTTGAGCACGCGCTGAACGCGGTCGCCCGACTCGTAGACCATGTTGTCGCGCAGGTAGTCGAAGCCGTATTCGTTGTTCGTGCCGTAGGTGATGTCGCTGTTGTAGGCAGCCTGCTTTTCCTCGCGCGGCATGTTGGGCAGGTTGATGCCCACCGACAGTCCGAGGAAGTTGTACAGCTTGGCCATCCAGGTCGCATCGCGATTGGCCAGATAGTCGTTCACGGTCACCACGTGCACGCCATTGCCCGACAGTGCGTTCAGGTAGACCGGCAGCGTGGCGGTCAGCGTCTTGCCTTCGCCGGTGCGCATTTCGGCGATCTTGCCGTAGTGCAGCGCCATGCCGCCCAGCAGCTGAACGTCGAAGTGGCGCATCTTCATGACGCGCTTGGAGCCCTCGCGCACCACGGCGAAGGCTTCGGGCAGCAGGTCGTCCAGCGACTCGCCCTTGGCCACACGTTCCTTGAACTCCTGCGTCTTTGCACGCAGAGCCTCGTCGCTGAGCTTCTCGTAGTCGGGCTCCATCGCATTGATGCGAACAACCGTCTTGCGGTATTGCTTGAGAAGCCGATCGTTTCGGCTGCCGAATAGTTTGGTGAGGAAGTTGGTGGCCATGCGAAAAAGACACACCGCCGCCCGCTGAAGCGGACTGCGGTGTGCCTGGAATCCCTAGATTGTTGGATTTCAGATGGGGCCGCTCCACCTGCCTGCAAGTGCTCTTCTGAAGAACACATGCGGCCGGGCCGAAGCGAGAACCGAACAATTGATTCTAACTGCCTCTGTCCAACCCTCTTTCAGGCAGGCCGACGCATGCAGCCGCACAGCCCCGAACCCGAATCCCCGGACCCGCGCCACCCCGCAGATGCTGCTATAACGACCCTCCGGGCCGGCGCATGCCAACGCTGCCAGTCCAGCCCTTCAAGCCCATGACCTTCACACGCCGCCACCACGCCGTCACCGCCCTGCACGCCGTCGAGAACTCGCCCACGCTGGCGCGGCTCGCACAGCTCACCCGGGACTCCAGCAATCGCCTGACGGCCATCCTGCCCCTGGTACCGCCGCTGCTGCGCGCCAGCCTGCAGGCGGGCCCCATCGAGGGCAGCACCTGGTGCCTGCTGGTGCGAAACAATGCGGCAGCCGCCAAGATCCGCCAGTTGCTTCCCGCCATGGCCGCCCACCTGCGCACCAAGGGATGGGATGTGACCGAGATCCGGCTCAAAGTGCAGGCCTGATCGGCCGCTGAAACAAACGCGGCCAAAAATGAAGAAAGCAATGAAAAAAGGCCTCCGAAGGAGACCTTTTGGTGCCGGTTGTCGGATTCGAACTGACGACCTACCGCTTACAAGGCGGGTGCTCTACCAACTGAGCTAAACCGGCGAAGCACGAATTCTAGCGCAGAAAAAGACCGCTTCAGCCGTTCCCGGCGTCTGCGAACACGCTTGCGCGCGTGATCGCAGGCCCGGGATACGAAAAACCTACTTCACCAGCTTCAGCGAGGGCCGCGTGCCTGAGGGCGGCGGCGTGCGCGGGGGCTCTTCATCATCACCCTCGTTCTGGATACTCACCAGCTGCACCACGCGTTCGTCGGCAGCTGGCTCGGCCGGCACTTCGGCAACTGCGTCCTGCGACACAGGCTCATCGGATTCCTGCTCGACCGAAACTTCGTTGTCGGCGTCGGCATCCGACTCCGGCGCCGGGAAAGCCATGCCTTGGCCGGTCTCCCGTGCGTAGATGGCCATCACCTGCTCGACAGGCACCATGATTTCGCGTGGCTTGCCGCCAAAGCGGGCCGTGAAGCTGATGAAGTCATTGCCCATCTGCAGGCCGCTGGTGGCGTCGTAGCTGACGTTGAGCACGATCTCGCCGTCGCGCACAAACTCGCGCGGCACCTGCACGTTGCGGTCCACGCGCACTGCGATGTGGGGTGTGAAGCCGTTGTCGGTGCACCACTCGTACAGGGCCCGGATCAGGTAGGGGCGGGTGGAAGTTGCTTCGGGGGCAGTCATGACGATCCCAGGAAAAGAGTGGTCGTAATACGAAAACGGGCAGGATATGGCGACCGGTTGACCGCCTTCCCTGCCCGCGCAATCAGTCGTCAACCGATGCGAATTACTTGCGCATCACCTTCTCGGAAGGCGTCAGCGCTTCGATGTAGGCAGGGCGCGAGAAGATGCGCTCGGCGTACTTGAGCAGCGGGGCGGCGTTCTTGGACACCTCGATGCCGTAGTAGTCCAGGCGCCACAGCAGCGGGGCAATGGCCACGTCCAGCATGGAGAAGTTCTCGCCCAGCATGTACTTGTTCTTGAGGAACACGGGAGCCAGTTGCGTCAGGCGGTCGCGGATGTGGGCGCGCGCCTTTTCGATGGCCTTTTCGTTGCCCTTGACGTTGCGCTCCTCGAGCGTGCTCACGTGCACGAACAGTTCCTTCTCGAAGTTCAGCAGGAACAGGCGCACGCGGGCGCGGTCCACCGGGTCGCCGGGCATCAGCTGGGGATGCGGGAAGCGCTCGTCGATGTACTCGTTGATGATGTTCGATTCGTACAGGATCAGGTCGCGCTCGACCAGGATGGGCACCTGGCCGTACGGGTTCATCACGCTGATGTCTTCAGGCTTGCTGAACAGGTCCACATCGCGGATCTCGAAGTCCATGCCTTTTTCGAACAGGACGAAACGGCAACGGTGTGAAAAGGGGCAGGTCGTTCCCGAATAAAGCACCATCATGGTGGAGGCTCCTAAAAATCAAAAAGAGTGGGTCGCTCGCGGCGCCCACTCTGCACACAGTTCAGCCGCGCAATCGCTTGCACGACCTTCTGCAGTCACGGTTTTATTTGACGTCTTTCCAGAACGCGGCGTTGAGGCGCCATGCAATGAAGATGAAGACCGCCAGGAAAAGCAGCACGCCCACGCCAATGCGGATGCGGCTGTTCTGTGCCGGCTCACCCATCCATTGCAGGTAGTTCACCAGATCGCCAACTGCCTGATCGTACTGCACTGGGCTCATGGAGCCGGGAGAGACCTGCTCCCACCCCTTGAAAACCTGGGTCTTCACGCCGTGCTCTTCGGCTTCTTCGAAGATGGCACGGCGCTCGCCCTGCAGTTGCCACAGTGCATGGGGCATGCCCACGCTGGGGAAGGCCAGGTTGTTCCAGCCCGTGGCCTTGGTGTCATCGCGGTAGAAGGTGCGCAGGAAGGTGTAGAGGTAGTCGGCGCCCGTGCCGTTGTGGCCTGCGCGCGAGCGCGCGATCACCGTCAGATCCGGCGGATTGGCTCCGAACCACTCCTTGGCTTCCTTCGGGTTGATGGCCGCCTTCATGGTCTCGCCCACCTTGTCGGTGGTGAACAGCAGGTTGTCCTTGATTTCCTGCTCGGTCAGCCCGATGTCCTGCAGCCGGTTGAAGCGCATGAATGCGGCCGAGTGGCAGCTCAGGCAGTAGTTGACGAACAGCTTGGCGCCGTTTTGCAGCGATGCCGTGTCATTGGTCTTGCCCGGGGCCTTGTCCCAGGCGATGCCGCCTTCGGAAGCCTGTGCACCGGTCATGATGCCCAGGGCCGCGATCAACGTGAGAATCAGTTTCTTCATTGTTGTTCTCTCCAGCTTCAGTGCGGCTTGAACGTCACACGATCGGGAACGGGTTTGGTCTTGCCCAGGCGGCTCCACCAGGGCATCAGCAGGAAGAAGCCGAAGTAGAACAGCGTTCCGACCTGGGACACGCGCTCACCGATGGGCGAAGGCGGCTGCACACCGAGATAGGCCAGGATCACGAAGTTAATCACGAAGATGCCATAGAGGTACTTGTGCCAGCTCGGACGGTAGCGGATGGACTTGACCGGGCTGCAATCGAGCCAGGGCAGCGCGAACAGGATGATCACGGCGCCACCCATCACCAGCACGCCCCAGAACTTGGCGTCGATGGACAGCATCATGGCGATGACGCCCAGGGCCACGATGGCGACCACGCCCTTGACGGCGGCCGGCAGGCGCGACTTGAGCACGCCAAAGCCCGCACCCAGCAACACGCAGGCGATCAGCACATACATCATCTCGCTGGTGATGGCACGCAGCATCGAGTAGAACGGCGTGAAGTACCAGACCGGCGCAATGTGCGAAGGCGTCTTCAGCGGGTCGGCCGGGATGAAGTTGTTGTACTCCAGGAAGTAGCCACCGAACTCGGGAGCGAAGAACACCACGGCCGAGAACAGGAACAGGAACACCGTCACGCCGAAGATGTCGTGCACCGTGTAGTAGGGATGGAAGGGGATGCCGTCCAGCGGATGGCCCTTGGCGTCCTTGGGCGCGTTGGGGCCCTTGATCTCGATGCCGTCCGGATTGTTGGAGCCCACGTCGTGCAGCGCCAGCAAGTGGGCCACGACCAAGCCCAGCAGCACCAGGGGCACGGCGATCACGTGGAAGCTGAAGAAGCGGTTGAGCGTGGCATCGCCCACCACATAGTCACCACGGATCAGCAGCGCCAGGTCCGGGCCGATGAAGGGGATCGCCGAGAACAGGTTCACGATCACCTGGGCGCCCCAGTACGACATCTGGCCCCAGGGCAGCAGGTAGCCCATGAAGGCCTCGGCCATCAGCACCAGGAAGATGGCGCAGCCGAAGATCCAGACCAGTTCGCGCGGCTTGCGGTACGAACCGTACAGAAGGCCGCGGAACATGTGCAGATAGACGACGACGAAGAAGGCGGACGCGCCCGTGGAGTGCATGTAGCGGATCAGCCAGCCCCAGGGCACATCGCGCATGATGTACTCGACCGAGGCGAACGCCTTCTCGGCGTCCGGCTTGTAATGCATCACCAGGAAGATGCCGGTGACGATCTGGATCACCAGCACCAGCAGTGCCAGCGAGCCGAAGATGTACCAGAAGTTGAAGTTCTTCGGAGCGTAGTACTCCGACATGTGCACACGGTAGGCGTCGAAAGCCGTTGGAAAACGGTTCTCGAACCAGTTCGTGAGCTTGGCGCCCGCAGGCGCGTTCGGATCGATGTCCTTGAATTCGTGGGCCATTGTTCTTGTCTCCCTCAAGCCTTGTCTTCACCGATGAGGAGCTTGGTCTCCGACAGGTACATGTGCGGTGGCACCTGCAGGTTGTCGGGGGCCGGCTTGTTCTTGAAGACACGGCCAGCCATGTCAAAGGTCGAACCATGGCAGGGGCACAGGAAGCCGCCCTTCCAGTCATTGGGCAGCGAAGGCTGCGCGCCGGGCTGGAACTTGTCGGAAGGCGAGCAGCCCAGGTGCGTGCAGATGCCGACGACGACCAGCACTTCGGGCTTGATCGAGCGGGCTTCATTCATCGCGTAGGGCGGCGTGAACTCTTCAGGGTGGCGCTTGGACTGGGGATCGGCCAGCTGGCTGTCCAGCTCGGGCAGTTCCTTGATCTGTTCCGGCGTGCGCTTGATGATCCAGACTGGCTTGCCGCGCCACTCGACCGTGAGCTTCTCGCCGTCCTTGAGTGCGGAGATATCGACCTCCACTGCAGCCCCGGCGGCCTTGGCCTTCTCGGATGGCTGGAAGGTGCTCACGAACGGGACGGCTGTCGCCACGCCGCCCACCGCGCCAGCACACGCCGACGTGATGATCCACGTCCGCTTGCTGGAGTCGATTGGAGTGTCACTCATGGGGTTCCTCGAACTACGTCGCTTGAGTTGGGGTCAACAATAAATTGTAGCGGGGCGAGTATGGTTATTCCATACCGACTCCGACATTGACAGGCTCCAAAGCCGCGCAATACTGCGCTATCTCAAACTCTTTCCAGATGGAGCCAGCCATGGGCATGATGCAGGAATTTCGTGAGTTCGCAGTTAAGGGAAACGTGGTAGATCTCGCCGTGGGCGTCATCATCGGCGGAGCGTTTGGCAAAATCGTCGATTCCGTGGTAAACGACCTGATCATGCCGGTCGTTGGCCTGGTTTTCGGCAAGCTGGACTTCTCCAATCTGTTCGTTGTGCTGGGCAGCGTGCCCCCCGGAACAGCGATGACGCTCGATGCCCTCAAGAAGGCCGGCGTCCCCGTATTTGCCTATGGGAACTTCATCACGGTGGCGGTGAATTTCATCATCCTGGCCTTCATCATTTTCATGATGGTCAAGCAGATCAACCGCCTGCGCCGCGAGGCCCCGGCCGCCCCCGCGCCGGCCCCCGTCACACCTGAAGACATCGTGCTGCTGCGCGAGATTCGCGACAGCCTCAAGCGCTGAAATTCGTGTTTTGACGCAAATCAAAACGCCCGTGGCATGGTTGCCACGGGCGTTTTCCATTACTGCAGACTCCCGATGCTTGGGCTAGCCATTCAAGCCGCCAATTTGCGCGCCATTCGCACGGACTCAATCAGACTGCTCGCCTCTGCAAGACCCTGCCCTGCAATATCAAAAGCCGTGCCGTGGTCCGGGCTGGTGCGCACCAGCGGCAGCCCCAATGTGACATTCACGCCCTTTTCCACGCCCAGGTACTTCACGGGAATCAGTCCCTGGTCGTGGTACATGGCCAGCACCACGTCGAACTCGCCGGGGTGGCCGGGCGCATTGCGGGCGCGCATGAACACCGTATCGGGCGCAAAAGGTCCGTGGGCGTCCAGGCCCTCAACACGCGCCTGGGCGATGGCCGGGGCGATGATCTCGACCTCCTCGCTGCCGAACAGGCCGCCCTCGCCCGCATGCGGGTTCAGCCCTGCCACACCGATCCGCGGCGGGCGGCCCAGGCTGCGCGACAGGGCCTCATGCGTGATGCGCAAGGTCTGCAGCAGGTTGTCCTTCGTTACCGCATCGATCGCCTTGCGCAGCGAGGTATGGATGCTGACCAGCACCGTCCGCAACTCATCATTGGCCAGCATCATGCGCACCGGCATGCGGTCCAGGCCCACACCCGCATGCTGCGCAGCCTCGAACTGCAGCAGCTCGGTATGACCAGGAAAGTCCACGCCCGCAGCATGCAGCGCCTCCTTGTGCAGGGGCGCCGTGACCAGCGCCGCGATCTCGCCGCGCAAGGCAGCTCGCGCGGCCCAGACCACGCAGCGCGCAGCCGCGTCACCGGCGCTGGCACTCACCTGGCCCCAGGGCGCAGGACCGGGCAGCCCGGGCAGCTCCAGCAAAGGGATGCAGTGGCGCGGCACCTGCCACAGTTGCTCAGCCGACTCGATGACGGCCACGGGCAGGGGAATGGCGTTGTCGCCATCGCGCGCACGCGCCGCCACGGCGGCTGCCCGGCGCAGCGTCTGCAACTCGCCGACGACGAAGCAGCCGCGCATGACCTCGGGCACTTCCATGAATGCCTTGGCGATGGTCTCGGGCCCTACGCCTGCAGAGTCGCCCTGGGTGATGGCAATCGCGGCTTGGGGGTGTGTGGAATCAGGCATTTTCGGTATCCGGATCAGGCAAGCCGGTCATTCGCACCGCGCTTGCAGCAAAAGGCCTCGCCCCCTGGGCGGGCCAATAGTGGGCCACTAACAGGCCAGCATCAGGCCGGATTGTCGATCTCGATGAAACGGTGCTCCAGCCCCAGCTCCAATGCCACCTGCCCCGCCAGGGCCGGCGCACCATAGCGCTCGGTCGCATGGTGGCCGGCAGCCAGGAAGGCCACGCCCGTCTCGCGCGCCAGATGCGCCTGCGGCTCGGAAATCTCGCCCGTGATGAAGGCATCGGCCCCAGCGGCAATCGCAGCCTCGAAGAAACCTTGCGCGCCGCCCGTGCACCAGGCAATGCGGCGAATGGGGCGAATGGGTGGCAAGCGCTCTCCCCCCACGCAGACAGGCGTGCGCCCCAGCGCCTGCTCCACATGCCTGCCCAGCGCCGCCGCGTCGGCAAACTCCGCCGCAGCCATCCAGCCGAGGTTCTGCTCGCCAAACGTTGCCTGGCCCTCAAGCCCCAACTGCACACCCAGCTGCGCGTTGTTGCCCCACTGAGGATGGGCATCCAGCGGCAGGTGGTAGGCAAAGAGATTGATGTCATGGGCCAGCAGCAGGCGGATGCGCTCCTTGAGCCAGCCCGTGATGCGGCCATCCATGCCGCGCCAGAACAGGCCGTGGTGCACGAAGATGGCATCGGCCTGCGCCTCGATGGCCGCCTCGATCAGCGCGCGGCTGGCCGTCACCCCGCTGACGATGCGGCGGATCTCGCCGCGCCCCTCCACCTGCAGGCCGTTGGGACCATAGTCCTTGAAGCGCTCGGGCTGCAGCAAACCGTCGAAGTGGGCCAGGAGTTCTTGTCGCGTGGTGCTCATGAAAGGATTGTCAGCGATCCATGCGGCGCCCAACAAAAAGGGCAGCCATGCTGCCCTTCATTCCACTGCCAAGCTCAGCCGCGCTTGGGTTGCCAACCACGGCAGGCCAGAGGCCAGAAGCCGATGGCCGCGCCCAGGATGCCCATGGCCGCCACATAGTGGGCCGGCGCCATCACATCCACCTGCTGCCACACGGACACCAGCATGGGCGTCATGCCGCCGAACACCGCATAGGCCATGTTGTAGGCAAAGGACAGGCCCGTGAAACGCACCTCGGCCGGGAAAGCGCGCACGCCCACCACCGGCAGCAGCGCAATGCTGCCCACAAAAAAGCCCACCAGCGCATAGCTCCACACCAGCGAGGACGCCGTGCCCGGCAGGTTCAGATAGAACGCATAGGCCGTCACCGTCATGCCCAGCCAGCCCGTGACCATGGCCACACGCGTGCCCATCTTGTCGGACAGCCAGCCCCAGAACACGCAGCCCAGCGTCAGCGTCACCGTGGCCACGGCATTGGCCTTCATGGCCAGGGCCGCGTCGATGTGGAAGACCTTCTGCAGATAGGCCGGCGTGAACAGCACCACCACCACGATGGCCGTGGACAGCACCCAGGTCATCAGCGCCACCAGCACGCAGGCCTGGCGGTGGTCGCGCACTATGGTCTTGAGCGGCAGTTCGCGGTCGGCCTGCTTGCGTGCCATCAGTTCCTGGAAGACGGGTGTTTCGTGCAGGAACTTGCGCAGGTAGACCGACACCAGGCCGAACACGCCGCCCAGGATGAAGGGCATGCGCCAGGCCCAGTCATGGATCTCTTCGGCGCTGTAGGTGCTGTTGAGCCAGACGCCGATGATGGAGCCCAGGAAAATGCCACCCGTGATGCCCGAAGTCAGCGAGCCGATGGCAAAGCCATAGTGGCGCGCCGGCGCATGCTCGGCCACGAAGACCCAGGCGCCCGGCATCTCGCCACCAATGGCCGCGCCCTGCAGCACGCGCATGGCCAGCAGCAAAATCGGCGCGGCAATGCCGATGGAGGCATAGGTGGGCAGCAGACCGATCACCAGCGTGGGCACGGCCATCAGGAAGATGGACAGCGTGAACATCTTCTTGCGGCCCAGGATGTCGCCAAAGTGCGCAATCAGAATGCCGCCGATGGGCCGGGCCAGGTAGCCCGCCGCAAAAATGCCCAGCGTCTGCAGCTGGCGCAGCCAGTCCGGCATCTCGGCCGGGAAGAACAGCTTGCCGATGACATTGGCGAAGAAAACGAAAACGACGAAGTCGTAGAACTCCAGGGTGCCGCCCAGGGCCGACAGGCCCAGGGTCTTGTAGTCCTGTCGGTTGAGAGGACGTGCGGTCGCAACAGCAGGGGCCATGCCCGGCTGCGCTTGGTCAAGCGTAGTCATGGTTTTTTTCCAGGGATCGAACAGCAGGACGGCGCGGTGGATGCCACGGCAACGGATGAGCGTGCAGCGGCAGATCGTTCTGCAAGACTTCGGGATCGGAGGACTTGGCTCTCTCTTGGGGCCGGCTTGTGGGCCGACGCAACAGCGAACGCGGCGTGGCGCAGTCGTCGTGGGATTCTAGGGTTTGTACTGTAGCTGTGTGGGGAGCGCGGCTTTGGGGGCAGCAAGCCGTGCTTGCCGCATGCCGACCCTGGCTGCCAGCGATGCGCAGCAATCAAAAGCTCTGGAAACTGTCTGGCAACACAAACACCGCTCCCAGACCAGTACCAGAACTCACCACACCGTCTCCCCCAAAGTCCTGCATGGTCATGACATTCAATTTCTCATCCAAAAAAAAATGACGTCAGCATCGTCAAAAACCATGTCGATGCAATTTGATGTGCGGATGAACATGACACGCGAATCGTCCAAGAAGTGACTCCAGGCGGGATGCTGATCAATTCCATCCATGTCATCCACCCAATATCTGACTCCAGCCACCTCGCCAGATTCTCTGCAAAAAAATAATCATAAAATATCCACCCAGAGAAACACCAGATGCGTCAATCCAATTTTCCTTATCGATACCCATCCATTTCTTCGGCAGCAGAAAATACTTCATGAATGCAGCCCCTGATTCAAAGAACAATATTACTGACCCAAAACTCAGCCCACAACCATCCCACTCTCTGGATCAATGACAAAATGCCCGCGTTTGGCAAGTTATCCGGCAATTCATGGGCAGAGCAGAATCTTCCAAAAAAATCTCTTGTCAGCTCACCTGACTCAATGGCCGAATACAAATTCTCGCAATCCGTTGAATCAGGGATCGCGCTCAACCCAAGGAATACATCCTTTGGAATTTCTTGCGCCCACATCTCCTTTTGCAAAATTTCCTACTCACACTCTAGATGCAGTAATCGTCTTGGCATTGACCAATGCTTCAACTTCATGAACACGTCAGTGCTGCACACGCATAGGGTCTATAAGCAGACGTGACACAAGGCGCAAGCAGCAGAGACACAAGCCCGATCGGATCAGCTGCATCAAGCATCCTCAGTCTGGAGCATAGTCCCGCCGCTGGTTGTAATGAGGCCCCCCTCTTCATCAAAATACTGCATTGCAAACCGCAGGTTTATCCATGTGCGATTGCCGCTTCGCTCAAGCGTGTGCCCGAAACTCTCGCTCAAGGCTTGCCAGAATGAACGGCCCGTCGCTTTGCTGGCCACCTACGGTACAGGTTAAATTATTATCTGCTCATCTTGCATCGCAGCCATCCTGCGCAACGCGGCCTAGTTTTGATGGTAGATTTTTTATCTATGTATGAAATACTCAATCATTCTTGTCATCAAGAATAAGTTTGATATTTTTACGAGCTTTTTTTCCAATTTCGTCGCGCCTATTTTTTACATCCAAATAATAAGCAATAGCCTCATCAAACCTCTCTTGATCAAACAACGCATTTCCCAAATTAAAAATAACGGCGGACCTGACTTTTCCCTTCAAACCAATATCAAGAGCTTTTTTTAAAATATTTTCAGCCTTCTTTGGCTCTTTCATTACATCAAAGCAGTTTCCAATTGCCAGCAAGCATTGAACATCGTCCGAATCATAACCATATGCTTTTCTAAAAGATTTTATAGCATCTTTGTATTTTCCCATTTTAAAATCTGCATCACCAACACAATACCAAGCATGATTCTTATCCCAGGCATACTCTCGTTTGATTCTTCCAGTATCAGGGTCAACCAACATTCCCCTTACCTTGCGCTCCTCTCCATTCAGAAGCATGGAATTCACTTCGTCAAAAGATTTTTCTTTCAAATTTAACCCCTACTTAACAAGGATCTATGGGAGGCGGCGGCTTTATAACACCACAACCACCAACACTTGGATTTTCATTACATATGTCATTAACAATATCCCAAATAAGCAACCCTCCGACGCCTCTCGCTCCGCGCGACCCCTTCACACCAGAGCCTCGCTGTTTTTTTGATTGTCTAGAATGCTCTTCTGCATTTTCATGTCCAACATTACGCTCTCTTTCCCCACTTGGAATTCTATGATCAGGCGGTTTTCTCTTGTTTGGATTATCAGGCTTTACATATTTAGGAGCCAATCCATTATTGTCATAAACATCTAGCGGACTTTGCTCCGCATATACGAACAAATTCAAGCCACCACTCAATCCAAATGGATCACTTTCTATATACCTCCCCAACTTTGGCTGATAGTCACGGTAGTAGTTGTAATGCGTCCCCACCTCTTCATCAAAATACTGTCCAGCAAACCGCAGATTCATCCGCGTTCGGTTTCCGTTGCGTTCAAGGGTTTGACCAAAGCTCTCGCTCAAGGCCTGCCACGTTGAGCGCCCTGTCACGTCGCTGGCAACCTGCGGAGTGCTCAAATGGTCACTGTGCAGATAGTGGTAAATCTTGCTAGTTCCCGTCTGATCGTTGACGTGATCCGCTTGCCACAGGGGCTCCGCACCCCAGTCCGTATCAGGCTGCCAACCATAAGCTTTCACAGTCTTTCCCTGGGCATCTACCTCTGCCAACAGTCCTTCTTTGCTGTACATAAGCCACGTCGTACGCGCTCCCACCGTCTTGCTTATACGCCGCCCGAACGGGTCGTACTGATAGCGCGCGATGAGCTGCCCGTCCTGCTCCACGGCAACCCTTCGATCGTTGGCGTCATATACGTTGGTGGTGACGCTGCCGTTGCGCGTGGCGCTCTGGATATGACCTGTGGCGGTGTAGTCATAGCGCTCCAGATCCTTGCCCAGGCCTCGCTGCACCAGCCGATTGCCGCTGCCGTATTGCCATTCGCCGGGTTGGTGCAGGCTGCTGATGCGATTGTGAACGGCGTCGTAGCCGTATTGCTCCTGAGGCAGGCCCAGGTCAGCCAGACCGGCGCTGGGGCGCACCTGCGTCAGGCGGTCCAGCGCATCGTAAGCGTAATCCACGCTGCCGTTGACATCGCTGCCCAGTTGCAGCGTCTTGCGTGTGACGCTGCTGTCAGCGTCGTATTGGTAGCCCAGCGTCAGGAGGTTGGCGTTGGAGGCTCCCTGGACTTGGATGCCCTGGATTCTGTAGAAACCGTCGTAGGCAATGCTCCTGCTGGCGCCCGGGTACTGGACCTTGGTGGGCAGCACCCACTGGTAGTCGGTCCATGTGATCTTGTCGGTGCTGCCGGGTTGGGCGGCCTCCTTGAGATAGCCCTTGTCGTAGCTGAAGACGGCGGCACTGCTGTCAGGGTAGCCCTGGCTGGTTTTGCGGCCATCGGCATCCCAGCCCTGGGCCAGGGTGGCGGTGACGCGGTTAGCGCCGTCACCGTAGATCAGTTGCTCCTGGCTGATGCGGCCCAGGGCGTCACGGCTGTAGTCGGCCTGGCTGATGAGCTTGCCACTGCCATCCTTTTGTTCGTAGCCGGCAAGGCGGCCGGCCTTGTCATAACGGTAGGTGATGCTGCTGCTCAAGCCCGGTTGCCCGGCCTGCGGGCTCGTGCGGGTGAGCAGGGTCAACAGGCCATCGCTGTTGTAGGTGTAGTTGCTGACATCTCCTGCCGCGTTGGTTTTTTTGATCAGAAAGCCCGCGGCATCGTATGCATAGGTGGTTTTGCCACCTTCCGGGCGCATTTCCTCGGTCAGGCGGCCCAACCGGTCGTATTGCCGGGTATGCACGTTGCCGTTGGCATCGGTGACGCGGGTGATCTGATGCAGCAGGTTGTAGGCCATCTGGGTGGCCTGGCCGTTCGCGTCGATGGACTTAGCGACGCGGCCCAGTGCGTCGTGCTCATAGATGGTTGTCTTGCCGCCCGGGCTGGTGATGGCGGCTGTCTGTCCTGCACTGTCAAGGCTGTAGTGCAGGGTCAGGCTTTCGCCGTTGCGTGCCTTGCGGATGATGGAGGTGCGACGCCCCCGCTGGTCATACTGGCCCAGCTCGGCAAGGCCGCCTGGGTAGTTGATGGCTTGCAGCAGGTTGGCCTGCGGAGTGCCCAGTGCGCCGTATTCGTACTGGGAGCTGTCGCCTGCAGGGTTCTTGTAGCTGGCGACGCGGCCCAGGCTGTCATAGCCCAGTTCGTGACGATTACCGGTAGGCGTGTTCTGCGAAACGATGTCGCCATAGGTATTGTATTCATAACGGTAGGCGTGGCCCAAGGCGTTGGTGGCGGTGACCAGGCGGCTTTGGCTGTCATAGGCAGCGACGGTGGCATGGCCCTCGCCATCCATGCTCTGGGTTTCGTTGCCTAGTGCATCGAAGCGGGCCGAGGATGTCAGGCCCGAGGGATAGATGGTCTTGATGCGATTGCCATGGCTGTCGTATTCATGGCGTGTGGTGTGGCCCAGGGGGTTGGTGATGCTGGCGATTTGCCCGGTGACGGTGTGTGTGTAGCGCCATGTTCCGCCTTCGGCATCCGTGGCTGTTTGGCGGTTACCGTTGCTGTCGTAGGTATAGGTGGTGACGCTGGCCTGAGCACCTGTGCCCAGGGTCTGCCGGACGAATTGCCCCAGCTCGTCGTACTCCCATGCCGTGATGCGCTCCAGCGCAGTGCCCTGGGCTTCGATGCGCTGTAACGCACGCCCCTTGCTGTCATGCCGCCAGGCGGTGACGGTACCCAGTTCATTGGTATGGCTGGTGGTTTCGCCATGCACGGGATCGTAGGTGTAGCTTTCCTCGCTGCCATCAGAGTGGCGAATCCTCAACGGACGCCGGTTGTAGTCCCAATAGGTGGTGCGGGTGTTGCCGCGCTCGTCCACCAGCCTGTCGGTGTAGTTGCCATCCCAGCTTCTTTGTCGAATGGGTTTGTCATTCAGGCTGCGGCTCGACTCCAAGCCGTCCTTGTCATAGTGAACGACCAGACGATTGCCGCGTGGATCCGTCAGTGTGGCAATGAATTTTCGTGATTCCCTGAGGTACTGCACCGAACCCGTTGTGGTGCCCCGGCGGTCACTGAAACTGCCGACACGCCCGCCTCCCCAGTTGGTCTGCAGTTTCTGCGTGGTGCCACTGGTTCCCGTGGGATCCAGGGTGATGCCCAGGTTGCCCAGCGTGAACTGGGCAGCGGGTGCTGGCGCACTGGCGCTGTATTGGGCCGTGACCTTACCCCCCAGCGGGTCCGTGCGGCTGGTGAGTTGGCCGTTGCCGTCATAGGTGTATGTCCAGCGGTTGCCCCTCGCATCCAGGACTTCGGTCAGGCGCCTGGCGCTGCCCGATCCAGCCCAGGTATATCGGACGGTACTGCCTGCACGGTCTTCGATGCTGGTGACAAGGCCATCGGCCAAGGTGAGCTTGAAAGCGACCTGCCCATGGTGGTCAAGAATGCGGATGCTGGACGTGCTGTCGTAGCTGAACCGGACCTGGATGCCATTGAAATCCGTATAGCCCTGAATGCGCCCCTGCGCGTCATAGTCGATGGTATTGCCACGGCGGTCATACCACTGCCAGCCATCCTGACCATTGCGGCTGACCTGCCGGATGAAGGTGGGCGCATCCACTCGGTCCTTGGCGATGAACAGGCCAGACTGGCCGCTTCTTTCATAAAGCGTGCCGGCGCGCTGGATGGTCTTAGCATCCCTGCCCAGCGGATCCAGCTCGAAGTCCAGCGGCGCCCATGCGGGGTTGAGCCACCAGCGTCCGAGCGTCCAGGTGCGGGCAATGTCAATGCTTCCGCCCAGTACCTTGACCTGCAGATCGGTGTTGACCTCCCGGTATTCTCCGTTGGGCCACTTGATGTACGGATACTCGCTTGCCTGTGCCTGCAGAACTGCCAGGCTCAGCAGGGCAAACGCCCAGGCAAGGATGTGCCTGAAAGTCCAGGACAAGGCCCGCCGTGCTGCGGCTCGCTTGCCTGGATATTGGGCCAGTTCAATCAGATGTTTCAGTGCCTGGATCATTTTTGCGCTTCCCTGTGGACCGCTGATGGGTCCCCTCTCCAATCCCTTGCGCAGCGTCTTGATGGCTGCGCCCTTGGACCGGCCTGCCGGATGACAGGCCGGCCTATCTCAACTCCCACACGAGGGAGGGCCGTCCGCCCCGGGTCCGTCGTCTCCCGGCGCATTGGGTCCATCTCCTCCTGGCCCGTCTCCTCCTGGCCCGTCTCCTCCTGGCCCGTCTCCTCCTGGCCCGTCTCCTCCTGGCCCGTCTCCTCCTGGCCCGGCGCCGCCAGGACCTTCGCCACCAGGCCCGTTACCACCGGACCCACCGCCCCCCGCGCCGCCACCGCTGCCACTCGATCCACTGCCGCCCGAGCCACTGCCACCGCCGAATCCGCCGCCATGGCCACCCAGCAAGGGGCCGCCGCCCATCCCACCGCCTTGGCCGCCAGCACCTGAACTGCCTCCACTGCCACCCCGCCCTCCTCCAGGGCCACCGCCTTCAGAGCTACAGCCACCCCCAAGGCACCAGGGCGTGCAGCCCTGCGTCAAGCCGATGGGTGTTCCGCCACCACCAGTACCGCCACTGCCCCAGCCACCAATGCCACCGCCCACGCCGTGGCCTCCGGTCCCGCCAATCCCCCCGATGCCGGTGTTCCCGCACGCGCCACCAACAAGCCGATTGAACGTGGCAGAGAGCGAGCGCGATTCCTCTTCCCCATTCGCGCAGATCCACGCCAACTCCACCATGGCCCACATGGCATAGGCAGCGCAGCTGCCCGCATTGCGCGCATTCACCACGATGCTCTGCACGGCACCCATCTCCGCCGAACGTGCCTGCCTGAAGCCCATGCTGCGCGGGTGCAGCTTGACGGCCGTGATGCGGTAGGGAATGACCACGCGCTGCTTGGCGGCCAGGGTCTTGGGGATGTCTGCCAAGAATTCGTAGCGGTAGTACTCGTCGGACTGCGGCGGTGTGAAGACAACCTTGTCGGCCTGGATCAGGCCGTAGTTGGTCAGCGTCAGCTCGCCCGTGAATTCCTCGCCCACCTGCAGCTCGGGCAGGTTGATGGACAGGGGCTCCAGCAGCACCACGGGTGCCGGCACCTGGGTCTGGAAGGTGGCTTCCAGAGTGATCTGGTACTCGTCCTTGATGGTGGTTTCCGTCACGCTGAAGTCGATGCTGATGGTCTGGTACTGCAGGTGCACGCGCTCCGAAGTGGTGACGCCCGGGCGCACGAAGATGCGGCCCGACCTGTCGGCATGGCGCGGGCCGCTGGCGCGGTAGGTGTAGGTGCCGGGCGGCAGGTCGGTGAGCACGGCCTTGCCCTGCGCGTCCGTAGTGAGGGTGCGCAGATAGGTGAGCACGGCATCGTTTTGCAGGCGTATGCGCACGTTGGCCACGCCCGGTATGGGCTTGCCGCCCGCGTCCAGCGTTTCCGTGAACAGGTCGGTGGCATGGAAGCTCAGCCCGCCCTGCCCGCTTTGCGTGACGGCCACCGAGACGGGTATGGTGCCCGTGCCCTGGTTGCTGGCCGTGATCTGCAGTCGGTAGTTGTAGATGCCGTCGGCCACGTCCTTGCCGGGGCTTGCCGTGACCTGGATGGGCACCTGGGCGCCCACGTCCACGGCGCCGATGTGGCTGGCGCTGGACAGGAAGATCCAGGAAGGCGCGGCCCGGCCATCCTTGTCCACCAGCTGGACCTTCACGTCCTGGGCTGCCACCAGGCCACGGTTGCCGATGGTGATGCTCTCGGTGACAGTCTTTTCCTGCTGTACCCCGGTTTCTATGTAGGTGGGATTGGCAAACAGCTCGGGCAGGGCCTGCACCAGCCGGTAGTGGATGGTGAAGCTGCCCCGGGGCGTGTCCCCTGTCTCGCTGGCGTAGGCCGTGAGCACGACGGTGCCCGTCTCCCCGGCCGATGCACTGCCCGTGAAGCGGATGACCATGGGCACCGAGGCGCCTGCGGCCACGTTGACCGGCGCACCCGGCTCCACGCTGATGCCCGGCGGCAGGCTGCCGCTGGGCTGCTGTGCCGGAACCACGGCCCAGCGCACGCCGGTGGCGCCCGTGCCGGCGCTGGCACGCGCGTTGACCGTGATGCTGGCGGCAAAGCCGCGCGGCGCGGTGAGCTGGTAGCTGGCCAGGTCGAAGCTCAGCCGGTTGATGGTGAAGCGCCCCTGCTCGGTGGTGGTGGTCTCTTCCGGATGGATGACGGAGACGATGTAGGTGCCGTTGTCATTGGCCGTGGGCACGAATTCGTAGCGGTACTGGCCGCTGTCGTCGGTGGCGATGCCTATGCGCCGCTTGAAGCCCGAGATGTCCAGCACCATGCGCAATGCTGCATTGGGCATGGGCTGTCCGCTGGCGCGTGACACGGCGGCACCGGCTATGACGACGCGTTGCGCGCCGTACGAGACCGCCGGGCTGACGGAGCTGACCGTGCCCGTATAGGGCGTCTTGGGCAGCTCGGGCTCGGGCGGCTTGTTGTTCACGGTGACGGCGCGCGTGGCTTCACCAGTCTTGCCTGCCTTGCTGGTGGCCACGACCCTGAGCGTGAAGGCACCGTTGGCCACGCCCGACGTATCCCACTGCATGCTGTACGGAGCCTGGGTGGCCGAGCCGATCAGGCTGCCGTTGGCGAAGAAATCGACCTTGGCAATGCCGTCCGGTGCCGAGGCGGCGACACCTACGGCCGTGCTGCCGACCACGGTGACATCCTGGCCGGGCATGGTGAAGTTCACCGTCGGGGCCGCGATGGCATAGGTCACGGCAACCGCCGCGCTCCTGGGGCTGGTGCCGCGCGCATTGCTGGCCGTGGCCTCGATGCGGTGCGCGCCTTCGGCTGGCAGGGTCAGGCTGCCGGAGAAGCTGCCATTGGCTGGCACGGCCATCGGCGTGCCAGCGGCCTGCCCGCCCAGATACAGCTGCACTTGCGAGCCCGCCATGGCCGTGCCGGAGACGGCAATCTGCGGCGTGGACACCTGCGCGTTGTGGGCCGGCTGCGCGATGACGGGAGCCGGCGGCGCGCTGAGGCTGAGCGTGAACGGAATGTCCAGTACCGCTGCGCCCCCGTCCACGTCGGTGGCCGTGATGCCGAACCTGTGCGTGCCGTTGGGCAGTTGCGCAAAGTCGATGAACTGGTTGTGGCTGAAGGAACTGCTGGCGTCGCCGCTGCGCTCGAAGATCTGCAGGCCGTTGATGGTGGCCTTGACGTTGGCAATGCCGATGGGGCTTTGTGCGGACACGACCAGTTCGCCCGGCGCGGAGATGGTCGCATTGGGCGCGAGCGCCGCGCCTGCAAAGGTAGCGGTGAGGGCCGGGCCTTGTCCGGCCTTTTTCTGCACCTGTACCGGACGCGTTGCAGTGTTGCTCAGGCCGATGCCGTTCGTGGCCCTGGCCTGCAGGGTATAGCTGCCGTTGCGCACGGCGGCCAGTGCCCAGGTGGTCTGGAAGGGTGCTTCGGTCAGCAGGGCGAGCCGCTGACCATCGACCAGGATCTCCACCTGCTGCACGCCTTCAGGGTCGGCCACGCTGATGGCGATGGTCGTGTCCTGCTCCAGCACGGCACCAGCGGCCGGCTGGGCGAACTGCACCAGAGGACCTTCAGGTGCGTATGCAATGGGTTGTGGCAGCGAGAACTGGTTGATGCCACCCTGTGCCGTGCGGAACTGCACATGGATCATCTTGTCCCCCGCCCCCATGGACAGCGTGTAGCTTGCCAGCATGGGGTGGCCCGTCATGCTCTGCCATGCAGCACTGTCGAACTGATCGCTTTCCTGCAGGCGGAACTGCGCGGCCTGCGGGCAGTCAAGGCGCAACTGCACGGCACGCACGCGCGTGGCATAGCCTTGCGTGGGCGCGATGGTGCAGGCCAGTACGGGCTCGGCCGTCAGGTAGGAGCCATAGTCCACGCCCGTGCTGACCGCATTGCCCTGCCCCGCCGGATTGCCCACGGCATCGCGCGGACCACTGGCGTGGCCCCACCAGTTGCCCTGGGCCTGGACGATGCTGGCCGGGCTGGTGTTGCGTATGCCGAACTGGCTGTTGCCCGAGATATCTGATTCACCAACGGCCGGCGTGGCGCCCTGCTCTGCCAGCAATCCCACGCCGTTGCCAGCGATGCGCGAACGCGTGATGCGGGGACTGCCGCTGCCGACCACCCGGATTCCCACGGCGTTGTCCGTGAGCTGCAGCCGCTCGAAACCGTAGCCTGCACCTGCCAGTACCAGAGCGGCACCACCTGCCATGTGGCCGGGCAGGCCCTCCGCGCCTCCGGCATAGCGAATGGCCAGGCCGTCCAGTTTCAGGCTGGCGGGAGCGGCTTCAGGCGCCACCAGCACACCCAGCCAATCGCCGGCCTGCGGCGCCCGGGACTGTGGCCCCTGCGCCTGCACCGGGCCCAGTTGCGCGTCGTCGTGGCTGCTGGTCAGCACCACGGAAGATCCCGTTTGCAGGCCGCTGCGCACGCTGATGCCGGCGCCCTGGCCGAATTTGACGATCACGCCATCGGTAATGGTCAGTTGCGCCGTGTCGGCGGCAATGGCCGTGCTCATGCCCAATGCGATGGCCAGGGCCGCAACGGAACGACGCCGAAGCGCTGACAGCGGTTTGTGCCATGCGGCCACGGAAAGCGTAAAGCGTGCGCACTGGAAAAATGGGGAGCGTTGCATGCTCATCTCTTTCTTATGGGTTCACCGTGATCGGGCCGCTAGTCGCCGGCGTGAAGCCGGGGGAGCTGGCCGTGATCTGGGTGGTTCCGGGGGCGACCGCAGTGAAGGTGGCGTAGCCCGAGTTGCCCGAGTTGGCATTCCAGGTGACGCTGTCGGTGATCGTGCCTACGGAGGGGACGGAGCTGGTGAAGGTGATGGTCAGGGGAGCAGCAGGGTATTGGCTTGTTGACCAGTAGGCCCCCGGTACTTCCGGCGTGACATAAATGGAGCCAGCTGTCCCGCCTGCACTCAATTCCGATGGAACATATTGAAGGCGGAGAGAAGCGGCGACGGTTTCCACATTGAAGTAGGCTGGATCAAGGGCAACGGCCGTAGCTTCAATCTGTGTGGAGCCCAGTTCCACGCCCGCCACATTGGCGTACGTCCGGCTCTGGCCCGCAGGAATCGTCACCGTCGCAGGTACCGTGCACACCTCCTGTGCCACACACCGCAGGTTCACCGTCACGGCATCCGCGCCGCCGCTGACCACACCGTTGATCAGGCGCTCCACGTACAGTTCGTTGTAGTGGCTGTACAGGCCCTTGCCGACAAGCAGCCTGCTGGCTCCGTCGTAGCGGCCCACCCTCAGGCTCTGCTGCGCTGCAACCACGGTCTGCACATCCGACTTGCCGCTCGTCACTCCCGGGATCTCAGCGGTAACACGATAGGTGCCCGCCGTTGCCGGCTGCGCCACATAGCCTGTGTTCGTGTACTGGCCGCCCTTGCCAATCGTGAGCTGGCTTACCAGGCTGCTGCCTCCTGCAGAAATTCCATTGACCACACCCGCCGGCTCCTGGTCCGTCAGGCTCACATTGACAGCAAGGGCATCAATGGCCGACTGCGCTGTCGACCAGTAGGCACCCGGCACCCTCAGTTGCACATAGAAATCGTCCCAAACACTTGCTGTCGAACGCGATCCATCCAGGTAATGGAAATCCACCTGCGGCCTGATAACCTCCACCGCCAGCGGCGTTGCCGCCTGCATTCCTTCGGCAGTGGCCTCGATCTGGGTGGTCCCCAGTTCCACGCCTGCCACATTGGCGTACGCCCGGCTCTGGCCCGCGGGAATCGTCACCGTCGCGGGTACCGTGCACACCTCCTGTGCCACACACCGCAGGTTCACCGTCACGGCATCCGCGCCGCCGCTGACCACACCGTTGATCAGGCGCTCCACATACATTTCGTTGTAGTGGCTGTACAGGCCCTTGCCGACAAGCAGCCTGCTGGCTCCGTCGTAGCGGCCCACCCTCAGGCTCTGCTGCGCTGCAACCACGGTCTGCACATCCGACTTGCCGCTCGTCACTCCCGGGATCTCAGCGGTAACACGATAGGTGCCCGCCGTTGCCGGCTGCGCCACATAGCCTGTGTTCGTGTACTGGCCGCCCTTGCCAATCGTGAGCTGGCTTACCAGGCTGCTGCCTCCTGCAGAAATTCCATTGACCACACCCGCCGGCTCCTGGTCCGTCAGGCTCACATTGACAGCAAGGGCATCAATGGCCGACTGCGCTGTCGACCAGTAGGCACCCGGCACCCTCAGTTGCACATAGAAATCGTCCCAAACACTTGCTGTCGAACGCGATCCATCCAGGTAATGGAAATCCACCTGCGGCCTGATAACCTCCACCGCCAGCGGCGTTGCCGCCTGCATTCCTTCGGCAGTGGCCTCGATCTGGGTGGTCCCCAGTTCCACGCCTGCCACATTGGCGTACGCCCGGCTCTGGCCCGCGGGAATCGTCACCGTCGCGGGTACCGTGCACACCTCCTGTGCCACACACCGCAGGTTCACCGTCACGGCATCCGCGCCGCCGCTGACCACACCGTTGATCAGGCGCTCCACATACATTTCGTTGTAGTGGCTGTACAGGCCCTTGCCGACAAGCAGCCTGCTGGCTCCGTCGTAGCGGCCTACTTTCAAGCCCAGCAAGAGCTTCTCGCGCACCTCCACCTTCATCGCCTTGGAAATCAACCCAGGCGATGCGATATCCAGCACGGTCTGCCCTACGGTCAGCGCCTTAACGGTGATCGGCGTCGTCCCATAGATCTGTCCCTGGGGAATGAACACCTCGGCAGGGTTCACGCCGGCAACCACTGGATCACGGCTGATCACAGACACCGTGACGCCGCCTTGCGGAGCCGCCTTGCTCAACTGCACACGCAGGACCCTGGTCAGTTCCTCATTCATCACCAGGTCGGCGGCTGGATCCGTGTCGATGCTGATGGCATCCACGCGCAACGCGGCCTGCGCCGGCTGATAGCCGGCAGCAGTGGCTGTGATGCGGGTCGTGCCCAGGGTCTGGCCTGCCACCGTGAAGGCTGCCTTGCTCTGCCCCGCAGGGATCTGCACGGACGCAGGCACCTGCGCCAACCCTGACTGCTCCACTACGAGGCTGACGACCAGCCCTGCCGAGGGAGCTGGCTCAGTGGTTTCGATGGTCACGCTGGCCTGCGCACCAGGCGCCACGATGACGCTGGCCGGCAGCACCAGTGCCTTGCCACGCACGGAGACCGTGGCCAGCGCACTGGCATGGCCTTCGGCCTGGGCTGTCAGCCGGCTGCTGCCATCAGCAAGGCCCGTCACCTCGAAGCTGGCGCCTTGTTGACCGGCCGGGACCAGCACGGACGATGGGACAGAGAGCACGTTGGCGTCGGAATTGCCCAACTGCACGTTCACACCACCGACGGGTGCCGGCACAGGCAACGACACAGTCATGGGATACGGCCGGTTGACACCAACCGTGGGGCTGCCAGGGACAAGGCCCAGCGAGGGCAGATTGACGACTTCGATCTGCGTTTCGGCAAAGCCCAGCGTGGCATGGCTTGCGGTGATGCGGGTGGCGCCCAGGGTGCTGGCCTGTACCTCCAGGTCCACGCTGGTCTGCCCCGGCGCCACGGTGACCCGCGACACGGCAGATGCCACCGAGGGCACACTGCTGGCGATGTCCACTACCACGCCTTGTGCAGGTGCAGGCGCGTCGAGCGAGACCCTCAGCATGGCGACCACGCCGGGACTGAGCCGGAGCCTGGCGGGCTCGATGGACAAGGGCGCCTGACCTATCTGGATGAGGCCCTGCTGCACCAGGTAGGGAATGCCGACCATGCCCCAAATGACTTGGGAGCGGATGGTGCCCGAAGGGACTGTTATCGCGTTCAGCGAATTGCCCTTGGCTGAGTTGCCTTTGCCGGCCGGCGAGGACGCAAGATCAATGCCGATGGCCGGGCCGCTGTGGTGATTGAAGGCCGTGTTGTTGATGGAAGGGGCAGCGTTCTCGATGACCACGCCGCTGCCGTATTCGATGGTGACGTGGTCCAGCAGCGTCTGGGCGCTGCGCGTGCCGGCCGTCATGCGCCATTGCCGCCAATCCCCGGGCGCAGGGGTTGTGGCCGCCGAGGTGATGAGGATGGGCTTGTCCGGCGTGCCCACGGCTTGCAGCGCACCTTTCCTGAGCAGGAAACTGGCGCCAGGGGCCATGCGCAGGGTCACACCCGGCTCGATGGTGAGCGTTGCATCGCCATCGAGCACCACGTCGCCCTGCATCAGGTAAGGCGACTGGCTGGCACGCAACACCGTTTGGCTGGAGATGGTGCCGCTCAACGTGGTCTGGGCCCAGGCGGGAGAGACCAGCAGCAATGCCAGCGCAAGACAGGCAGCCAGCCATGCCTTCCCCACGTCTGCCATGCGGGCCAGCGCGGTCACGGCCAGGACCTGCCAACGCACAGGATTCGCCCTTCTGCACACACCCACAGACCCATCCGTTCGCACGCTGTACTGCATCACCACTTCTCCCCCAATACTTGACTCGTTCAATCGTTGTGCTCGCTCAAAACCGCCCGCATGCCGCCTGAAGCCGGTGGCCTGCCGTTGTTCCGATGGCCTGCATGCTCGCCACCTGTGACTGATAGGCCTGCCAGCCGCCCTGCAGCCAGTACACGGGTATTGCGTCAGGCCGCTCACCCAAAGAGGCCCGTTGCGCAGCCAATCGGGCACGCAACTCAGGCTCCGTCGAAGCGTCGGCTATGACCACCAAAGCCCGGGATGCGGGGCCTCCTGGCTGGTCGCCGCGTGCCTTGCCGCCGGCCATGGCGGTCAGTTGGATGGCCAGATCGTGCGTGGCGACCAGCCGGTGCGTTTGTTGTTCGTCAACGGGTGACTGCACAGCCGGCGCCGCATCCAGGGCCTTGCTGAGGGAAAGCACCGTCCATTCAATGCCTTGTCCCAGGCTGGCGATCCAGTCGCTGGCAGACAGGTCCTGCAGCCTGGCCGATGCCGTGGGATGCAGGGCCACCGCCGCGCCGCCCAGCAAAGCCTTCACACGGCCAAAGCCCTGGCTGCGCAATTGCCGGCATGCCGCGTCAAGGTCCGCATGGTCCAGCCCGGTGCCCAGCAGGATGACTTCCTCCTGCATCAGAAAGCGCTTGCCTTGCAGCTGCGGCAAATCCATCTGCAGGGCCTGCGCGACGGGGGTAGCGCGCCTGTGCTGCGCCGGCCGAACGTCAACGAGCATGGCCGCCTGTGCGCCAGGGGAAACAAGGCGCTGCCGCCACTCCGCCGGACTCATCCAGCAGGAAGGGGTCAACGCCAGAGGCGGCACCTGACGGGGCCACGTCACAGGGGACTCGGCGGCCCTTGCGTCCCGTACGGCATGCGCGTCTGCCCGACAGGACTGCGGCTCGGCATCGGTCTGCGCCCGCAATGGTGCAGCCACCAGGACGGCTGCGCACACCGCCACTGCATGCGCCAAGCCACAAAAACGACGCGGGCTCATGCATCCATCCCCGCGCCTGCACGTGCGGCGCGTCGGCGCCGGTGCTGCAGGCAGGCGCCCAAGGCCATGAGGGCGGACAACAGGGCCAGGCCCGCCGCCTCCAGGCCAGGCACCGCCGTCAACTGATCCTCAGGCAGCGGCCCGGACTGTATGACGGGGCCGCCCGGGTCCTTGATGACGCCATTGGCCTGCAGGTCATCGTCGCCCAACTGGCCATCGGTGATGGTGTAGCTGATGCGGTTGCCGTTGATCGACAGGTTCCTGGGCGCGTACCAGATGCTGCGGCCCTTCGAATAGGGCGTGGGCCCGAACTTCAGGTAGCTGCTGATGCCGAACAGGTTGGGCCACTCGGTGGTAACGGTGACCGTGCTTCCGACGTCGCAGCCGGTGAGTTCGTAGTCGAACACGCCATGCGGGAAGAGCAGCACGTTGAACAGCGGCAGCCAGCCCTCGGGCTTGCGTACGGCTGTCTTGTCCGGGTTGAAGCGGCAGTTGGCGCCGCCGCCCGCCACCGAGGCTTTCAGCGTGCCGGAGCCGCTGGGTGTGGGCAAGGCCACATCCTTGCCGCCCACAGGCGCGGCCTGGTTTTGCAGGGATACGCGCAAGGCTTCGCCCACACCGGCCGCTGTCACGCGCATCTCGAATGCGCCCACCAGTCCATTGGCACGAAGCCCGGGCGAAGCGGCAACGCCGGCCGCATCGGTGACGGCCTGCGCTGCGAGCGTGCCACCATCAAACACGGCGCTCGCTCCGCTATCCGGCAGCGCAAAGACCACGGCGTGGCCGGCCACGGCGGCGCCCTGCGCATCGGTGACCTTGACACGTACAGGTGCCGCATAGGCCGTCCCCACGGTGGCCGTCTGCCCATCCCCTGTCAACTTGACAATGCGCAGCACGGGCGCCGTGCCATCCAGGTTGCCCAGCGTGAAGCGCACGCCGCCGGGCAAGGCCTCGACGCCGGCGGATACGGTGAAGCTGCCCGCAGCGCCAGTGGCTGTCATGACCGGGCTGCGTGCCAGGCCCTGTGCATCGGTGAGCACGCGCGCCTGGCGGCTGCCGTCGGCAAAGCGCGCGGAGGCCCCGCTGGCAGGCGCGTCGAACGTGACCTCCTGCCCTGCCACCGGGTTGCCACCAGCCGTCTGCAGGCGCACCTGCAGCGGCAGCGCAAACGGCTGCTCCAGCCTGGCGGACTGCAAGTCGCCGGACACGATGGAAAGCGTCCAATCCCGAGCGGGCTCCTCCTGCCACTGGGCGGCGACAAGGCCTATCCACTGCGCCAGCGATTGCAGAGCCACATTCCGGGTACCGTGGGATGGCAGCGCCCTCAACAGGGGCTGGGCCTGCACCAGGGCCGAGAGGGCCTGGGCCGGCTTTTGCTGCTCCATGGCAACCCGGGCCTGGCCCAGCAATGCCTCGACGGCCTGCCGCTGGTCTGCCGTGGCCTGCGCCAGCACAGCCACTGCGGCCCGGGTGTTAGCGGTGGCTTGAGGTTCTGCGATGACGGTGACCGGCTGCGACCAGCTGTCCACCAGCGACTTGTCGCCGGCCTTGCGCAACTGCGTCTCGACCGTGGTGGCCAGCGAGGTGCCGGGCAGGTCCAGCCAGGCCTGCACCTGCAATTCGGCCTGGGAGGCGGGCTCCAGGGTCCACCTGACCCGATCACCGTCGACAACGGCCTGCGGCGAGGAGGAACGCAGCTTCATGCCACTGGCCAGGGTCATGGCCTGCTCCAGCGCAATGGCTTGCGTGCTGCGGTTGGCGATGCTGGTTCTGACGCGCACGGCAGATTGCGCCAGCATGGGCTCGGACACAGGCGGAACCAGGGCAGTGAAGCGCGTCTTGGTCCAGTCTTTCCACGAAGCCGCAACCGCGCCTTGCGCCAGGGCATCGAAGCCGATCACCAGCACCTGGCCCTTGCCGTGGGCCACGCCCAACGCAGCAGTCTGCCCTGTGCCATAGCGGGCCAGTTCCGAGCCTGCACCCTCATTCTGCAACGCCCACGCCCGGCCTTGCAGCGCCAGCGCCGCATCGCCCAAGCCTGCATCGCCCAGGTGCACAGAGACGCCCGCAGGCAGTGGCTGGCCTGAACGGCTGCCGCCCCAGACGTCGGCCAAGGTGTCCGGCAACGCGCCTGGTGCGCCATCGATGACCAGCGAGGCACCGCGGTAGACGGCGGCCCGCACTTCCTCCATCTGGGAAGCGGCCAGGTCATCCACCGAGCCATGGAGCCAGAGCGCGCTGAAGTCGCCGGCACGCAAGGCCTTGCGGAGCTCACTTGGGGTGACCGCCAGCTGCACCGAGCCATCGGCCTGCGCGAGCAGATCCTGCAGGGCCTGGCGCTTGCCGTCCGTGCAAGCGGTATCGGCGCCGCATGCGGCATAGGCCAGCACACGCAGGCCCTGGTCCAGGGTCTGCGAAGCGGCCACGGAGGCCTCCTGCTCGCGCCTGAGCAGGGTACTGGCCGCGTTGTTGCCGGTGACGGGGTCGCGGGTGGCCGCGCCGATGCGTGCGGCCAGCAGGAATTCCCTGGCCGTGGAGCCTGCTGCAGGACGCACCTGCAGCACCAGGGTGGGGGCGGAGTCCTTGGCCATGTCGCCCAGGGTCCAGCGGCCCTGTGAATAGCTGCCCACCGATGCCGACTGGCTGGCGATCTCCAGCCCCTGGGGCAGGTCCACATGGACGACGGTGGCCGCTGCCATGGCCGGCCCGGCATTGCGTGCCGTGATGGTGACCGTGGAGCCACCGTCGCGCGCCATGGTGGCCGGTGCTGCCGTCACGCTGATGCCAATGTCCGCTTCCGGTTCGGGATCTGGCCCGGTCACCTTGGCGGAGCGCTTTGCAAACAGATAGCCCGCAGCCGCCGTACCGGTGGCCAGATCAATGCCCGATATGCGTCCCGGCGTGGACTGGCCGCCCGCCGTGCCCGCAAGCGCAGCGCCATCGACCAGCCCCTCGCTGACGGCAGCCGACAGCGCATAGCTGCCCTGCAGCAGTCCATCGAATCGGAATTGGCCCTGGGCATCGGTGTGGGCAGTGGCCAGCACCGACTCCCCGGTGCCTGCCCGCGTGCCGGTGAGCTTGATTTCGAGCACGGGGATGGCGGGCTCGCCTGCATCGCGCAGCCCGTTGGCATTGCGGTCCTCGAAGGCCGCGCCGGCAATGCTGGCCTGTGCCTCGCCAGCGACCAGGCCGATGGTGTAGCGGCCCGTGGTGTTCACGTCGAACAGGTTCAGGTAATAGCTCCAGCTCAGGTCCTCGTTGCGCTGCCTGGACAGCCAGACGTTTTCGCCAGGAACGACGTAGCCGTCGGAGCGGACCACCTGCAGGGGAAGACGGGTGCCCCTGGAGGGATCGGGCACGCGCGCATAGGCCATGCCATTGGCCACGGGATTGAACTGCAGGCTGGCGGTGGCACCGGAGGGCATGAATTGGGCGGATCGGCTTTGATCGCTGACCTCGGTATCCACGCCATCGGATTCATAGACGCGGTAGACATCTCCATCCAGGGCCAGAAAATCGCGGACCTTGTCGCGTCCTGGAAGATCGACACGCACATCCTGGACCAATTGATGGGTATTGACGGTCTTGATCAGGGACGTCAGGGCACCGCCCAGCGAATCCGTATGGGTGAATCCGGCCGTGAATTCGACAAATTTGCCGGCCAGGCTGGACACCATGTTCCAGCGCCCATGCAGGGACGATCCCGGCGTGATGTCGCCAAAGTCGAGCAGCAGGCTTTTGCCTGCTGGCGCATCGTTGACATAGCCGCTCAGAATCTGGAAATTGACAAGCAGCCCTTGCCGGTTTTCGACAATGCGGGGCTGCGCGGTATCGATCTTTGTCTTGTACGAAGTGCCGCCACCACTGTTCTTGATGCGCACGCCCAGCGTGAAGGGGTCGGAAGGCTCGACCTCGGGGGTGAAGGCATCGTCACCCGGAACGTCACGGGGCAGGAAGTAGTCAAGCACCAGTTCAGGCTGGGGCCGCACGACGATGGACTCTGGCGCCACCTCCACGGTGTCGGTCTTGCCATCCAGCGTGTAGGTGACCTTGGCGCCTATGTAGTAGACCGCACCCTGGGGATCGCGGCCGCCCGTGCCGGCTGCGGGAATGATCAGCCATCGGACATTGGCGACGGCCTTGGGAGCAATCGTGCCGCCCTGCAGGGAAGTGATGCCCTCGACCCCATCCGTGCGGTAGAAAAAGCGGGCTCCGGAGGCTGCGGGATCCGTGGTGGCGATCACCGTCTGGTTGTTCGCATCCAGGAACTGCAGCGTGATGCTGACGTTCTCCAGCTTTTGGTCCGCCAGGCCATTGGTGATCACCATCCTGGCGTCAAATGCCTGGCGCTCCAGCGAGAGTTTTTGCTCTATGACAATCTTGACTTCGGCACATACCGCATCGGCGGCCTGTGCAAAGGCAATGCCGATGGTTCCTGCAATGGCAAACACCGCGCCAACCAATAGCATCAGCCATCTGGGCGCAATCCTCCCCGAGTCTTTCCACTCCATAGCCCCTCCGTCCCCACTCTATTCATTGGGCCGCGATTGTATTGAAATTCCTCTTCCGTATCAAATCGTGACTTGAAAAAATAATTAGCAAGCCAATTTAAATAAGACTTGTCCCATTTCAAATGGCGCAACAAAAAAAAATGACTCGTTCTTCAGCGCTTCAGAAAAAGGCAAAAATCGGCACATCCCGATATAGCAATGTCGGTTGTCCGGTGATTCATCGATCACCCAGCGCCCCAGCGAACGCGCCCACCACCGCCCTGTGTACGACATGCCTCACAATGAGGCCTTGTACTCCCGCACAGAACACCACACTTCATGAAACGCACCTGGCTGCTGTTTTCGCAGGTGGTCACCATCTTGGTGGCTGCCTACTTTGTCGTCGCCACCCTGCAGCCGGACTGGCTGCGCCGTGGAGCCGTGCGCAGCAATGCCGGCATCGCGTTGCTGGAGGCGCCGGCCACGCCCGTCGGAGAGGTCAGCCCCGGCAGCTTTGCACCTGCGGCCAAGAAGGCAGCGCCGGCCGTGGTGAGCATCAACACCAGCAAGGCAGTGCGCCATCCGCGCAGCAACGATCCGTGGTTCCAGTTCTTCTTCGGCGACCAGGGCACGCAGGAGCAGGCAGGCCTGGGCAGCGGCGTGATCATCAGCACCGACGGCTACATCCTGACCAACAACCACGTGGTCGAGGGTGCGGACGACATCGAGGTCACGCTGACCGACAGCCGCCAGGCCAAGGCCCAGGTGATCGGCACCGATCCCGAGACCGACCTGGCCGTGCTCAAGATCGCCCTGGACAAGCTGCCCGTCATCGTTCTGGGCAATTCCGACCAGATCGATGTGGGCGACCGCGTGCTGGCCATCGGCAACCCCTTCGGCGTGGGCCAGACGGTGACCAGCGGCATCGTCAGCGCACTGGGCCGCAGTCAGCTGGGCATCAATACCTTCGAGAACTTCATCCAGACCGACGCCGCCATCAACCCTGGCAATTCGGGCGGCGCACTGGTGGATGCCAGCGGCAATCTGCTGGGCATCAATACCGCCATCTATTCGCGCTCGGGCGGCAGCATGGGCATCGGCTTTGCGATTCCCGTATCCACGGCCAAGCTGGTGCTGGACGGCATCGTCAAGGACGGCCGCGTGGTGCGCGGCTGGATCGGCGTGGAGCCCAATGAACTGTCACCGGAACTGGCCGAGACCTTTGGCGTGAAGGCCGACTCCGGCGTGATCATCACCGGCGTGCTGCAGGCAGGCCCCGCTGCCCAGGCCGGCATGCGCCCGGGCGATGTGATCGTGCAGGTGGGCGACAAGCCCATCCGCAATGTGTCGGAACTGCTGACCGCGGTGGCCGCGCTCAAGCCCGGCGAGGCTGCGAAATTCGATGTGCGCCGTGGCGAAGGTCCCGTGGAGCTGCAGATCACCCCGGGCCTGCGCCCTGCGCAGTCGGCACAACGCATGCAGCGCCGCTGACCCGGCTCCCGCCCCAACGAAAAAAGCGCCTGTTCACAGGCGCTTTTTCTATTGCAGGGCCGGCGCTGAACTACAGCTTGTGCAGGCGCTGCGCGGCGCGCCAATGCGCGCCGGGCGCCACATGCACGGGCGCATCGATGGCGGCGGCCTCCACGCACAGCATCTGCCGCCACCCTTGTGGCGGCATGTCGGCCAGGCGGGCACACAGCGCGGGGCCTGGGTTCCAGACCACGGTCTCGCTCCAGGCGGCATCCTGCGAGATGCGCAAGCCTCCGGCAGGAGCGGCCAGCTCCATGGTCTTCCCGGGCCGGGGGTAGACGCGATCGAGCTCTTCGCCAAAGCGCACGTCGCCTTGCTGCATGGGATGGGTGTCGGCCACGGCATCCCAGTAGGGCAGGCCGTCAAGGCCTTGCAGCCGGCATTGCTCCACGTCCGCCACACGCAGGTAGCTGTGCAATGCGGCAGTGAAGGCCAAAGGCGTGTCGCCCCGGTTGTGCACCACCAGCTCCACGTCAAGCCGGCCGGGCAACAGCGTCACCTCCAGCCAGGTCTCGAAGGAATGCGGCCAGACGGCGCGCGTCTGCGGCGTATCGGCAAGCTTGAGCCGCAGGAACAAGCCATCGCCGGCAAGAACCTCGGCCTGTGCTGCATCGGCCTGCCACGTCAGGGTGCGCGCAAAGCCGTGCTTGACCAGCGGGCCGCGTTGGTTGAATTGGGGAAAGCAGACCGGAATACCGCCGCGTATGGGTGTGTGGCCGTCATGGGCGGCATGAGGGCTCAGGAACAGTTGCTCCTCGCCACCGGCCTGCCAGGACAGCAACTGCGCACCCTGCAAGGCCACCAGGGCGGTATCGCCGCACGCCAGGCGCAGGCGGATGGCGGGCAGGCCCTGCCATGCATCAGCACAGGCGTCGGGAGCTTGCGCGGCCGCAGGTAAAGCTGTTACTGCGGGAAAGGAAGATGTAACTTTCATGCTTGAATATAGCCTTTTCCCCGCTCAGCCCTCCTCTGTCATGCAACGCTCCCCCGCTCCCTCTCCTCTTGTCCTGCGACTCGGCATGCTCGCCCTGGCCGCCTCGGTGGCCTCCTGCGGCGGAGGCGGCGGTGGTGACAGCAACGCTGGCGGTGGCAATGGCGGTAATGGGGGTGACGGCGGCACCGGCCAGCCCGGAGTGACCTCGGTCACCGTGCAATGGACGGCCCCGGCCGCCAGGGATGTGGTGACTGCAGGCTCGGCACTGACCCTGCGCGCAGGTGTTCTGGCCGATGGCGTGAATGCCGCCGATGGAACCGTGGTGAGCTTCAGCGCAGCCACAGGCGTCAGCACCTCGGCGCTGACCAGCTCCGGCGTGGCAACGGCTTCGCTGACCGGCGCCACGCCGGGCCGCCAGCAGGTTCAGGCCAGCGCCACCGTGGCAGGCCGCACGGGCAGCGCTTCCCAGACCTTCTATCTGCGTCCTGCACCTGCACCGCTGCGGGTGCTGGTGCCCACGTATTTCTATCCCACCGGCTCGGGAGCCACGGCCTGGAATGCGCTGACGGCCAGCGCACAGGCGAATCCGACCGTGCAGATGACGGCCATCCTGAATCCGGCCAACGGCATTTTCAGTGGCCCAGACGCGAACATCACGCGCGCCGCCACCGCTTTTGCCAACGCGGGCGGGCAGCTGGTGGGCTATGTGAGCTCCAGCTATGGCACGGGCACGCGATCGCTGGCCAGCATCCAAGCCAATATCGACAACTATTTCACGCACTACGGCGCGGGCCTGGTCAAGGGCTTCTTCATTGACGAGATGGCGGCCACCACCAACCGGCTGGACTTCTACCGCACCATCTACCAGTACATCAAGGCCAAGAATCCCAACCTGATCGTGATCGGCAACCCGGGCCTCGTTCCCGTGGCCGGTTATGCCGATGTGGCCGATGTGCTGACCACGTTCGAGGGCAAGGGCTCCACCTACGCCACCTACGATCCGCGCACGACGAGTTTTGACTGGCTGTACGGGCTGCCCAACAGCCACCAGGCCTCGCTGGTGCACAACGTGTCGGGCTGCGCGGCCATGCAGACGGCTGTGCAGTCGGCCGCCTCGGCCCGCTACCAGGCGGGATGGATCTATGTGACCCAGCTGGAGTTCGAGCCCAGCACCGGCGTGGGCAACCCCTGGGCCGGGCTGCCGAATTACTGGGATGCCTTTGTGCAGACCGTGCGCGCCACCAATGCCGGGCAGGCCATGCCCGCCTGCTCGTAAAGAAAGCCTAAATCCCTGGCGCTGAATGCAGCGCGGGCGCCTGTGAAGCACAGGCGCCCGCGAATACAGGGAAGGCGCAGGCCGTTCAGGCCCTGAGCTCGTCGGCGCGGGCCTGCGCCGCGGCGAAGTCAAGGTCGCCCGAGTAGATGGCGCGGCCGCAGATCACGCCTTCGATGCCTTCGTCCTCGACCTTGCACAGCGCTTCGATGTCGGCCATGCCCGCCAGGCCGCCCGAGGCGATGACGGGAATCTTCAGCGATTGCGCGAGATTGACGGTGGCGTCGATGTTGATGCCCGTGAGCATGCCGTCGCGGCCGATGTCGGTGTAGATGATGGACTCCACGCCCCAGTCCTCGAAGCGCTTGGCCACCGAGTGCACGTCCTGGCCCGTGAGCTTGCTCCAGCCGTCGATGGCCACCTTGCCGTCCTTGGCATCGAGCCCGACGATCACATGGCCGCCGAAGGCGCTGCAGGCGTCCTGCAGAAAGCCGGGGTTCTTCACGGCAGCGGTGCCGATGATCACGTAGCTGATGCCGGCGTCTATGTATTTCTCGATGGTGTCCAGGTCACGGATGCCGCCGCCGAGCTGCACCGGAATCCGGCCATCCACCTCTTTGAGGATGGCCTTGATGGCCACCAGGTTCTTGGGCTGGCCCGCAAACGCGCCATTGAGGTCCACCAGATGCAGGCGGCGTGCGCCGGCGTCGAGCCAGCGGCGGGCGATGATGGCCGGGTCTTCGCCGAACGTGGTCGACTGGTCCATATCACCCTGGATGAGGCGTACGCAGTGGCCGTCCTTGAGGTCGATGGCAGGAATGAGCAGCATGATGGTTTGCGAGCAATGAAGGCCTGGGATGCAGCGGCCGGTGCGGGGAAGGAAAGAGGGTTCAGGGCTTCCAGCCCAGAAAGTTGCGGAACAGGGCCAGGCCCTGGTCCGCGCTCTTTTCGGGGTGAAACTGGGTGGCGAAAATATTATCGCGTGCGATGGCGCAGGCAAAGCGCCCGCCGTAGTCGGCCTCTGCAGCGCAATGCTGGGGCTGCTGCACCACGGCGTAGAAACTGTGCACGAAGTAGTAGAAGCTGTCTTCGGGAATTCCACGCCACAGCGGGTGGGACTGCCCGGCATTGTGCTTGCGGTGCACGCGGTTCCAGCCCATTTGCGGCACCTTGAAGCGGCTGCCGTCGGCCTGGACGCGGCCCGCCAGATCGAACTTGCGCACATTGCCGGGGATCAGGCCCAGGCCAGGCACATCGCCCTCGTCGCTGTGGTCCAGCAGCATCTGCATGCCCACGCAGACGCCGAACAGGGGCTTGTTGGCAGCGGCATGCAGCACGGCGTCCTGCAGGCCGGATTCGCGCAGTTCGCGCATGCAGTCGGGCATGGCACCCTGGCCCGGCAGCACGACCCGGTTGGCGGCCAGCACCACCTCGGGATCGGCGGTCACCACGACCTGCCAGCCGGAGTCGGCGGCGGCCGTGCGCACGGCCTGGGAAACCGAGCGCAGATTGCCCATGCCGTAATCGACGACGGCGACGGTGTTGTCAGTCAAACTCATAGCGTGTGGCGCGTGTTCTGTCGGATTTTCGGCGGGATTGCCCGGTCAGATCAAGCTTTGACCGGAGTCAATCGCTTCTCTTTACAGAGCGCCCTTGGTCGAGGGGATGACACCGGCCATGCGCTCGTCATGCTCCAGCGCAAAGCGCAGGGCGCGTGCGAAGGCCTTGAAGATGGTCTCGCACTGGTGGTGGGCGTTGAAGCCCTTGAGATTGTCGATGTGCATGGTCACGCCCGCGTGGTTGACGAAGCCCTGGAAGAACTCGTAGACCAGCTGGGTGTCGAGCTGGCCGATGCTGCCGGCCGTGAATTTCACGTCCATGTGCAGGCCCGGGCGGCCCGAGAAATCGATGACCACGCGGCTCAGGGCCTCGTCCAGCGGCACATAGGCATGGCCGTAGCGGCGGATGCCCTTCTTGTCGCCCACGGCCTTGGCAAAGGCCTGGCCCAGGGTGATGCCGATGTCCTCCACCGTGTGGTGGCCGTCGATGTGCAGGTCACCCTCGCAGTCGATATCGAGGTCGATCAGGCCATGGCGCGCGATCTGGTCGAGCATGTGGTCCAGAAAACCGATGCCCGAGCGCAGGCTGGCCTTGCCCGTGCCGTCCAGGTTGATGGCGACCTTGATCCGGGTCTCGGCGGTATTGCGCTGCACTTCGGCGGTGCGTGCGGGAACTGCATTGCTCATAGGGATTCCTTCAGGGCCGCCAGCATCTGGGCGTTTTCTTCGTGGGTGCCCACGGTCAGTCGCAGGCAGTTGGCCAGCAGCGGGTGCATGGCAGAGACATTCTTCACCAGCACGCCCCGGGCCTTCATCTCGGCCTGGGCGCGCGCGGCATCGCGCACGCGCAGCAAGACCATGTTGGCCTCGGACGGCCAGATCTTTTCCACACCCGGCAGCGTGGCCAGCGCATCGATCAGCGGCTGGCGCTCGGCGCGGATGGCCACGGCCTGCTGCGCATACAGCGCCTCGTGCTCCAGCGCGAAGATGGCCGTCTCGCAGTTGAGCACGCTGATGTTGTAGGGCGGGCGCACCTTGTCGATCTCGCCGACGATGGCGGCCGGGCCGATCAGGTAGCCCAGGCGCGCGCCTGCCAGGCCGAACTTGCTGAGCGTGCGCATCAGCAGCACATGGGCGTTGCGGGCCGGGTCGGCGCGCATGTTCTCTGCCCAGCTGCGGCGGGCGAAGGGCTGGTAGGCCTCGTCCATGACGACCAGGCCGCCGATGGCTCCGACCGCGTCGATCACGGCCTGCACATCGGCCTCGGCCCAGAGCGTGGCCGTGGGATTGTTGGGGTAGGCGATATAGGTGATGGCGGGGCGGTGCTCGGCAATGGCGGCGCGCATGGCGGGCACGTCCAGCTCGAAGTCGGCCGTCAGATTGACGCCCACAAAGTCCAGGCCCTGCAGCCTGGCGCTCATGGGGTACATGACGAAGCCCGGCATGGGCGCCAGCATGGTGGCGCGGCCCTCGGCGTGGGGCTGGGCACAGGCCAGGGCCAGCAGCGTGATGATCTCGTCCGAGCCATTGCCCAGCAGCACGGCGCTGCCGGCCGGCGCCTGCGCGTAGCGGGCCAGCATGTCCTTGAGCACTTCCTGGCGCTCGCCAGGGTAGCGGTTGATCTCCAGCCGGCCCAGGCGCTCGCCCAGCGCGGCCTGCAATTCAGGGGGCAGGCGGAAGGGGTTCTCCATCGTGTCCATCTTGAGCAGGCCTTGCGAGGGCTGCACATGGTAGGCATGCATGGAGCGGACATCGGCGCGGATGCGCTCCAGGGCCAGGGCCTGAACCTGCGGAATGGAAGCTGTCATGGCATGCACACTTTCACGAGTCAGTGGGGGAAGAAATCCATCAACGAAGCCGCTCAGGCCTGCTGCTGCGGCGGCGCCTGGTGCAGCGGGTGCACCATGGCGACGCCGCCAAACTGGGTGCCGTGCGGCAGGTGCAGGGTCAGCATCTGCTCGCAGCCGCTGTGCTGGGCGCAGGCCACGGCCAGGCAGTCGCCAAAAGCCAGTTGGTGGCGAGATTGCACGGCCCAGGCGGTCTCCAGCGTGGCGGCATCGGTCTTCCAGGGCGTCCAGGTCTGGTAGCGGCGGATGGCGGCGCGCGCATCGCCCTGCGGCAAAGGCTGGGCGGCCGTGGTGACCTGTTCATAGAACTCGCACAGCGACTGGCTGCCGGTGCGCCCGCTGCGCGTGCGCCACAGCAGGTCCAGCCACTGCAGCACGGCGGCATGCAAGGCGCCCTGCCCCGTGTCTTCGGCAGCGACCAGCACGGAGGTATCGACGAAGACGGTGTTCATGCCTGGCCCTCGCGGCGCAGCGCGGCACTGCGCTGGGCGGGCTGTGCGGATGACGGCTGGCCGCCGTCCCAGCCGCGCTCGTCGGTGCGCCAGGCCAGGTAGGCGCGCTCGTAGGCGTCCTCGCGGCGCTGCATCTCTGCCATGAAGTCGCCCACCATGCGCGAGACGCTGGTGCCGCGGCGCGCGGCCTCGATGCGGGCCCATTCGAGCACGCTGTCTTCGACGGTGATGGTGAGGTTCTTCACAGGGCGCAAGTCTACACGAAATTCGTGCTCCACTGATTTCGTGTCAATTCTTGACACGCTTGCTCCAGCGTTCAGGCAGCAAAAAGCGCCGCCCCTTTCGGTGACGGCGCCTTCGTCCAACAGGAAGCGAGCGTCTACTTCAAACGCATTTCAGCCGCACGCGCATGGCCTTGCAGGCCTTCGCCATGCGCCAGCACCGAGGCGATGCGGCCCAGGGTCTGGGCACCCTGCTCGCTGACCTCGATGAGGCTGGACCGCTTCTGGAAGTCATAGACCCCCAGCGGCGAGGAAAAGCGCGCCGTGCCGCTGGTGGGCAGCACATGGTTGGGGCCGGCGCAGTAGTCGCCCAGGCTCTCGCTGGTGTAGGCCCCCAGGAAGATGGCGCCTGCATGGCGCAGCAGCGGCTCCCACTGGTGGGGATCGTTGCTGGAGACTTCCAGGTGCTCGGGCGCGATGCGGTTGCTGATGGCGCAGGCCTCCTGCATGTCGCGCGTGAGGATGAGGGCACCCCGGTCGCTCAGGCTCTTGGCGATGATGGCGCGCCGCGGCATCTCGGGCAGCAGGCGATCGATCTCGCGCTGAACGGCGGCGATGTAGTCGGCATCCGGGCACAGCAGGATGCTTTGCGCCAGCTCGTCATGCTCGGCCTGGCTGAACAGGTCCATGGCCACCCAGTCGGGCGGCGTGCTGCCGTCGGCCAGCACCAGGATTTCGCTGGGGCCGGCAATCATGTCGATGCCCACGGTACCGAACACACGCTTCTTGGCGCTGGCCACATAGGCATTGCCGGGGCCGGTGATCTTGTCCACCTTCGGGATGGTGGCCGTGCCGTAGGCCAGGGCCGCCACGGCCTGGGCACCGCCGATGGTGAAGCCGCGCGTGACGCCCGCCACATAGGCGGCAGCCAGCACCAGGGCGTTCTTCTCGCCGCGTGGCGTGGGCACGACCATGATGATTTCCTGCACGCCAGCCACGTGGGCGGGAATGGCATTCATCAGCACGCTGGACGGATAGGCGGCCTTGCCACCGGGCACATAAATGCCCACGCGATCCAGCGGCGTGACCTTCTGGCCCAGCAGGGTGCCATCGGCGTCGCGGTAGCTCCAGCTCTCGCCGCTGGCGCGCTTTTGTGCCTCGTGGTAGGTGCGCACACGCTGGGCGGCTGCCGTCAGCGCATCGCGCTGCTCGTCGCCCAGGCTGTCGAAGGCGGCCTTGAGCTCGGCCTGCGTCAGCTCCAGCGCTGCCATGCCGTCCACCTGCAATCCGTCAAAACGCGCCGTGTACTCCAGCACGGCCGCATCGCCACGCTTTTGCACATCGGCCAGGATGTCGGCCACGCGCTGCTCAATGGCCGCGTCCGTGTCTGCCGACCAATGCAGGCGCTGCGCAAAATCGTGTTCGAAGTTGGCGTCCGCAGTCGACAGGCGGGCAGGGGCAGCTACATATTCCATTGTGGTTTCCTTGGGGTCTAGCAGGCCGTCTCGCAGCCGTGCTTCAGTATCAAGAACAGGCGCGCGCCGTAGTAGCCGTCGCGCAGGGGCCAGTCCTGGTCGCGCAGCAGGGCCTCAGCGCTGGGCCACTTCTGATTGTCCTTGAGCGCTTCAATGGTGAAATCACCATTGTTCTGCCCGACAAAGAAGCGAAACCAGTGCAGGTCCTCGTCCTTGTCCAGCGCCTCGGCCTCGATCAAGGCGCGCAGGCGCTCAGTGATGCCTTCGGGCAGCGGGGCATCGTTGCGAAGATGCCAAGGGCCCGGATAGGCCTGCCATTGTCGGCCATGGGCCTGCCAGGCCTCGGCTGGCACGGCATCCTCATCGCGCGCCGTCCACAGGGCGGAGAGCATCACATGCAGGTCGCTGACAGCGAAGTGGCCGAATGCGTCGTGCATTCCCTGCAGGCCTTCACCCAGGCCAGTGAAATTCTCGATGATCTCGCGCCGGTCCGGCAGGCGAACCACCACGGCCAGGGAACCGACCAGGGGATGGCTGGGGTAGGCACCGCGCCAATCGGCCAGCACGCCTGGTGCCTGGCCGCCAGGCAGCAGCCAGCCGTTGTATTCCTCGCAGGGCAGGCCATGCGCGGCGAAACACAGCGCAAGCGCCTCCTTCGCCGGATCTCCGGGCTCAGCCCCTGGGGCCATTTACCGCCTCGGCGAAGGCATCGATGATGTGGCGCAGCGGCTCGCGCTTGAGCTTGAGCGCCGCCTGGTTGACCACCAGGCGCGAGCTGATCTCCATGATGGGCTCGACCTCGACCAGGTCATTGGCCTTGAGCGTGTTGCCGGTGGACACCAAGTCGACGATGGCATCGGCCATGCCGGTCAGCGGGGCCAGTTCCATGGAGCCGTAGAGCTTGACCATGTCCACGTGCACGCCCTTGGTGGCAAAGAAGTTGCGCGCGATCTCGGGGTACTTGGTGGCGATGCGCAGGCGGGCGCCCTGCTTGACGGCCAGCGCATAGTCGAAGCCGTTGCGCACGGCCACGCTGACGCGGCAACGCGCGATCTTCAGGTCCAGGGGCTGGTACAGGCCCTGGGCGCCATGCTCGATCAGCGAGTCCAGGCCGGCCACGCCGAGATCGGCGCCGCCGTACTGCACATAGACCGGCACGTCGGAGGCGCGCACCAGCACCACGCGCACGTCGCTTTTGTTGGTCTCGAAGATCAGCTTGCGCGACTTTTCAATGTCTTCGCTGACCGAGATGCCAGCAGCGGCCAGCAGCGGCACGGTTTCGTCGTAGATGCGGCCCTTGGACAGGGCAATCGTGATGGTCATTGGGAAACTCTTTCGATGTCGGCACCCAGGCCGCGCAGCTTGTCTTCCATGCGATCGTAGCCGCGGTCCAGATGATAGATGCGATCGACCAGGGTCTCGCCCTTGGCCACGAGGCCGGCGATGACCAGGCTGGCCGAAGCGCGCAGGTCGGTGGCCATGACGGCCGCGCCCGACAGCGACTGGCTGCCGGTGATGGTGGCAACGCGCCCGTCGGTGGTGATCTGCGCGCCCAGGCGCAGCATTTCGTCCACGTGCATGAAGCGGTTCTCGAAGATGGTCTCGGTGACCATGCTGCAGCCTTCGGCCACCAGGTTCAGCGCCATGAACTGCGCCTGCATGTCGGTGGGAAAGCCCGGGTATTCGGTGGTGCGAAAACTCTGGGCCTTGAGCTTGCCGGCCGCGCGCACACGGATGCCGCCGTCCTCGGCGGACACCTCGGCGCCCGCATCCTTGAGCTTGTCGATGACGGCGCCCAGATGGTCGGCGCGGCCATTGCGCAGCAGCGCATTGCCGCCCGTTGCGGCCACGGCGCACAAAAAGGTGCCGGCCTCGATGCGGTCGGCCACCACCTGGTGCTCGCAGCCGCCCAGGCGTTCCACGCCCTGGATGACGATGCGGCCGGTGCCATGGCCTTCGATTCTTGCGCCCATCTTGATGAGCATTTCGGCCAGGTCGCCGATCTCTGGCTCCATGGCGGCGTTTTCCAGCACGGTCTCGCCTTCGGCCAGCACGGCGGCCATCAGGAAGTTCTCGGTGCCCGTGACGGTCACCATGTCGGTGGTGATGCGGGCGCCCTGCAGGCGCTTGAGATGCCCGGGCAGGCACGCGTTCATGTAGCCGTTCTCGACCACGATCTCGGCGCCCATGGCCTGCAGGCCCTTGATGTGCTGGTCCACGGGCCGCGAACCGATGGCGCAACCGCCGGGCAACGACACGCGGGCCTGGCCGAATCGTGCCAGCAGCGGGCCCAGGGCCAGGACCGAGGCGCGCATGGTCTTGACCAGTTCGTAGGGTGCCTCGGGGTTGGACAGAGAGCCGGCGTTGATGCGCACGGTGCCGCTGTCATCGTGCTCGGCGCTGACACCCATGTTGCGGATGAGCTTGAGCATGGTGGCCACGTCCTGCAGGCGCGGCACGTTGCGCAGGGTGACGGGCTCGGACGACAGCAGCGCGGCGCACAGCTCGGGCAAGGCGGCATTCTTGGCGCCGGAGACCGTCACCTCGCCATGCAGCGCTCGGCCACCGCGAATCAGGAGTTTGTCCATGGCTGACAGCCTTGAATCTGGAAATCGGGGAAAAGAAGATGCTGCACGGGCCGTGGCGACCGGTGCAGCAGGAGTCTGAAGTGCCTGACCGCCGGCTCAGGCCTGGCCGGCCTGGGCAGCCCACTCGGCGGGCGTATAGGTCTTCATGGACAGAGCGTGGACCTCGTCGGTGTGCATGCGCTGGCCCAGCGTGGCGTAGACCAGGCGCTGGCGCTGCAGCAGTCGCTGGCCCTCGAATTGGGCCGAGACGATGGTGGCAAACCAGTGCCGTCCATCACCTTCCAGCGCAATGTGTTCGCAAGGCAGGCCGGTGGCGATCAGTTCCTTGAGTTGGTCTGCAGTCATGGGGGAAGCTTTCCTGCCATGCATCGTGGCATGGCCTTGGTTGGCGGCGGCGCCGGGCGCCGGCCGCCTGTTCATGGGTGGATTCAACAATGCGGGCACAGCGCCCGCCGCAGCCTGTGGAAAAACCTCAGCCGCGGATCTTGTAGCCGATGCGCAGCAGGTGCACGGCCAGGGCGCTCACCGCCAGCCAGGCCGAGCCGACGATGGCCAGGCTGACCCAGGGCGACACGTCGCTCTGGCCGAAGAAGCCGTAGCGAAAGCCGTCAATCATGTAGAAAAACGGGTTCAGATGGCTGACTTTTTGCCAAAAAGGCGGCAGCGACTGGATGGAATAGAACACGCCCGACAGGAACGTCATGGGCATGATCAGGAAGTTCTGGAAGGCCGCCATCTGGTCGAACTTGTCCGCCCACAGGCCGGCGATCACGCCCAACGTGCCCAGCAGCGCCGCGCCCAGCAGGCCGAAGACCAGAATCCACAGCGGCGCCGTGAATTCGGGAATGGCGAAGTACAGCGTGACGATGAAAACGCCCACGCCCACCAGCAGCCCGCGCAGCACCGAAGCGCCCACGTAGGCGCCAAACCACGCCCAGTGCGACAGCGGCGTGAGCAGCACGAAGACCATGGAGCCCATGATCTTGCTCTGCACCAGGCTCGATGAGCTGTTGGCGAAGGCGTTCTGCAACACGCTCATCATCACCAGGCCGGGGATCAGGAAGGCCGTGTAGCTGATGCGGTCGTAGACCAGCACCCGGCCTTCGAGCACATGGCCGAAGATCAGCAGATAGAGCACAGCCGTGAGCACGGGTGCGGCCACGGTCTGGAAGCTGACCTTCCAGAAACGCAGCACTTCCTTCTTGAGCAGGGTCTGCCAGCCGTTCATGCCGAAGCTCCCTGCGAGGTCTGGCCTTGCTCGTTCATCACGTGGATGAAGACATCCTCCAGATCGGCACGGCGGATTTCCACGTCCTCGGGGACGACGGAGCCCTCGCGCAGTGCGGCGAGCAGGCGCTCCACATCGCTGGCGTCGTTGGCAGGTATCTGCACGATGCGGCCGGTCACACGTGCCCGCGCGGCCAGGGCCGGCGGCAAGGCGGTATCGGTCTTGAACTGCAGCACGTTGGAGGAGGCGGACTTGAGCAGATCCGACATGGTCGAGAGCTTGACGATGTTGCCCTGCTTGAGCATGGCCACGCGGCTGCACAGCGCCTCGGCCTCTTCCAGGTAATGGGTGGTGAGCAGCACGGTATGGCCTTCGCGGTTCAGGCGCGCGATGAAATGCCACAGCGTCTGGCGCAGCTCCACGTCCACGCCGGCCGTGGGCTCGTCCAGCACGATGATGGGCGGCTTGTGCACCAGGGCCTGGGCCACCAGCACGCGGCGCTTCATGCCGCCGGACAGCTGGCGCATGTTGGAGTTGGCCTTGTCGGTCAGCCCCAGGCTGTGCAGCAGCTCGTCGATCCAGTCGTCATTGTTCCTGACACCGAAATAGCCGGACTGAAAGCGCAGCGCCTCGCGCACGTTGAAGAAGGGATCGAAGACCAGCTCCTGCGGCACGATGCCCAGCTTGCGCCGGGCAGCCGAGTAGTCGGCATGCACGTCGCTGCCCTGGACCAGCACGCGGCCGCTGGTGGCGCGCGACAGGCCGGCCAGGATGCTGATCATCGTGGTCTTGCCAGCGCCATTGGGACCGAGCAGGCCGAAGAACTCGCCCTCCTCGATGTCCAGACTCACGTGGTTGAGCGCCTGGAAGGCCCCCTTGGGGGTCTGGTAGGTCTTGGAGATGGATTGGAATGAGACGGCAGACATGCGAGGCGCGATTCTAGGCCCTTGCAGCCAAACCTGCCTTGCAGGGCTCTTTGCAGCGGCGCGCTGCGCCGGCTCAGGAGGGGGAGGATGCGTCGGTCAGCAGCCCGTCGACGCCGTACAGCGCCGCCATGGACTGCAGGCCCTGCGGCAGGCCCACGACCACCAATTGCTTGTCGGCCGCCTTCGCGGTGCGGCGGCAGGCCAGCAGCACGGCCAGGGCGGCCGAGTCGAAGACCTCGATGCCACTGGCATCGACGCGCACCTGGGCGCCATCGAAGGCCTGCACCTGGGGCTGCAGCTGCACAAGGCAGCTGCGCGCCTGGCGGTAGGTCAGTTCACGGGGGAGCTGCAACATGGCGCGTGCGTCAGCGGCTGTCAGCCCTTGGAGGGCGGCGTGGCAGGCATCTTGCCGCGCGTGGCAAGGGTCTCGATCAGGCCGTCGATGCCACGGGCATTGATTTCCTGGCTGAACTGGTTGCGGTAGGTTTCCACCAGCCACACGCCCAGCACGTTCAGGTTGTAGATCTTCCAGCCGTCGCCGGACTTTTCAAGGCGGTAGTCCAGCTGCACGGGCTCGCCGCGGCCCAGCACTTCGGTGCGTACCAGCACATCGATGTCGCCGGGCGCAGCACGCACCGGCTTGACATTGATGGTCTGGTTGCTGACCTGGGTCAGCGCGCCCGAATAGGTGCGGATCAGCAGGGCCTTGAACTCGGTCTCCAGCTTCTCGCGCTGTGCAGGCGTGGCCTGGCGCCAGGCCGGGCCCACCGAAGCCGAGGTCATGCGGCGGAAATTCACATAAGGCATGACCTTGTCATTGACCAGCGCATTGACCTTGGAGACATCGCCCTCGCGCAGCGAGGGGTCCTTCTTGATGGTTTCCAGCACGTCGGTGGAGACACGCTTGATCAGCGCATCAGGGGTTTCGTCGGCCGCGTGGACGGGCAGCGCAGCGCCCCAGGTTCCCATGGCCAGCACGGCTGCCGCAGCAGCGCTCCAGGCACGTCGATTGATCATCACTTTTCCTTTCCCAGCAGGGCCTCAATGCCCCGGACCGGGTTGATATTGCACATTTTTCCGGCCGCGCCGTGTCAGGCGCGGACCGTTTTTCATCTCGGGATGTTACGAACTGCTTACTTTGCGCCGTCTTCGGGCGGCAGTTTGCCGGCATCTTCGTCGTAGTCCTCGATGCGGCCGTCATCGCCGGACTTGCCACGCCGCAGGTTCAGGTAGACGTCACGCGTCAGGCTATAGCGGTCAAGGGCGACGGAGTCCAGCGTGTCCGAGGCATTGAGCAGGCGTGCACGCGTATCCACCAGTCGCAGCACATACAGGCTGTTGCGCACGGGGATGTCGTTGATCGCCGTCAGGGGGTTGCCCCAGGCATCCACAGGCAGAGCAGCCGTGTCACGCACCGTGGACGGGCCGAGCAGCGGCAGCACCAGGTACGGCCCGGTGGGCACGCCCCAGCGACCCAGGGTCTGGCCGAAGTCCTGCTTTTGGCGCTCGATGCCGGCCTCGCTGGCGATGTCGAGCAAGCCGCCCAGGCCGAAGACCGTATTGACCGAGAACCGCACGACGGAGTTGTAGGCGCCTTCGGCCTGGCCCTGCAGCGCGTTGTTCACGAACGACCAGGCATCGCTCAGGTTGGAGAAGAAGTTGCTCACCCCATCGCGCGCCAGGCGCGGCGTGACATCGCGGTAGGCCGTGGCCACCGGCTTCAGGACGGCGCGGTCCAGCCCGTCATTGAACGAGTACATGCTGCGGTTGAACGGCTCGAACGGATCCTGGGGGTTGCGTGCCTCGCCCGGGGCGGTGGCGCAGCCGGCGAGCAGCGAAGCGGCGGCCAGCGTGCCGAGCATGGCGGCGCGCTGCCAGGAGGCTGCCTGGGCGGCAGGGCGACCCGCGGTCGCCTGTTCATGGTGGTTGGTTGTCATTCTTTGCCTCCTGCACCGGAGCTGCCACCCTGCTCGGCCTTGCCGTAGAGGAACTGTCCGATCAGATTTTCCAGCACAACGGCCGACTGGGTTGCGACGACGCGGTCGCCATCCTTGAGATTGTGGTCATCTGCACCGGCTTCGATGCCGATGTACTGGTCGCCGAGCAGGCCGCTGGTCAGGATCTTCAGGGAGCTGTCCTTGGGAAACGCATAGCGGTTTTCCAGGGCCATGGTCACGCTGGCCTGAAAGACCTTGTCGTCGAAGGTGATGGATTCCACGCGGCCCACGACAACGCCCGCGCTGCGCACGGCTGCCTTGGGCTTGAGTCCGCCGATGTTGTCGAAGCGCGCGGTCAGCGTATAGGTCTTCTGGAAGTTCAGGCTCAGCAGGTTGGCCGACTGCAGCGCCAGGAACACCAGCGCCGCAGCGCCGATCAGCACGAACAGTCCGACCCAGACATCACTCTTGGATTGCTGCATGGTTTGTTTTTCCTTGATTTGCGAGAGGTGGCACCGGTGCCGGGTCAAAGGCTGAACATCGTTGCCGTGAGCAGGAAGTCCAGCCCCAGCACGGCCAGCGAGGCCATCACCACCGTGCGCGTGGTCGCGCGGGACACGCCTTCGGGCGTGGGCTTGGCTGCATAGCCCTGCAGCAGCGCGATGAAGGTCACCGCCACGCCGAACACCAGGCTCTTGAGAACACCGTTGCCCAGGTCATACCACCAGTCCACGCCGTTTTGCATCTGGCCCCAGAAGGCGCCGCCATCGACGCCGATCATGACCACGCCCACCAGCCAGCCGCCGATCACGCCGACGGCACTGAAAACGGCCGCCAGCAGCGGCATGGCGATCAGGCCCGCCACGAAGCGCGGCGCCAGGATGCGGCGCACCGGGTCCACGGCCATCATCTCCATGGCCGACAACTGCTCGCCGGCCTTCATCAAGCCGATCTCGGCCGTCAGCGCCGTGCCGGCACGCCCGGCAAACAGCAGCGCCGTGACGACGGGGCCGAGTTCGCGCACCAGCGACAGCGCCACCAGCAGGCCCAGCGCCTCGGCCGAGCCATAGCGCTGCAGCGTGTAGTAGCCCTGCAGGCCCAGCACGAAACCGACGAACAGGCCGGACACGCCAATGATGGCCAGCGAATAGTTGCCCAGGAAATGGATCTGGTCGCCGATCAGCCGCGGGCGGCCCAGCGCAGGCCCCATGAGGGCGAGCAGGCGGCCGAACAGGCGCGTGCCCATGCCCAGCTGCGTCAGCTGTTGGCGTACCGCCGCGCCAATGCGTGCGGGATGCAGCCGGTTCATGCGTGCCTCCTGCCGTGGCTCTTGCCGGAGCTTGCGGGGTTGCCGAAATCTTCCTCGGCGCTCACGCCGGGGTAGTGGAAAGGCACGGGACCGGTGGCCCGTGCGTGGATGAACTGCTGCACCAGCGGGTCGGGATTGGCCCGCACCTCATCTGGCGAGCCCTGGGCGGCGACGCCGCCGTTGCCCAGGATGACCACATGGTCGGCCACGTGGAAGGTTTCCTCCACGTCATGGGACACCAGGATGGAAGTCAGGCCCATGGCGTCGTTGAGTTCGCGGATCAGCTGGGCGGCCGTGCCCAGGGAGATGGGGTCCAGCCCGGCGAAGGGCTCGTCGTACATGATCAGTTCGGGGTCCAGCGCAATGGCCCGCGCCAGCGCCACGCGGCGGGCCATGCCGCCAGAGATCTCGCTGGGCATGAGGTCGCGCGCACCGCGCAGGCCCACGGCATGCAGCTTCATGAGCACGATGTCGCGGACCAGTTCGTCGGGGAGATCGGTGTGCTCGCGCAGCGGGAAGGCCACGTTGTCGAACACGCTCATGTCGGTGAACAGCGCTCCGAACTGGAACAGCATGCCCATGCGCCGGCGCGCGGCGTACAGGCCTGCGGCGTCCATGGTGGTGACGTCCTTGCCATCGAACAATACCTGCCCCTGCTGGGCATGCTGCTGGCCGCCGATCAGGCGAAGCACCGTGGTCTTGCCGCCGCCCGATGCCCCCATCAGGGCCGTGACCTTGCCGCGCGGCACCTGCAGCGACAGGTCGCGCAGGATCACACGTTCGCCATAGCCGAAGGTGACGTTGCGCAACTCCACGAAAGAGGCGGTTGGGATCATGCTGTGGTGCGGTCGATAAATGTTCGCAGGCAAGCCCGCTATTGTGCAGACAGGTGCCGATGCCTGCTCATCACCCCCCGAGATAAACATACATCCGTGTATGTTTCTCAAAAAGTCATGGCAGAAAACGCCATAAAAAAAAGAGCATGCTTCGCTTGCTACACAAGCGTTGCACGCCCTCTGGACCTGGGGAAAGTCCGGACTGGACAGATGTTTTTTTACAACATGTTCTGCAGAAATGCCTGGGTCCGGGCGTGCTGCGGCGCTGCAAAAAAGGCTTCCGCCGGGCCTTGCTCGACGATCTCGCCCTTGTCCATGAAGATCACGCGATTGGCCACCTCGCGGGCAAAGCCCATCTCGTGGGTCACGACCAGCATGGTCATGTGCTCCTGGGCCAGCTCGCGCATGGTGCGCAGCACTTCGCCGGTCAGCTCCGGGTCCAACGCGGAGGTGGGCTCGTCGAACAGCAGGATGTCCGGCTCCATGGCCAGTGCCCGGGCGATGGCCACGCGCTGCTTTTGCCCGCCCGACAGGCGGTTGGGATAGGCATCGCGCTTTTCCAGCAGGCCCACCTTGTGGAGCAGCGCCTCGGCCTTGGGCACGATCTGCTCGCGCTTGAGGCCCTTGACGACGATCGGCGCCTCGATGATGTTCTCCAGCACCGTGAGGTGCGGGAACAGGTTGAAGGACTGGAACACCATGCCCATCTTGCGGCCGATCTGGCGGATCTGCGCCTCGGGCACGTAGTGGGCGCGGCCGTCCGCGCCGCTGTCCACCAGCACCTCGCCCTCGACGGCGACACGGCCGCTGTCAATGGTTTCCAGGTGGTTGAGGCAGCGCAGGAACGTGCTTTTGCCCGATCCCGAAGGACCGATGACGGCCACCACCTCGCCGCGCGCCAGCTCCAGCGAAACGCCGCGCAGCACCGGCACGCCGCCAAAGCCCTTGCAGATGTTCTGCGCCGAGATCATGGTCTCGGGCGCGTTATCACGCGTCGTATTTGGCATGGCGTTTTTCTAGGTATTGAAAGATCCAGGTCAACACGAGAGTCATGACCAGATAGAAGCCTGCGGCCACCACGAAGGGCGTGATGGTGAAGTCGCGCTGCACGATGCCGCGCGCGGCGCGCAGCAGGTCGTTCAGGGCCAGCACGTAGATGAGCGAGGTGTCCTTGACCAGGGTGATGGTCTCGTTGCTCACAGGCGGGATGATGCGCGCCCACATCTGCGGCAGGATGATGCGGCGCATGGTCTGGCCGTAGCTCATGCCCAGCACCTTGGCACCCTCGTACTGGCCGCGGTCCACGGACTGGATGCCCGCGCGGAAGATTTCGGCGAAGTAGGCGGCGTAGTTCAGCGCGAAGGCGACGACGGCTGCAGGGAAATCGGGCAGGCGCACGCCGATCACGGGCACGAAGGGCAGCGCGAAGTAGATGAACAGCATCTGCAGCATCAGCGGCGTGCCGCGCATCAGCCAGATGTAGCCGCCTACCAGCCGGCTCAGGGCGGGAAAGCGGGAGATGCGCATCAGCGCCAGCGACAGTCCCAGGGGGATGGACAGCGCCAGGGTGATGACGAAGAGCTTGAGGGTGACCAGGGCGCCGGCGGACAGCGGCCCCATGAGCGAGATTACATATTCCATCGAATGGCCTCAGTGCGGTGCGCGGCCCCGCCGGCATCGGCAGGATCCGGGCAGCCACGGGCGCGTGCGTCCCAGAACGCAAAAGACCGGCAATGCCAGGCTGGCCTTGCCGGTCGCATGGTGTGCCGGATTTACTTGATGATGTCCTTGCCGAACCACTTGGAGGCGATTTCGGCGGCCTTGCCGTCCTTCTTCATCTCGGCCAGCGCGGCTTCGAGCTTGCCCAGAACTTCGGTGTCTTCCTTGCGCAGGCCCACGCCGTAGTCCTCGGTGCCGAAGTTGTCCTCGAGCACCAGGTACTCGCCAGCCTTCTTGGCCACGTGGAAGCGGCCCACGACCTCGTCGACCACGACGGCGTCCAGGCGGCCGGCCGACAGGTCCATCAGCGCGGTGATGTTGTCGCCGAAGGTCTTCAGGTCCTTGAAGCTGGCGGCCACGGCGGCGTCCTTCTTGATGGCGTCCACGGCCGAGCTGCCATCCTGCGCGCCCACGACCTTGCCTGCAAGGCCGGCCTTGTCCTTGATGTCGGAGTTGGCGCGCACGATGATGATCTGGTGGTTCTCCATGTAGGGCGCGGTGAAGGCGATGTTCTTCTTGCGCTCTTCGGTGATGGTCAGGCCGTTCCACAGCGCGTCGACGCGCTTGCCGACCAGCTCGGCTTCCTTGGCGCTCCAGTCGATGGGCTTGAAGTCCACTTCCACGTTCATGCGCTTGGCGGCTTCACGCGCCATGTCGATGTCGAAGCCGACGATCTCGTTCTTGTCGTCACGAAAGCCCATGGGCGGGAAGTTGTCGTCCAGGCCGATCACCAACTTGGTCATGGCTGCCGGCACGGGGGCGGCAACCGGCGCGGTGGCGGTCGATGCGGACTCGTTCTTGCCGCAGGCTGCCAGCAGTGCAGACAGGGCCACCATGGCCAAGAGGGTGCGTTTTTTCATGGCTTAAAGCTTTGGAGTGGAAAAAGCGAAAGGCGGCGGCCGCTGCACGCAAGGTGCGCAATCGTTGTAATGAATGGTTCCTTGGCGGAACCTTTGTCTCGGTTGGGTGCCGGCGCCGAATCCCGTATTGTCGCGCAGACCGGCGCCCCCCGCCAACACGCTGGATCAAGACCGTGCAAATCGGCAAATGGCGAGAGATGCCTGCCGGTCACTGCAGCATGAAGGTCTTGTATTCGAGCCGGTTGAGCTCGCGCGAGAGCAGGTACAGCCCCACGCACAGCGTCACCAGCATGGCCAGGCAAAAGCCGTAGCCATAGAACGCGGCGCCCAGCGCCAGCGAGATGCCCGTGAAGGCGATGTTCAGCGCCACCAGCAGCAGGCAGAGCATGAACACGATGCGCCGCTCGTCCAGGTAGAAGAACACGTTGAGCACGGCCATCACACCCACCTGCAAGCCGGCGCCCACCACCTGCACGTGCAGCAGCGGCAGGTACAGCTGGGAGATGCCCAGCAACTGCAGGATGGCCGGCCCGGCCACCAGGGTGACGAGGACGGCCAGCGTCTGCACCTTGGCGATCTCGCCCAGGCCCGCCTGGATGGCGTAGACCATCTCGTTGCGCATGGACTCGATGTATTCCAGCGATCCACCGCCGCGCACGGCGTCGAAGAACTTGTCGTAGTACTCGACGAAGTCGGTCTCGATGCGCACCAGGAAGACCGCCATGCCCGGAATGATGGACAGGTACGACAGGAACACCGGCAGGTCGTAGATCAGCGAGGCCCTGAGTCCGCCGATGATCTGCTGCGAGGTCGGCGGGTAGTACCAGAACATGAACTTGTCGATCCAGATGCCCAGGTTGTAGAGCACGCCGATGCCGATCAGCGCCGGAAAGATCAGCGAGCGCTGCGTGAAGTCGAAGGCGATCCAGCGCTGCTGCAGCGGAAAGCTGCGCAGCACGATCATCCACATGCCGGCCAGCAGCAGCACATGGCCGATCACGAAGCTGGCCAGCAGCCCTTCCAGCCCCCAGTAGCGCAGCGGCAGCGCCAGCAGCACGATGAGCAGGTAGGTGGCGCCGAACAGCCCGGCAATGGCCCGGTAGTGCTTGAGGCCCGACAGCAGCACGGTCATGACCCAGACCACGCACATCAGCGTGAAGCCGGCCAGCATCAGCACGCGGTACAGCAGGCCCTGGCCCGGCAGCACCACGAACAGCGCCAGCGTGCCCAGCGCGCTGGCCGTGGCCACGACCACCAGCAGCAGGCCATGCAGGTTGGGCAGGATGCTCTCGTCCTTCTTGAGGAACAGTTGGTCCGACACAAAGCGCGTGAAGGCCAGTTGCGCCGCCCCGGTCAGGATCAGGCTGCTGGCCACCAGATAGGTCACCGAGGTCTGGAACTGCGTGACCAGCAGCGGCGGCGCCACCACGCTGACGCTGAACACCCCCACCAGCAGGATGCCGATGATGGAGAACACCCACGGCCCCGAGCCGATGACGCCCGCATAGGCGTAGGCCTGGAGCACGCTGGTCAGCGTGTTCTTGCGCAGCAGGTGGCGCAGTTCGAATCCAATGCCGGCCATCAGTGTTTTTCCTCGGACTGTTGCAGCGCCCTGTCGTAGACCTGCCTGTAGCGCTCGAACAGCAGCCGGTCGGAGTAGTAGCGCTCCACGCGCGCAATCCCGGCCGCGCTGGCGGCCTGCCACTGCGCGGGCGAGCTCAGCAGCTCCAGGCAGGCGTCGGCCAGCGCCTCGGGGTTGGCAATGCCGACCACGCGCCCGCACGAGCCCAGGGCCTGGTCTTGCGGCTCCAGCCCGTCGATGAGCTGGCGGCACGAGCCCACGTCGGTGCTGACCACGGGCACGCCTGCGGCCTGGGCTTCGAGAATCACCAGGGGCAGCGCCTCGCTGATGGAAGACAGCACGACCACGCCCACCTTGGGCAGCAGCTCCTCCACCTTCTGCATGCCCAGAAAGCGGATGTTGGCCTGCAGGCCCAGGCTGTCCACGAGGTTCTGGCATTCCTCGGCATAGGCCGGGTCCTCGGCCGTGGGGCCGGCCACCCAGGCCTGGGCCTGGGGCATCCGGTTGACCACGCGGCGCATGGCGCGGATGAAGGTCTTGATGTCCTTGATGGGCACCACGCGACCGATCAGGCACAGCACGGGCGGCACCTCGGCGGGCCGCTGGGTGCGCAGCGGCGCAAAGCGTTCTATGCGGATGCCGTTGGGGATGCTGACCGTGCGCTCGGCGGCCGCGCCATCGGCCACCTGGCGCAGGCGGTTGTTCTCGTACAGCGCAATGATGGGATCGGCCGCGCCATAGCAAAAGCGCCCCATCCAGTCGAAAAACCGTATCCACATCTGCCGGAAGAACGACACCTCCATGGGGTCGCGCTGGAAGATGTTGCGGTTGTCGCGGATCCAGGAGCTTTGCAGCAGGTCGATCTGGCGCTCTTTCGTGTAGATGCCATGCTCGGACAGCACCAGCGGCAGGCCGCGTGCATGGTGCAGCAGGCCGCCCAGAAATCCCGCATAGCCGGTCGAGACGGTATGCAGCACGCGCACCGGGATCAGCCCATGGGCGATGCGCGCCATCAGCCACAGCGGCTGCAGCATGATGCGCACGGTCCAGAAGAAGTCCACGAACGACGGGTCGGTGCAGTGGCGCCGGTAGCTGTCGCGGATCAGGTCCCAGGCGAATTCGCTGTGCAGGAAATCCTCCAGCGGCAGGCTGCCGCCGGGCTGCAGCTCCAGCGCAATGGAGCGCATGGCCGCCAGCACCTTGGCCCGGCTTTCGGCACTGCCGTCATGCGCCTCCAGGGCGCCCAGGAATTCCTGGGCCTTGGCCAGGGCTTCGGGATGGCCGCGCGAAGGGGCGGGCTGGATATTGGAGTGCAGCGCGTCAAACAGGTAGTGCTGCTCGAAGTGCACCACGTTGGGCGGCAGTGCGTAGCGGAAATCGCCATAGTCCTCGCGCCGGCTGCCCAGGAAGACGATGGCAAAGCGGTGCTCGGGATAGGCCTGCAGGATCTGGTTGACCCAGCTGGACACACCCCCGCTGACATAGGGAAAAGTGCCTTCCAGCAGCAGCGCGATGTCCGCATTGGCCGCCGTGGGGAACTGGCTCGCACGGCTCATGAGGCACTCCAGTAGCGGATGCTGGGCTTCAGGCGCGGCAGGGCTTGCTCCAAGTCCAGCGAACGCATCAGGGCCTGCGCCTTGGCGAATTCGCGCCGATCGAACAGCAGCTCGGCCTGGTAGGGCACGACGCGTGCCGGCTCCATGCCCAGCGCCAGCGAGCGCTCATAGCAGGCCAGCGACTCCACCGCCCTGCCCTGCATGTGCAGCAGCCGGCCACGGCGCAGCAGCAGCAAGGCGTTGTCGGGCCGCTGTGCGAGCACCAGGTCGCAGTAGTGCAGGGATTGCTTGATGGCGTGGTCGCGCACATCGCCCTGCGCCACGCCCTGGTAGACCAGCTCCGCGTAGAGGTCGGTCAGCGCCCGCGCCGCCTGCAGGCCACGCGGCCCGTAGGGCTCATCGCCCTCGGACTGGCGGGCATGCTCGAACAGCTGCAGCTCCTGGTGGATGGTCTTGCTGATCTCGCGCTCCTTGGCGTCCAGCATGCTGTAGGCCAGCAGGCGCAGGTCTTCGCTGGAATCGCCCAGCGCCGTGCGCAGCATGGGCGAGGCAATGCGCCCCGGCACGCTGCCCAGCGCCACCATCGCCCGCATGCGCGAGGCGACCGGCACATTGGGATTGGCCAGGAAGGACTGCAGGCCCGCCTGGCGGCGGCTGGTGCTGGCCTGCTGGTGCGGGTCGAAATCAGGCAGGGGCATCACCGGGAAACGCGGGCCGCCGCGCGGGCCGCGCTGGGTGTGCAGCGCAATGGTGGCGACCACGGCGCCCAAAATGCCGGCCACCGGCACGGCATAGGCAAACAAACCCATCAGCACCACCAACGCCAGCCGCTGGCGCACCGACTTGGCCGAGGTGGCCAGGAAGGGCGCCAGGCACAGCGCCAGCAGGCCGCTGGCCAGCCCGTGGGCCGTGAGATAGCCCAGCAGGGCCGCGTCCGACTGGCTGCGCAGCAGCCACAGGCTGCTCCATGAGGCGATTTCCGCGGCCAGCGCGCCCAATGCCAGCTTGAGGTTAAGCATGGCCCTGCCCCATCTGATGGAGCCGCTCCAGCACGCTGCTGGCCGAGCAGCGGTCCAGCAAGATGGTGCGCGGGAAGATGCCCGCATCGGCCAGCGAGGCCACGCCGCGCTGGGCCAGCCAGCCCTCGATGCGGTTCAGGTAGCCCTCGGCCGTGGCGTTGGTGCCCAACGGCATGAAGATGGCCAGCAGCTGCCGGCCATCGCTTTCCTGCAGCCAGGAGCGGTCCAGCATGCGCTCCAGCCGCATGATCTGCTGGGCCATCTGGGCCTGCACAGCCGAGGGCGACAGCTCCAGCGCCACCACCACGCTGCTCAGGCGCGCGCTGCGGTTCACATGCTCCATGCGCTGCAGCTCGAACGCGAAATGCGGCGGGCAATCGGGATAGGCCTGCAGCAGCGGCGCAGCCAGGCTGTTGGCGGCCACGCTGTCCGTGTAGTAGCCCAGCAGCAGGTTGATGGTCTGCAGCGCCTCTTCCTGCAATGCGAAGAAAGGCATTTCCTCGACCAGCAGCAGGCCGTAGATCTCGCCCTCCAGGTCCAGCATGGGCGCCACGACGATGTACTGCGTCTGCTGGCCCTCCGCCATGCTTTGCGAGACATGGCACAGCACATGGCTGTCCAGCGCCTGGCGCACCAGCGGATCGTGGACATGGATGGGCCGCTCGCCCCCCAGCTGGGCAATGGGCGTGGGGTCCAGCACCTCATTGCGCACGGGCACCAGGCTGGCCACGCTGATCTGGCTGAAGCGCGACAGCAGGTTGAGCAGGCTTTGCGCATCGCCCTCGGCGCCACTGAGGCCGCTGAGTACGTTGATGGCATCGCGCATGGACACGGGGCGGCCTATGAGCTCCTGCTCCAGCCGGTCATGCGACAGGCGCAGCAGGTAATGCTGGCGGATCAGCTGCTCGGTGCGCTGGTCCATGTAGTTCTGCGCCGTGCGCGCGCGGCGTATGCGTGCGCGCCAGAGGCTGGAGATCTCGCCCACGACCATGACCAGGATCAGGCCGCCCAGAAAGTACTGTTCCGGGAACAGCGACAGATCGCGCTGGTTGACGCCCAGCCAGGCCAGCAGCAGCACGCCGGCCGCCGACAGGCCGGCCACCGGCCCGTAGCGCAGGGCCACCACCACGGGCGCCAGCCAGGCCCAGGGGAACTCGGACTCCACCCACAGGGGATTGTCCGGGTTGGCCCACATGCCGATCAAAAGGGCCAGCACCGGCAGCAGCAGCGTCTCGCCCACCACCACCCAGGGCTTGGCGCTCGTCTGCACAAGCAGGCCCAGCGGCGAGCCTCTGAATTCCGCGGCAATGCCGGCGCGGCGCGGTGCGGCGGAATGCGGTGCCGCCTTGGGCGTGCTGGCTTGGTCTGGCATGAAGAGTCGTTCCCTGGATGCGCTTATCGGGCGTTGGCCAGGCCTGTGCCCAGCAGGTTGCGGATCAGCTTCTGCCCCACGGCGGCCAGGGCCTCGCGGCTCCAGCCGCTTTGCGCGCCCGCGCCGCTCCACACGGTGGCGCCGGTGCCCACGTCCACGATCTCCAAGGTCACGCCCACGGCCGGCTCGCCGTCCACGCCCACCTTGTAGCGCCATTCGTCCACCGCGCCCGTCAGCGCATAGCGCACGCCTTCGCCGCGCGCCCAGGCCAGGGCGTCGTCGCGGCGCTTGGCTTCGCGGCCGTCGAACAGGGTTTCCTGCAGTGCATCGCCCGTGTAGCGCTTGACCTGGCCCACGCCACGCGCATTGATCAGCGCCGTGGCAATGGCGGCGGCGCGGTTGCCAGCCATGGGCGTTTCGGTGTGGTTCTCGAAGGGCAGCACCGCCCAGCTGGCATTCGTCTCCAGCGCGGGCGCCGTGCCCCGGTCGATGGTCGAGCAGGCAGACAGCAGGCCGACAAGGGCAATACCCGTGAGCACGCGAAGGCGGGAGGCGAAAGTGGTGCGGTGTGTCATGGAGAGGCTCCTTGAAGTCTTCGGATCAGTAGTGGAGGCGGTAGGTCAGCAACAGCTCGCGGGTATTGCCCACGGTGTTGATGCCCGACTTGGACAGATTCAGGCCCAGCGCGAGGTGGTCCGCGCCGAACAGGCTGGTGGCCAGGCCCATGCCCAGCTCGTAGCCCGCGCCGTTGACGCTGTGGTGCGTCAGGGCCAGGCTGGCGTAGGGCCGCAGCGCGCGCGTGTACTGCTGCTCGTAGCCCGTGTTGAACATCATCTGCAGGCCCGAGAAGCGGAAACTGCGCGGCAGCAGATAGTCGATGGTGGGATCGTTGAACGGCGGCAGGTAACCCAGGATGGCCGCATCCCGGCCCTGCAGCAGCGCCGGGTCGCTGCGGCTGTAGCGGTGCCAGGAGGTGAAGGCGCCGAACTGCAGGGTGGGCGCCTCGCTGCGGTAGGTGTGCAGGTATTGCAGCGTCGCATGGTTGCCGGAGCCCACGCGTGCGCCGCTTTGCACGCGGTAGCGCTCCGATGCCAGCTCCAGCGTGATCTGGTCCAGACGCGAGAGCTGGTAGCTGCTGCCCAGCGACACGCGGTCCTTCATGCCGCCCATGCGCATGGCCAGCGTTTCCTGCGTGGCCAGGTGCCGGCCCAGTGATGCCTGCAGGCTCCAGCGGCTGTCCACGTTGTAGGTCTGCGTGAACTGCATGGGCGTGTAGCCCTCCAGGCTTTCGCGCCGGCCCAGCATGAATTCGCTGGAGGCCGACTGCGTCTTGCGCGTCAGGCGCAGGCCGATGCCCCGCTCCTGCGAGGGGCCGCGCACCAGGGTGTTTTTGTTGACCGTGCGGCGCACGTCCTCGGCATCCAGGTCCAGCGCCCAGCGGGGGTTCAGGCCCACATGCCAGCGCAGCCGGGAGACCTGCTCGTCGATGGCGTCCATGCGGCGGTTGCGCAGTTGCAGGCCGCCGTAGTCACTGAAGGCCAGCAGCTGCTCGGTCAGCGCCAGGTGCAGGGGATCGTCGTCGGGCTGGTCGGCCATGTTCTCGAAGGCCGCCGTCTGCGCCAGCCGCACATCGCCGACCATGGCCGCCGCGTTGATGCGGTCATAGCGCGGCAGCGCCTCGTCATGGCGCTGCAGCAGCTGCCCGGCCTGGGCCACATCCTTTTCCGCCAGGGCCACCGTGATCTCGGCCCACAGCGGCGAGCTGGTGCTCTTGCTGCGGCTGCGCGCGTACTGCTGCCACAGGTAGCCACGCTCGGCCTGGTACTCGCCGCGCTCCTGCAGCCAGGCAATGGCCAGCTCGGCCGCAGCGGCGGAATGCTCGCGGCGCCCGCCTTCCAGGTCCATGCGCAGCAGCTCGCGCATCAGGGCGAATTCGGCATCGCCCTGCGTGTGAAAGAGCATGAGCCGGCTGCGGGCCTGGCGCTGAACCTCGTCCAGCCCCTCGGCCGTCAGCCATTTGCGGGCGGCCAGGGCCGCTGCGCCGTCCTGGGCGCGTGCCCGCACCTTCTCGCGCGTCCACAGCTGCTGCCTCAGGCTCCAGGCCCGATCGGCCTGCTGGTTCTGCTCCAGCGCGTCGGCGTACTGCATCATCCACAGGAAGTCGTCGGCATGCTCGGCGCGGTGCGGCTTCAGATAGCGTTCCAGCGCAACGGCCGGACGCGACAGCGTCATGTAGGCCGCCGCCAGGGCGCCGTGCATGTCGGCATCGCGCGCCCAGACAGGCTCGGCCGCCGCCAGCAGCAGCTTGAGGGCCGCCGCATTCTGCGTGTCGATCAGCAGCCACATCAGGCCCTGGCGCAGCGGCGTGGAGCCGGGGTCCAGCGCCAGGCCCTTCTCGAAGGCCTCCATGGCCTTTTTCGATTGCGCCGTGCGCTGGTAGTAGGCGCCCAGTATCTGGAAGAAGGTGGGCTGGCCCTGCAGGCGCTTGACCAGGGCCGGGTCGGCCAAGATGCGTTCGACCTGGCTGCCGATCTGGGTCCAGTCCTCCAGGTCCTCCAGCAGGTAGAAGGCCTGCGTCAGATGGCGCACGTCATGGAACTGCTCCCAGGCGTGCAGGGACATCCGGGCCGCCTCGCGCCGGTCGGCGCGCTGCAGCAGGCGTATCACCTCGTCGTAGTCGCTGATGCCGGCGTGCGGCGTCTGCAGCAGGCGGCGGTAGGCCTTCAGCGTCAGTGCTTCCTGGCGCTGGTCCTGGGCCAGATCGCCCAGCAGGCGCCAGTACTCGCCCTCGTCCTGCATGCCGGCGGGAATGCGCGTCTGCGCATCCTCCAGCCAGCGCAGGCCCAGGGCCGGCTCGCCCTGCAGCAGCGCGAGCACAGCAGCGGGCATGGCATGGGCCGGCGTGCGCTGCTCGGGATCGCTGAGCACGCGTTTCCATGCCTGCAGCGCCAGCGGCGAACGGCCTGCGCGCTCGGCCAGCTGGGCCAGCAGAATCTGCGACTGCGGCGTGCTGCCGTGCTTTTGCAGATAGTCGATGGCCTCGCCTGGCTCGGCCTGGCGCTCGTAGGCCTGGACCAGCGCCTGCTGCAGCGCGGCATCCTGGGGACGGCGGCTCAACTGGTGGCGCAGGCCGGCAATCAGGGCGCGGTCGTCGAACAGGCCCGGCGCCAGGCGCATCACCGTCTTCCAGGCATCCTCGCGCCCCGTGTTCTGCGCAATGACCAGCCAGCTGTCCAGGGCCTGCTGCTGCTGTCCCATCCATTCGGACACCTGGGCCAGGCGTTCGCGCCAGGCCATGTCCTGCGGCGCCTGGCGCACGGCAGCCGTGGCCACGCGCCAGGCATCTTCCAGGTTGCGGTTTTCGAGGAATACCTCGTAGCCCAGCAGGTAGGTCTTGTCGTCAAAGGGCAGGCCCGGCGGCGGCTTGCGCACGGGATCGGCGGTGCGCAGCATGCGCCAGCCTGGCGCGGTCCAGCCCACGGGCTGCAGCGCCCAGGCGCCGTCGTCGGCAACCGGGTCCGGAGCGGCGCCCGAAGCCCCGGCCACCTGCGTCTGCCACTGCTGCAGCAGGGACAGCTGCAGCAGCCGCTTGGCATAGCGCTCGGCCTCGGCCCGGTTGCCGGCCGCACGCGCCAGGCCGATGAGCTTTCGCAGCGTCTCGGGGTCGCTGCCCAGCAGCTCTTCCTGCTGGCGCGCCAGCGCCAGCGCTTCGTTGGCACGGTTGCCTGACTGCAGCACCTGCAGGGCCTGCCAGAGGTAGGCGCGCGACTGCTGGACGTCTTCGGTCGTGGCGCTGGCCTGGCGCAGCAGCCGGGCCGATTCCTCGTACAGGGACATGCCCAGCGCCTGCCGCGCTGCGGATTCATAGACCTGCGCCTTGCGCGCGGGATCGGCCTGGCGACCTGCCACGTCGTCGTAGATGTCCAGGGCCAGCGGTGCGTCCTTGAGCACCAGCGCCGACGAGGCCAGGTACAGCGCCTGCTCCTGGGTCAGCCCCTGCAGCGGCACGTCCTTCAACGCCTGCATCACCTGCGGCGCCAGCGCCTCGGCCTGGCCGCCCGCGCGGTGGTCCTGCTTTTGCGCCTCCAGATAGCCCTGGTAGGCGGCCTGCCAGTGGTCCCAGGCCTGGACGGCTGCGCTGGGCAGTGCCTGCTTGGCCGCCTCTTCCCGCGCCAGCTTGATGGCCTGCAGGCGCTCTTCCTTGGCCTTGAGCAGGGCGCGCAGGTTCTCGTTGCCGGGATCGCTCTTGAGCAGGTTGCTCAGGTAGTTGTAGGACAGCTCGGAGTCATCTCCGGTAACGGAGAGCCGGCGCTCCAGATCCTGCTTGGGAAACAGCATCCACAGGGCGCCACCGATCAGTACCGCCAGCAGCGCGATCAGCCAGAAGGGAACCGTGATGGGGCGCTCAGAGCCCCCGGCATTGCGCTTGGAGTTCGACACTGTTTTGGGTACTTCTGAAGGAACGGAGGTTGGCGTTGCCGGTATCGGCACCCGCCACGGCAAGGAGGGGCGTGGCGGCGTTCGCAGAACTCAGCGAACAGCCGGCAGGCAGGTACATGCGCAGCTCCAGCGGCACATGGCCCTGCAGGGCGAAGCGCACGCCGCCGTCGGCCTGGGGCTGCCATTGCGTGAGCCGGGCATTGGCATCCACCAGATAGGGGCGCGCCGCGTGGGCGGCCGCGCCTGCGGCGTCCTGTTGCGTCTGTTGCACCAGGTATCCGGCGCTGCCGGCCAGATGCAGGTAGCTGCCGTCTGCCCCCTTGGCATAGCCGGCAATGCCGCTGCTGGCAGCCATGGAAGGCAGGGCCATGCCGGGCGGCATGCGCAGCGTGCGCAGCTGGCCCGGACCCCGCAGGCGCCAGCCCTGCGCGTCGCGGCCGATGGCGAATTCGTAGAAATCCTGCACCTTGCGGATGTACTCGGAGCTGTAGACCGGGTTCAGCCGCTGCGCCAGCGCCCACTGGTAGATCCTGTGCAGCGCTTTGATGCTGGCCTGCTTGCTGGCGGAGTAGGAGTGGTAGTAGATGTCCACGGCCTTCAGGCGCCGGGGAGCCTCGGTCATCTCGAAGGTCTCGATGACGCGCTCGAAGCCGTAGAACGGCCCGTGCCAGAGGTTGGTGTAGATGTTCTCGTTGGTGACAGGCGCATAGATCTGCAGGTGGCCGCCCTTGCGCAGACCCCAGCTGCGCACCTCGGTGAGCGAGGGATTGCTGCGCGTGATGGCCGTGTCGCCGCCATTCATGTTGAGCAGTCCCGCCGCGTCGGAGATGGCCAGGGCCTCGGCGCTGGGCGCCGTGTTGCCGGTCCACAGGAACACGTCCACCGGCTTGCCGGGCGGCGCCAGGCGCTTGCGGATGTAGTCGACCGAGCCATTGATCTCCCGGTTCATGTCCATCTGGTAGCCGGGGATGTGGAGGTTGAGATTCACCTCCTTGCTGTCATCCCCGTCGGGCGCTGCCCCGGGCTCCCAGAAGAAGGGGTGCGAGTAGGAATGGCTGGCGATCTCGACATGGGGCATGGCGAAGATGCGCTTGGCAATGCCCTCCAGCTGCTCGGCCCACTGCGGATACAGGCCCTGCGGCGAGACCTCGGCCTCGATGACCGAGATGGTGTGCGGGATCTTGTAGCGCTCCAGGATCTCGCGGCGCAGCACTTCGCCCGCGAAGGGCGTTCCCGGCAGCTCGGCCTTGGAGGGAAAGCCGTCACCATCCACATGGGCCAGCAACAGGCGGCGGCCGTTCTCCGTGGAGACATCGGGCGCGGGGAAATCCTTCAGGCGCAGCGCCTCGCGCAGCAGCGCGAAGGGATCGATCACCCAGCGCGACTGGTCGGTGCCCGGCATGCTCACCACCACATAGGGCATGAGCGCAAAGCCGCCCCAGGGCGTGATGGCGGCAGAGACGAAGCGGCGCCCCCGCTTGTCATCGAAGGACAGCAGCTCACGGCTGCCCCTGGCCATCTGTGGAGTGAACTCCCAGCCTTCGTAATCGTGCGCTGGCTCGGCCGGCTGTATCTCGAAACCCATGAGCGGCGCCTGCTCGGCGCGCCGCAGCGGGAACACGGGTGCCGCTTCCGTGCTGCGCGTGCCCAGGGCGGCCGACATGGTGCGGTCCTGGGACAGGCCCAGCGTATTGAGCACCAGCAGCGGCATGCCCTGCTGCACCTGGTTGGCCAGCCACTGCCGCACGCTTTTGGCCCGCATCTCGGGCACCGCGCCGCCGAACCAGCTCACCACGCCGGCATAGCGGTCGCGCGCCACGCCTTCGGGCAGGGGCTCGCGCACATCGGCGTAGTCGGCGACATAGCCCATGTAGTTGATGGGCATTTCCAGAAAGCGGTGCGCCGATGCGCCGTTGATGGACGGATAGTCGGCACCGTTGTAGAGAATCAACACCCTGCGCGCCACTGCCTCCACCTGGCCTATGCCCAGGGTCTGCAGCCCGGCATCGGAAACCCACGGAATGACGCCCAGCTGCGCAATGCGGCGGGCCGTCTCGCGCGTGGCATCGCGGTCGTGCGGAGCCACGTAGTCGATGGACAGCACCGGCAGGCGGTCACGCTCACGGATGGTCTGCAGTTGCTGCAGCAGCCATTCGCGGTCTTTCTCGGGCACGTTCACATAGCGCTTGAGGCTGGCATCCCAGCCCCGCAACAGCGACTCCGCCGCCACCATCTGTACCTTGTCCCTCACGCGCGGCACGATCTCGAAACCCCGGTTCAGGATCAGGCGGATGCCGGGATAGCGCTGGTGCAGCGTCTCGATGACGCGCACCAGGCCGTCCTGCTGGGCCTTTTCGTCGAAATTCGCGGCCAGGCGGTAGGAGTCCAGCGTGTCCAGGAAGAAGCCCCGAAAACCCTGCTTCCACAGCGGCGCGATCACCTCGTCGGCAAAGAAGGCGGGCCACTGCGCAGGCGTCTGGTCCAGGACGATGGACTGCCAGGCGCCGTTGCGCGCCATCTTCCAGGCCTCGGGAATCTTGCTGAAGTAGGCGCGCTCGGGCAGCACCTCGGCCACGGAGGCATATGCGTAGAGTTCGCTGCCCGGAGCCTGCTTGCGGAATTGAACGGGGTCGTAGCCGTGGCCCGGCTCCACGACAGCGATGTCGTAGAGGCTCAGTTCACTGAGCGAGGCCTTGTTCCCGTAATAGACGGCAACCGCAGGCTCGGCGGCCTGCACCGCCCAGCCGCACAGCACCCCCCAGCAAAACAGGCAGGTTCGCAGGAAAGCGTTCACGGCCTTCTCCTCGGGGTGTGGCCACGCACGGTCAATTCATAGTTTTTGTACATCAAATTTCTAGTCGATTTGATAAAAGCTATCGTCAGTCCGACGAAATGCGGGCGCGAGCATACCGGTTTTTGTCTGCAAACGTGTCTTCTCCCTACTTTTGTGCTCGGCGCCCTTGAAGCACGGGGGAAGCTGGGTTATGGCGATACTAGGCAGGCAGAAAAATCACCAATGAAAGGTATTCATGATTCTGGTCACAGGCGGCGCCGGCTTCATCGGCTCGCATACCTGCGTGGAACTCGCCGCTGCGGGCGAGCCCTACCTGATCTACGACAACTTCAGCAACAGCAGCCCCGATGTGCTCGAACGCATGGAACGCATCACGGGCCGGCGCCCGCTGTGCGTCGAGGGCGACGTGCGCGACCGCGCCGCGCTGGAGCGGCTGTTTGCCGAGCACTCCATCCGCGAGGTGATCCACTTCGCCGCGCTCAAGGCCGTGGGCGAGTCCGTGGCCCAGCCGCTGCGCTACTACGAACACAACGTGGGCGGCACGGTGGCCCTGCTGCAGGCCATGCGGACGGCGGGCGTGCGCAGCCTGGTGTTCTCCTCCTCGGCCACGGTCTACGGCGATCCGGCCAGCCTGCCGATCCGCGAAGACTTTCCGCTGTCCGCCACCAACCCCTACGGCCGCAGCAAGCTGTGGATCGAGGAAATGCTGGCCGACCTGGACCGCGCCGAGCCCGGCCAGTGGAGCCTGGCACGGCTGCGCTACTTCAACCCCGTGGGCGCCCATGAAAGCGGCCTGATCGGCGAGGACCCGCGCGACATCCCCAACAACCTCATGCCCTATGTGTCGCAGGTCGCCATCGGCCAGCGCCAGCAGCTCAGTGTCTATGGCGATGACTATGCGACGCCGGACGGCACGGGCGTGCGCGACTACATCCACGTCACCGACCTGGCGCGCGGCCACCTGGCGGCGCTGCGCTATCTGCGCGAGCAGCAGGGCCTGCTGACCGTGAACCTGGGCACGGGGCGCCCAGTCTCGGTGCTGGAGATGGTCAAGGCCTTCGAGCGCGCCAGCGGCCGCCCCGTGCCCTACCAGATCGTGGCGCGCCGTCCCGGCGACGTGGCCCAGTGCTGGGCCGACCCCGCCGAGGCCGAGCGCCTGCTGGGCTGGAAGGCTGCGCTGGATATCGATCGCATGTGCGAAGACGCATGGCGCTGGCAAAGCCAGGCCGCAGGCCTCAAGCGCTGAACCCCGCAGCGCCTGCGGGCGCCGAGGGCGTGGTATCTTTTCGCCCTTGTTTCACGCCCTAGCCACGAGTCTGCCCATGCTTGCCAAACGCATCATCCCCTGTCTTGACGTCACGGGAGGGCGCGTCGTCAAAGGCGTGAACTTCGTGGAACTGCGCGATGCGGGCGACCCGGTGGAGATCGCCGCGCGCTACAACGCCCAGGGCGCGGACGAGCTGACCTTCCTGGACATCACGGCCACCAGCGACGGGCGCGACCTGATCCTGCCCATCATCGAATCCGTGGCCAGCCAGGTCTTCATTCCCCTGACCGTGGGCGGCGGTGTGCGCACCGTCGAGGACGTGCGCCGCCTGCTCAACGCGGGCGCCGACAAGACCAGCTTCAACTCGGCCGCCATCGCCAATCCCGATGTGATCAATGCGGCCTCGGACAAGTACGGCGCGCAATGCATCGTCGTGGCCATCGATGCCAAGCGGCGCACCGCCGAGGACGAGCAGCGCATCGGCGCCGATGGCCGCGCTGCCGGCCCCGGCTGGGACGTGTACAGCCACGGCGGACGCAAGAACACCGGCCTGGACGCCGTGCAGTGGGCCGCCGAAATGGCGCGCCGCGGCGCGGGCGAGATCCTGCTGACCAGCATGGACCGCGACGGCACCAAGTCCGGGTTCGACCTGAAGCTCACGCGGGCCGTCAGCGACGCCGTGCCCGTGCCCGTGATCGCCTCGGGCGGCGTGGGCTCGCTGGACGACCTGGCCGATGGCGTGACGCTGGGCGGCGCCGACGCTGTGCTGGCCGCCAGCATCTTCCACTACGGTGAATTCACCGTGGGCCAGGCCAAGCGGCGCATGGCCGAGCGCGGCGTGCCCGTGCGCCTCTGATACGGCGCGTCGGCGGACTCCTTCATTTCAGTTTTCCATGGCGCTCGCGCCACCCACAACCCATGAAACCGGCGCGGCCCAAGGGACCAGGGACAGCGAGCAAGGGCCGCCCCGCAGCAAGGCTGTCGTCTCCCTCCCGCGCAGCGAGAGAGGGGGAAGGCGCGAAGCGACTCAGGGGGTGTATTTTCAATCCAGGCAATTCCTGACAATCCTGTCACAGGGATGCCCACCCAGGATATTCACAATGCAGGCAATGAACTGGCTAGATCAAGTCAAATGGGATGCGCAGGGCCTGGTGCCCGTGATTGCGCAGGAAAAGGACACGGGCGACGTGATGATGTTCGCCTGGATGAACCGCGAGGCCCTGGCCAAGACGGCCGAGCTCGGCCGCGCCGTCTACTTCAGCCGCTCGCGCAACAAGCTGTGGTTCAAGGGCGAGGAATCGGGCCACGTGCAGACCGTGCACGAGGTGCGCATCGACTGCGACAACGACGTGGTCCTGCTCAAGATCACCCAGACCGGCCACGAGCCCGGCATTGCCTGCCACACGGGGCGCCACAGCTGCTTCTACAGCGTGCTGCAGAACGGCCAGTGGCAGGCCGTCGATCCGGTCTTGAAAGACCCCGAATCGATCTACAAATGAATTCCACGAACATGAACGACACCGCAAGCACTTCCTCGCTGGACGCCCTGGCGCGCCTGGCCGCCGTCATCGAAAGCCGCAAGCCCGCCAACGGCGGCGACCCCGACAAGAGCTACGTCGCCCGCCTGCTGCACAAGGGCCCGGATGCCTTTCTGAAGAAGATCGGCGAAGAGGCCACCGAAGTGGTCATGGCCGCCAAGGACGCAGACCATGGCGGAGACGCCGGCAAAATCCTCTACGAAGTGGCCGATCTGTGGTTCCATAGCATGATCGCCCTGGCCCACTATGGCCTGACGCCCGCCCAGGTCGTTGCCGAGCTGGAGCGCCGCGAAGGCACCAGCGGCATCGAGGAAAAGGCGCTGCGCAAGGCCCAGGAACGTGATGTGAACGAGAAAGGACCGCTGCCATGAATGACGATTACATCGAAGTCCGTGCCCTGGACCAGTCCCGCATCGAAGGCCTCAAGGCCTGGGGCTGGGTCAGCTACCTGCTGCACCTGGTGGTGGCCGTGGCCGCCGTCGTGCCGGGCGCACAGCCCAGCATTGCGCTGCTGGTGATCGCCCTGATCATCGATCTGGTCAAGCGCGGCGACGCCGAAGGCAGCTGGATGGCCAACCACTTCTCGTGGCGCATCCGCAGCGTGATCTGGGCCGGCATCCTGTACCTGGTCACGGCGCCGCTGTGGCTGCTGTTTTTCGTGCCCGGCTGGATCGCCTGGACCGTCATCTCCATCTGGTTCCTCTACCGCATCGTGCGCGGCATGGTCGCCATGAACCGCAACCAGGCCGTGGACCGCTGAAGGTCCCGGGCACACCGCCATGACTCCGACCCCGACCTGCAAGATCAACCTCGCCCTGCAGGGCGGGGGCTCGCACGGCGCCTTGACCTGGGGCGTGCTCGATGCGCTGCTGGAAGACGGCAGCCTTGTCTTCGACGGCATCAGCGGCACCAGCGCCGGCGCCATGAATGCAGTGGCGCTGGCCCAGGGCTTTGCCAAGGCTGCACGCCAGGAAAGCGATCCGGCGGCCGCCCAGGCGCTGGGGGCCGAGCTGGCCCGCGCCACGCTGACCGAGCTCTGGGAAGGCGTGGGCACGATGGGCAGCCTGATGTGGGGCGCGCCCCTGCCGGGCAGCCCCTTCATGGGCGTGCTCAACCAGTTCTTCTCGCCCTACCAGACCAACCCGCTGGACATCAACCCGCTGCGCAAGCTGCTCGAACGGGTCGTGGATTTCGAGGCGCTGACGCATCCTCCCGTGGAAGGCGTGGTGCCCAAGGTCTTTGTCTGCGCCACCAATGTGCGCACGGGCCGAGGCTGCATCTTTTCGGGCAGAAAACTCAGTGCCGACGCGGTCATGGCCTCGGCCTGCCTGCCGCAGCTGTTCAAGGCCGTGGAAATCGATGGCGAGCCGTACTGGGATGGCGGCTTTTCGGGCAACCCGGCGCTGTATCCGCTGATCTACGGCACTGCGTCCAGCGACATCCTGCTGGTGCAGATCAACCCCATCGAGCACACCGATCTGCCCAACACGGCGGCCGACATCATGGACCGCATGAACGAGGTCACCTTCAACGCCGGCCTGCTGGCCGAGTTGCGCGCCATTGAGTTCGTCAAGCGCCTGCTCGAGCAGGGCAAGCTGGACCCGACACGCTACAAAAAGGTGCTGCTGCACCGCGTGGACGGCGGCTCCGTGCTCAAGGGCTATGGCGCCTCGACCAAGACGCGCTCCGACATGCGCTTCGTGCGCGAGCTGTTCGAGCTCGGACGCGAGCAGGGCCAGCAGTGGCTCCAGCAGCACCGCAGCGACGTCGGCGTGCGCCAGACGCTGCGCATCAACGACAATCCGGCCTGATTTCCAACCTACCGCCAGCTTCCCAGGATTCCTGTAGCGCCATGCACGACCACGACCCGAACTGCCTGTTTTGCCGCATCACCAAGGGCGAGATCCCTTCCCGCAAGGTCTATGAGGACGAGGACGTCTTCGCCTTCCACGACATCCATCCCGGCGCGCCCATCCACTTCCTGATGGTGCCCAAGAAGCACATCCCCTCCATGGCCCAGGTCCAGGCCGAGGACGCCCCGCTGCTGGGCCGCCTGATGGCGCTGGCGCCCCGCCTGGCCGCCGAGCAAGGCTGCAACCCGTATCCCGACGGCGGCTTTCGCCTGGTGGTCAACACGGGCACCGAAGGCGGCCAGGAAGTCCACCACCTGCACATCCACGTCATGGGCGGCCCCCGCCCCTGGCTCAAGGGCTGAAACTCAAGGGCTGAAAACGCCGCAGCGGCCATGCTGCCTGCGGCAGACGGCTGACGCCCGGCACAAGGTGGCCCGTCTCTTGCTTGAGGCACCCCCTGTTTCTTGCGTCGGCCAAACGGCTTTTGTGGGGCCTTGCGAACTGCCGCCATGGCCCGGCGTCTAAAATGACCTGCAATTCTTAGGAGAGATTCTCATGGGCTCGTTTTCCATCTGGCATTGGCTGATCGTCCTGGCCATCGTGGTTCTGGTGTTCGGCACCAAGAAGTTGAAGAACATCGGTTCCGACCTCGGCGGCGCCGTCAAGGGCTTCAAGGACGGCGTGAAGGACGGCTCGACCTCCACCGACACTCCCGCAGCCGCTCCCGGCCAGGTCGCCGGCCAGACGGCTGCCGACAAGACCACCATCGACGTCGAAGCCAAGCAAAAGAGCTGATGGCCCGCACGCCAAGCTTCCATGTTTGATATTGGCCTTTCCAAGATGGCGCTCATCGGTGCCGTGGCCCTCGTGGTCATCGGTCCCGAGAAGCTGCCGCGCGTGGCGCGTACCGTCGGCACCCTGCTGGGCAAGGCCCAGCGCTATGTCTCCGATGTGAAGGCCGAGGTCAACCGTTCGATGGAACTCGACGAGTTGCGCAAGATGAAGGACACCGTGGAGGGTGCGGCGCGAGACGTCGAGCAATCCATCCACACTTCGGCCGCCAACTTCGAGAAGGACTGGAACGAGTCCACGGCATCGCTCAACGGCACGTCTTCCTCGTACGACTCCTCTTCCTACGGCTCCGACAGCGATACGTACAGCGCCGTGGCGCCGGCCTACCGCCACCCGGGCAAGAACTGGCGCCTCAAGCGTGCCGCCGTGCCCCAGTGGTACAAGGCCCGCGCCGGCGTGCGCACCAAGGCGCAGTCGGGCGCGGCGCGCGTGGCGCGCTTTCGCCCCCAGAAGTCCCGCTGAAGATGCCGGCGCGCCGCGGGCCACGAGGCAACCAGCCCAGCCTCTGCCACCCGGGCACCCGCCATTGCCGAATCCTGCCCGATCCGTCGGGCTTTCTGCTTTTCACCCCAGGTCCGTGGATGCCCTTGCGGCCCGCCGCGGTTTCGCACCATGTCCGACATTCCACCTAAAGACGACGAGCTGGCAGGCACCGAGCAGCCTTTCGTCCAGCACCTGATGGAGCTGCGCGACCGCCTGCTCTATTGCATCTACGGCATCGGTCTGGCGATCGCCGTGCTGGCCGTGTGGCCCGGCCCCAACGGGCTGATCGACTTCATCGCCCACCCGATCAAGGCCCACATGCCGCCCGATGCCAAGCTCATCGCGGTGGGCGTGTTCACGCCCTTCTTCGTACCGCTCAAGGTGCTGATGATGGTGGGCGTGCTGGCCGTGCTGCCCTGGATCATGTACCAGATGTGGGCCTTCGTGGCGCCCGGCCTGTACAGCCATGAAAAGCGCTTTGCGCTGCCGCTGATCATCTTCGGCAGCCTACTGGCCTATATCGGCATCGCCTTCGTGCAGTTCTTCGTGCTCGACAAGATGTTCGCCTTCATCCAGGGCTTCACCCCGGACAGCGTGGCGGCCACGCCGGACATCGCCTCGTATGTAGAGGCCATCCTGTCGCTGTACCTAGCCTTTGGCCTGGCCTTCCAGGTGCCCATCGTGGTCATGCTGCTGGTGCGCTTCGGCCTGGTGGACATCGCCAAGCTCAAGTCCTTCCGCGGCTACTTCATCGTGGTGGCCTTCATCATCGCCGCCGTGGTCACGCCGCCCGACGTGATCTCCCAACTGGCCCTGGCCATTCCGATGTGCATTCTTTACGAAATAGGCATCCTGGGCGCCGGCTGGTTCAGCCGCGTCTCCAAGGCGCCGGAAGAAGAAGCCGAACCCGGCACCGCAGTGGACAAGCCCGCAGAGGATAAGCCCTCCCCCTGAGTCGCTTCGCGCCTTCCCCCAGAGGGGGACGACACCCTCGGTGCGGGGCGGCGCGGCCGGCCCAGGCCCTTCCTCGGTGTCCCTCGCTTTAGGGCGCGCCAGTTTCAAGGGCCTATGCTGAAACACGAGGAATCTGTAATAAAAAGCCCTTGGTTCATCACCAAGGGCTTTTTCTTTGTCTATGGCCAAGCCCCTTCCGGGGTTGGCATCTCACCGAGGCAGGTCGGACGCGCCCATCAAGAATTCATCGATGGAGCGAGCGGCCTGGCGGCCTTCGCGGATGGCCCAGACCACCAGGGACTGGCCGCGGCGCACGTCGCCGGCGGCGAAGAGCTTGGGCACGCTGGTGGCGTAGCCGCCCGTGAAGTCGGTGGTGGCCTTGGCGTTGCCGCGGGTGTCCTTGTCCACGCCAAAGGCGTCGAGCACAGCCTGCACGGGGCTGACGAAGCCCATGGCCAGCAGCACCAGGTCGGCCTTGAGCACCTGCTCGCTGCCGGGCACCTCGACCATCTTGCCGTCCTTCATCTCGATGCGCACGGTCTTGACGGCCGTGACCTGGCCCTTCTCGCCGATGAATTCCTTGGTGGCGATGGCGAACTCGCGCTCGCAGCCTTCCTCGTGGCTGGAGCTGGTGCGCAGCTTGATCGGCCAGTAGGGCCAGACCAGGGGCTTGTTCTCCTGCTCGGGCGGCATGGGCATCAGCTCGAACTGGGTCACGCTGACGGCGCCATGGCGGTTGCTGGTGCCCACGCAGTCGGAGCCGGTGTCGCCGCCACCGATGACGATGACGTGCTTGCCATCGGCCCGCAGCTGGCCCTTGAGCTTGTCGCCGGCGTTGACCTTGTTTTGCTGCGGCAGGAACTCCATGGCGAAATGGATGCCCTTGAGTTCGCGCCCCGGCACGGGCAGGTCGCGCGACTGCTCGGCACCACCGGTCAGCAGCACGGCGTCGAACTCGGCCATGAGCTGCTCGGGGCTGACGGTTTCCTTGGCCCAGTTGGTGACCTTGGAGTCTTCGCCCAGGCCGTCCTTGCCCGCCACCAGCACGCCGGTGCGGATCTTGACGCCTTCGGCCACGAGCTGCTCGACGCGGCGGTCGATGTGCGACTTCTCCATCTTGAAGTCGGGAATGCCGTAGCGCAGCAGGCCGCCCACGCGGTCGTTCTTCTCGAACAGCGTGACATCGTGGCCGGCGCGCGCCAGTTGCTGCGATGCGGCCAGGCCTGCGGGGCCTGCGCCGACCACGGCGACCTTCTTGCCGGTCTTGCGGCTGCTGGGCAGGGGCTTGACCCAGCCTTCGGCCCAGGCACGGTCGATGATGGCGTGCTCGATGGACTTGATGCCCACGGCGTCGTCGTTGATGTTCAGCGTGCAGGCGGCCTCGCAGGGCGCGGGGCAGATGCGGCCCGTGAACTCGGGGAAGTTGTTGGTGCTGTGCAGCACGGCGCTGGCGCTCTTCCAGCCGCCGTGGAAGACCAGGTCGTTGAAGTCCGGAATGATGTTGTTGACCGGGCAGCCGCTGTTGCAGAACGGCGTGCCGCAGTCCATGCAGCGCGCGCCCTGGATCTTGGCCTGGCTGTCATCGAGGCCGATGACGAATTCCTTGTAGTGCTTCACGCGCTCGACGACGGGCGCGTAGCCCTCCTCGAGGCGCTCATATTCCATGAAGCCGGTGGTCTTTCCCATGATTCGTTGTCCTGATGTGTGGGGTGCAGGGATGGATGCGGGCCGCTGCCCGCATCCTTCGCTTCCTTGTTATTTGGCGGCCACGGCTTCCTTGGCGTGTTCCTCGACCTCGGGCGTGGCGGGCTCTTCCATCACCTGGCGCTCGTACATCTCGGACAGGGCGCGCTTGTACTCGCTGGGGAAGACCTTGACGAACTTGGAGCGTGCCGCTGCCCAGTTGTCCAGCAGGTCGCGGGCGCGCTTGGAGCCGGTCCAGCGGCTGTGCGCCTCGATCAGTGCGCGCAGCTGGCGTTCGTCGGTTTCGCGGCGGTGCCAGACGGCGGGCGAGACCTGGGCCAGGTGCTCGTCGTGGGGCAGCACCTGGTCCAGCGAGACGGACGCCTTGTTGCAGCGCTCGGCGAAACGGCCATCCTCGTCATACACATAGGCCACGCCGCCGCTCATGCCAGCCGCGAAGTTGCGGCCCGTCTTGCCCAGCACCACCACCGTGCCGCCGGTCATGTATTCGCAGCCGTGGTCGCCAACGCCCTCGACCACGGCCGTGGCGCCCGACAGGCGCACTGCGAAACGCTCGCCGGCCACGCCGCCGAAGAAGGCCTCGCCGCTGGTGGCGCCGAACATCACGGTGTTGCCGACGATGGTGTTGGTCGTCGTGTCGCCGCGGAATTCATGGCTGGCATGCACCACCACGCGGCCGCCGGACAGGCCCTTGCCCGTGTAGTCGTTGGCATCGCCGCGCAGGTTCAGCGTGATGCCGTTGCACAGGAAGGCGCCGAAGGACTGGCCGCCCGTTCCCTCGAAGTGGATGCGGATGGTGTCATCCGGCAGGCCTTCGGGATGCACGCGCGTCACGGCACCGGAGAGCATGGCGCCCACGGAGCGGTTCACGTTGCGCGCCACTTCCATGATGCGCACGCGCTCGCCGTTCTCGATGGCGGGCTTGCAGCGCTCGATGAGCTTCACGTCCAGCGCCTTGTCCAGCAGGTGGTCCTGCTTTTCGACATGGAAGCGCGCCACGTCGGCGGGCACTTCGGGCTGGGCGAACAGGCGCGAGAAGTCCAGGCCCTGGGCCTTCCAGTGCTGCAGGCCCTTGCGGGTGTCCAGCAGGTCGGCACGGCCGATCAGGTCGTCGAACTTGGCAACGCCCAGCTGGGCCATGATCTGGCGCACTTCCTCGGCGATGAAGAAGAAGTAGTTCACCACATGCTCGGGCTTGCCCGAGAACTTGGCGCGCAGCACCGGGTCCTGCGTGGCCACGCCCACGGGGCAGGTGTTCAGGTGGCACTTGCGCATCATGATGCAGCCCTCGACGACCAGGGGCGCCGTGGCGAAGCCGAACTCGTCGGCGCCCAGCAGCGCGCCGATGACGACGTCACGGCCGGTCTTCATCTGGCCGTCGGCCTGAACGCGGATACGGCCGCGCAGGCGGTTGAGCACCAGGGTCTGCTGGGTCTCGGCCAGGCCGATTTCCCAGGGCGAGCCCGCATGCTTGATGGACGACCAGGGCGATGCGCCCGTGCCGCCGTCATGGCCTGCGATGACCACGTGGTCGCTCTTGCACTTGGCCACGCCGGCCGCGATGGTGCCCACGCCCACTTCGGACACGAGCTTGACCGAGATGTCGGCATGCGGTGCCACGTTCTTCAGGTCGTGGATCAGCTGGGCCAGATCCTCGATGGAGTAGATGTCGTGGTGGGGCGGGGGCGAGATCAGGCCGACGCCGGGCACGGAGTGGCGCAGCTTGCCGATGTAGTCGGACACCTTGCCGCCGGGCAGCTGGCCGCCTTCGCCGGGCTTGGCGCCCTGGGCCATCTTGATCTGCACCTGGTCCGAGGACGACAGGTATTCGGCCGTGACGCCGAAGCGGCCCGATGCCACCTGCTTGATCCTGGAGCGCAGCGAGTCGCCGTCCTGCAGCTCGATGTCGGCCTCGACCTTGTCGGCGCCGATGATGGAGCCCAGGGTCTCGCCCTTCTTGATCGGGATGCCCTTGAGCTCGTTGCGGTAGCGCTGGGGATCTTCCCCGCCTTCGCCGGTGTTGCTCTTGCCGCCGATGCGGTTCATGGCCACGGCCAGCGTGGCATGGGCCTCGGTGCTGATCGAGCCCAGCGACATGGCGCCCGTGGCAAAGCGCTTGACGATGTCCTTGGCCGACTCGACCTGGTCCAGCGCAATGGCCTTGGCCGGGTCGAACTTGAACTCGAACAGGCCGCGCAGCGTCATGTGGCGCTTGCTCTGGTCGTTGATCAGCTGGGCGTATTCCTTGTACGTGCTCCAGTTGTTGGAGCGCGTGGAATGCTGCAGCTTGGCGATGGCGTCGGGCGACCACATGTGCTCTTCGCCACGGGCGCGCCAGGCGTATTCGCCGCCGGCGTCCAGCATGGTCTCCAGCACGGGATCGTCACCGAAGGCCGCGCGGTGGTTGCGGATGGTTTCCTCGGCGATCTCGAAGACGCCGATGCCCTCGACGCGGCTGGCCGTGCCCGTGAAGTACTTGTCCACGGTGTCGCTGTTCAGGCCGATCACCTCGAACAGCTGGGCGCCGCAATAGGACATGTAGGTGGACACGCCCATCTTGGACATGATCTTGGACAGGCCCTTGCCGATGGCCTTGACGTAGTTGTAGATGGCCTTGTCGGCCGACAGGTCGCCGCCCAGCTCCTTGTGCATGTCGGCCAGGGTTTCCATGGCCAGGTAGGGATGCACGGCCTCGGCGCCGTAGCCTGCCAGCACGGCGAAGTGGTGCACCTCGCGCGCCGTGCCCGTTTCCACGACCAGGCCGGCCGTGGTGCGCAGGCCCTCGCGCACCAGGTGCTGGTGGATGGCCGACAGCGCCAGCAGCGCGGGGATGGCCACCTGGGTGGCGCTCACATGGCGGTCGCTGATGATCAGGATGTTGGCGCCGCCCTTGATGGCGTCCACGGCCTGCGCGCACAGCGATGCCAGCTTGGCTTCCACGCCCTGCTTGCCCCAGGACAGCGGGTAGGTGATGTCGATCGTTGCGCTCTTGAACTTGCCCTGCGTGTGGCGTTCGATGTCGCGCAGCTTGGCCATGTCGGCGAAGTCCAGCACGGGCTGGTGCACTTCGAGACGCATGGGCGGGTTGACCTGGTTGATGTCCAGCAAGTTGGGCTTGGGTCCGATGAAGGACACCAGCGACATCACGATGGCTTCGCGGATGGGGTCGATCGGCGGGTTGGTCACCTGCGCGAACATCTGGCGGAAGTAGTTGTACAGCGGCTTGTTCTTGTCCGACAGCACGGCCAGCGGGCTGTCGTTGCCCATGGAGCCGATGCCTTCCTCGCCGTTCTTGGCCATGGGGGCCAGCAGGAACTTGATGTCTTCCTGCGTGAAGCCGAAGGCCTGCTGGCGCTCGAGCAGCGGCAGGCTGGCGGCCTCAGGGCCGGCATGGGTGTCACCGCCCACGCTGCCCAGCTTGATGCGCAGGTTCTCGATCCACTGCTTGTAGGGCTTGGTGTTGACGATGTTGGCCTTGAGCTCGTCGTCCTCGATCAGGCGGCCCTGCTCCAGGTCGATCAGCAGCATCTTGCCGGGCTGCAGGCGCCACTTGCGCACGATGGAGCTGTCGGGCACGGGCAGCACGCCGGCCTCGGACGCCAGGATGACCAGGTCGTCATCGGTGATCACGTAGCGCGAGGGGCGCAGGCCGTTGCGGTCCAGCGTGGCGCCGATCTGGCGGCCGTCGGTGAACACGATGGAGGCCGGGCCGTCCCAGGGCTCCATCATGGCGGCGTGGTATTCATAGAAGGCGCGGCGGCGCTCGTCCATGGACTCGTGCTGTTCCCAGGGCTCGGGAATCATCATCATCACGGCCTGGCTGATGGGGTAGCCGGCCATGGTCAGCAGTTCCAGGCAGTTGTCGAACGTTGCCGTGTCGGACTGGCCAGCGAAGCTGATGGGATAGAGCTTCTTGAGGTCCTCGGCCAGCACGGGCGAGGCCATCACGCCCTCGCGGGCCAGCATCCAGTTGTAGTTGCCGCGCACGGTGTTGATTTCACCGTTGTGGGCCACGTAGCGGTAGGGGTGGGCCAGCGGCCACTCGGGGAAGGTGTTGGTCGAGAAGCGCTGGTGCACCAGGCCGATGGCCGAGACGCAGCGCTCGTCGGACAGGTCGTTGTAGTACACGCCCACCTGGTCGGCCAGCAGCAGGCCCTTGTAGACCACGGTGCGGCTGCTCATGCTGGGAACGTAGTATTCCTTGCTGTGCTTGAGCTTGAGGTTCTGGATGGCGGCGCTGGCCGTCTTGCGGATCACGTACAGCTTGCGCTCCAGCGCGTCCTGCACGATCACGTCCGCGCCGCGGCCGATGAAGACCTGGCGCAGGATGGGTTCCTTTTCCTGGACCGTGGGCGACATGGGCATATCGCGGTTCACGGGCACATCGCGCCAGCCCAGCAGGACCTGGCCTTCGGCCTTGATGGCGCGCTCCATCTCCTGCTCGCAGGCCAGGCGCGAGGCATGCTCCTTGGGCAGGAAGATCATGCCCACGCCGTACTCGCCCGCGGGCGGCAGGGCCACGCCCTGCTTTGCCATCTCTTCGCGGTAGAGCTGGTCGGGAATCTGGATCAGAATGCCCGCGCCATCGCCCATGAGCTTGTCGGCACCCACGGCGCCGCGATGGTCGATGTTTTCGAGGATCTTGAGCGCGCCGGTGACGATGTCATGGCGCTTGACGCCCTTGATATGTGCAACAAAGCCGAGGCCGCAGGCGTCGTGCTCGTTGCTCTTGGAGTACAGACCGTGGTCTTGGAGATGCTTGATCTCGGCAGCCGTCGTCATGGCGGAATCCTCAAATTTTTCGCAGGGAACGCAAGATTAAGGCAAGGCATCACCTCATGCAATAAATTTATATAAGGGTCAGATCCCAATTAATTCCAGAACAAAAAAATCGGAAATTAATAAGGGACATATTTATTTCACAAAGGCCTGCAGTGAGGAATCAAGCACTTGCAAGCTATCAGTGGGTACTAACGCACTGTTGTGGTGCGCTCATTGGTCCGTCCGGGCGGACGGCCGGCGCGCTGGCGGGTCACACGGCGCTCGGTGCGCTGTTGTAAATCGGCAATGAATTGCTCATCGCCCAGCGCCCAGCCTCGCAGCGCCGACTGGCTGATGCGTTCGGCGTCGTCGGCGCCAACCCCCTCTTCCACGGCTTCCACATAGGCTGCATCCCGCGCAAACGGGGTGTTGCCCAGCTCCCAGAACACGGCATGCGGCTGGATCAGCGCGTCGCTGCGCAGGCCGGCGTTGTGCGCGTAGCTGGACCAGGGCCAGTCGGCCGGCCGCTGGACCAGGCCGGCGCGCACGGGGCTGTCGTCCATGAAGACCATGGTGGGCAGCAGCCAGCTGGGCTGCAGCACCGTGCCGCGATAGCGGCCTTCCCACAGCGTGCCGCTGCGGCCGTGTCGGTCGTTGAAGTAGCGCACATAGCGCCGGCCCACGGCCTGCATGAACTTGGGCAGGCCATCGCTGGTGCGGGGCGTGGCCAGCAGGTGGAACTGGCTGGGCAGCAGCACGTAGGCATGCACGGCCAGCTCGCAGCTGCGCGCCATCTCGCGCAGCAGCCCCAGCATGGTTTCCCGGTCCTGGGCATCGATGAAGATGTCCCCGCCGTTGTTGCCGAGCTGGATGATGTGGTGCGGCAGATCCGCAAGGGTGAGTCGGGGCAGGCGGGCCATGGTGCGAGTGCGGGGCGTGGATCGGCAATTATGGAGCGCTGCGCCGCCCGCCGCCCTACAGGGAAAGCCGCGATGAGGCCCGCAGCAGCTGGCTCACCAGCTGCGTGGCGGCCAGCAGCCGGGGCAGCAGTTGCCCGCGCATCATCTCGGCGCTGTTGCGGTTGGCCTGGCCACTGATGTTGAGCGCAGCCACGGTGCGCCCGGCCGCGTTCTTCACGGGCGCCGCGATGGAGATCAGGCCTTCGGCCAGTTCCTGGTCCACCAGGGCCCAGCCCTGGGCGCGCACCTCCAGAATGCGCTGGCGAAGGCGGTCATCATCCTGCTCGGTCAGGGCCGTGAACTGCCGGCGCTCGCGCGCATCCAGCAGGGCCTGCAGGGATTCATCGCTCTCGCCGGCCAGCAGCACGCGACCCATCGAGGTCCAGCAGGCCGGCAGGCGCGAGCCAACGCCGAGGTTGGTGCTCATGATCTTGTGGGTGTGCACGCGCAGCACATAGACGATGTCGCCCCCATCGAGCACGGCGGCCGAGCAGGACTCCTTGACCTCGTCGACCAGGTTTTCCATCACGGGCTCGGCCAGGTTCCAGACCGGGGTGGAGCTGAGGTAGGCAAAGCCCAGTTCCATGATGCGCGGCGTGAGCTGGAACAGCTTGCCGTCGCTCTTCACATAGCCCAGCGTCTGCAGCGTCAGCAGGATGCGCCGAGCCCCGGCACGCGTGAGCCCCGTGCGCGCCGCCACCTCGCTGAGCGTCTGCGCAGGCGCCTCGGCGCTGAACGAGCGGATCACGCCCAGGCCGCGCGCGAAGGACTGCACATAGCTGTCGCCGGGGCGCGGCGTGCCGCCCTCTTCTTCAACCCCACCTGTGGAAATTACGGAAGCGGCATTTTTTTCCATGGCTCTATAATTCTTTCTGCGAACTTTTGTTCTACATACGAACATTTTAGCGCAGCGCCAGCGGCCTGCATACCGGAGACAAGCAAGTGATCAACAAAATCACCGACACCATCGCCGAGGCGTTGTCGGGCGTCCAGGACGGCTCCACCGTGCTGATCGGGGGCTTCGGCACCTCAGGCAATCCCACCGAACTCATCGACGGCCTGATCGCCCAGGGCGCACGCGAGCTGACCGTGGTCAACAACAACGCGGGCAACGGAGACCAGGGCCTAGCCGCCCTGCTCAAGAGCGGCCAGGTGCGCAAGATCATCTGCAGCTTCCCCCGCCAGGTGGACAGCTGGGTGTTCGACGACCTGTACCGCAGCGGCAAGATCGAGCTGGAACTCGTGCCCCAGGGCAATCTGGCCGAGCGCCTGCGCGCCGCCGGCGCCGGCATCGGCGGCTTCTTCTGCCCCACGGCCTATGGCACGGAGCTGGCCAACGGCAAGGAAACGCGCGAGATCAACGGCAAGCACTATGTGCTGGAGCATCCCATCCACGGCGACGTGGCACTGGTCAAGGCCGAGAAGGGCGACCGCTGGGGCAACCTCACCTACCGCATGTCGGCCCGCAACTTCGGGCCCGTGATGGCCACGGCGGCCAAGCACACGATCGCCACCGTGCACGAGATCGTGGAGCTGGGCGCGCTGGACCCCGAGGCCGTGGTCACGCCCGGCATCTACGTGAGCCAGATCGTGAAGATCGACCGCGTGGCCACCCAGGCCGGCGGCTTCAAGAAAACCGCATGAGCGCCCCAACCGCCGAAAGCAAGAGCATGAGCAGCTACCAGAAACGCAGCAAGCAAGAGCTGGCCCGGCGCGTGGCCGAAGACATCTTCGACGGCGCCTACGTCAACCTGGGCATCGGCATGCCCACCCAGGTGGCCAACCACATCCCGGCCGGCCGCGAGGTCATCCTGCAAAGCGAGAACGGCATCCTGGGCATGGGCCCGGCGCCCGCCGAAGGCCAGGAGGACTATGACCTGACCAATGCCGGCAAGCAGCCCGTCACCCTGCTGCCGGGCGGCTGCTATTTCCACCATGCCGACAGCTTCGCCATGATGCGCGGCGGCCACCTGGACATCTGCGTGCTGGGCGCCTTCCAGGTCTCGGCCACGGGCGACCTGGCCAACTGGAGCACGGGCGAGGCCGGTGCCATTCCCGCCGTGGGCGGCGCCATGGACCTGGCCGTGGGTGCACGCCAGACCTGGGTGATGATGGACCTGCTGACCAAGACCGGCGAATGCAAGGTCGTCGAGGCCTGCAGCTATCCGCTCACGGGCCTGTCCTGCGTCAAGCGCATCTACACCGACCTGTGCACGCTGGAATGCACGCCCGAGGGCCTGCGCCTGATCGACACCGTGCCCGGCCTCTCGCACGCCGAGCTGCAGTCCATCGTGGGCCTGCCCATCAAGGACGCGACGGCCACGGCCTGATCCCTCAGCTCCCCACCCAGTGGGTGCGCTGCGGCGCACCCCGGCACCTCTTCATTCTTTTTCCAGGAGACACCATGAGCCAGTCCAACCAGGCCTTCATCTGCGACGCCATCCGCACCCCCTTCGGCCGCTACGGCGGCGCCCTGTCCCCGGTGCGTGCCGATGACCTCGGCGCCGTGCCGATCAAGGCGCTGATGGAGCGCAACCCCGGCGTGGACTGGACGGCCGTGGCCGACGTGCTCTACGGCTGCGCCAACCAGGCCGGCGAAGACAACCGCAACGTGGCGCGCATGTCCGCCCTGCTGGCAGGCCTGCCCATCGATGTTCCGGGCGCCACCATCAACCGCCTGTGCGGTTCGGGCCTGGACGCCGTGGGCACGGCCGCGCGCGCCATCAAGGCGGGCGAGGCCCGCCTGATGATCGCAGGCGGCGTGGAAAGCATGAGCCGTGCGCCCTTCGTCATGCCCAAGGCCGAAAGCGCCTTCAGCCGCAGCAACGCCGTGTACGACACCACCATCGGCTGGCGCTTCGTCAACAAGCTGATGAAGCAGCAGTACGGCGTGGACTCCATGCCCGAGACGGCAGAGAACGTGGCCGACGACTTCAAGATCGAGCGCGAAGCCCAGGACCGCATGGCCCTGGCCAGCCAGCAAAAGGCCGCCGCCGCCATCGCGGCCGGCTACCTGGCCAAGGAAATCGTGTCCGTGTCCATTGCCCAGAAAAAGGGCGACGCCATCGTGGTGAGCCAGGACGAGCATCCGCGCGCCACCACGATCGAGGCGCTGGCCAAGCTCAAGGGCGTGGTGCGCCCGGATGGCACGGTGACGGCCGGCAATGCCAGCGGCGTGAACGACGGCGCCTGCGCCCTGCTGCTGGCCAACAAGGAAGCCGCCCAGCAATACAACCTGGTGCCCCGCGCCCGCGTGGTCGGCATGGCCGTGGCCGGCGTGGCGCCGCGCATCATGGGCTTCGGCCCCGCGCCCGCCGTGCGCAAGGTGCTGGCCCTGACCGGCCTGACGCTGGAGCAGATGGACGTGATCGAGCTGAACGAAGCCTTCGCCGCGCAGGGCCTGGCCGTGCTGCGCGATCTGGGCATTGCCGACGACGACCGCCGCGTCAACCAATGGGGCGGCGCCATTGCGCTGGGCCATCCGCTGGGCGCCTCCGGCGCGCGCCTGGCCACCACCGCCGTGAACCAACTGCACACGCTGGGCGGCCGCTACGCGCTGTGCACCATGTGCATCGGCGTGGGCCAGGGCATTGCCGTGATCCTGGAAAAGGTCTGAGACTGCGATGAGCACCGTGGATAACAAGACACCCGTCACCGTGGTCAGCGGCGCCAGCAACGGCATCGGCCGTGCCATCGCCGATGCCCTGCTGGCCCAGGGCCGCGCCGTGGTCAACCTCGACTACGTGCTGCCCGAATGGAGCCACCCTCTGCTGGTGAGCTACCAGGCCGACCTGACCAGCGAGCAGGCCACCGCCGAGGCGGCAGCCCGCATTGCCGCCGCGCACAACGTGGTGGCCCTGGTCAACAACGCGGGCGCCACGCGCCCCGGCACCATCGACAACGCCAGCACCCAGCATCTCGACGACGTGGTGGGACTGCACCTGCGCGCGCCCATGCTGCTGGTGCAGGCCTTCCTGGCCACACTGCGTGCCTGCGGCGAGGGGCGCATCGTGAACATGTCCTCGCGCGCCGCGCTGGGCAAGCCCGACCGCATCGTCTACTCGGCGACCAAGGCGGGCCTGATCGGCCTGACGCGCACCCTGGCCATGGAACTGGGCCGCGACCGCATCACGGTCAACGCCCTGGGCCCCGGCCCCATCGCCACCGAGCTGTTCACCAAGAGCAACCCCGAAGGCGCGCCGCAGACCCAGCGCATCCTCAACAGCATTGCCGTGGGCCGCATGGGCACACCGGAAGACGTGGCCCGTGCCGCGCTGTTCTTCCTGTCGCCCGACAACGGCTTCGTCACCGGCCAGGTGCTCTACATCTGCGGCGGCACCACGCTGGGCGTGGCGCCCGTCTGACCGAGCGCCTTCCCAGGCACAACACCCTTCAAGAAGAACCACTGGAAGCGCCCGCCTGCACAGGCGGGCGCCACACAGGGCCCTGCCCTGGCCCAGCCCGACCTTGCCGGGCCCGGCCATCCACCTTATTGCCGAATCAGGAGACCTCTCGATGTCCGATCAAACCACCCACTTCACCCGCCGCCGTGGCCTGCAGGCGCTGGCCGCCGCATCCCTGACCGCCCTCGGCGCCCTGTCCGGCACCGCCGCCCTGGCCCAGGAAGGCTTCCCCAGCAAGCCCATCACCATCCTCGTGCCCTTTGCCGCTGGCGGCACCACCGACATCCTGGCGCGCATCGTCGCCCAGGCGCTGCAGCAGGAGCTGGGCCAGACCGTGATCGTGGACAACAAGCCCGGCGCTGGCGGCAACATCGGCGCCGTGGCCGCCGCACGTGCACCGGCCGACGGCTACACGCTGTTCATGGGCACCGTGGGCACGCATGCCATCAATGCCGCGCTCTACGCCAAGCCCGGCTTCGACCCCATCAAGGACTTCTCGCCCCTGACGCGCGTGGCCAACGTGCCCAACCTGCTGGTGGCCCACCCCAGCCAGCCGTTCAAGACCGTCAAGGAAATGATCGCCTACGCGCGCGCCAATCCCGGCAAGCTGAACTACGGCTCCTCGGGCAGCGGCAGCTCCATCCACCTGTCGGGCGAGCTGTTCCGCTCCATGACGGGCCTGGACATGGTGCACGTGCCCTACAAGGGCAGCGCCCCGGCCATCACCGACCTGCTGGGCAACCAGATCGCCATCATGTTCGACAACATGCCCTCGGCCATCCAGCATGTGCGCTCGGGCAAGCTGCGTCCCATCGCCGTGACCACGGCCAAGCGCTCGCCCGAACTGCCCGATGTGCCCACCGTGGCCGAATCCGGCGTGCCCGGCTACGAGGCCACTTCGTGGTTCGGCCTGTGGACCCAGGCCAAGACACCCGCCGCCGTGCAGCAGCGCCTGTACACGGCCATTGCCAAGGTGCTCAAGGACCCGGCCGTGGTCAAGAAGATCAACGACCAGGGAGGTGATGTCGTGATCGACACGCCGGCCGAATTCCTCGCCTACATCAAGGCCGAATCGACGAAGTGGAGCAAGGTCGTAAAAGACTCTGGAGCGCAGGTGTAACTGGCCTCCCCCTGAGCCGCTGCGCGGCTTCCCCTTGAAGGGGGACGGCGCCCCTGGTGTTAGGCTGCGCCGGTTTCCAGCGCCATGCGTTTGAGCATTGAAATGGGGAATAAAAAAGAGCTGCCTCCGGGCAGCTCTTTGCATTGGGGTGTCAGGTGCTCAATCCAGCAAGTCGGAGTAGTCGCCCTTGTCATAGCCTTCGATGGCCTTCCAGGGCTGGGCCAGCGGGGCGGGCAGCTTGGTGGCGGTGACCACGATGCGCTCGGTGCCGTGGGAGTCGCTGCGTTCCACGCGGCGGGCGAACTGGTTGGCCACGTCCCAGTCGATGACGGTGGTCTGCTCGCCTGCCGTGCCGCGGTAGCGCTGCACGCCGTTGTGCGGCTTGCCCACGCGTTCCATGCCCTGCAGCGCGGTGGGAGGCACGATCCAGTACACGTTGTCGAAGGAGCCGCCGTAGCCGACGTTGCCGTGGTGGGCCAGGTCCACGCTGATGACGCGGCGCAGCTTGGCCAGGATGACTTCCACGCCGACCTTGCCGTCATCGGCGCGGCGGATGGACAGGGGTGCGGCGCGGGCTTCGTCATGGGCGTGGCCGGCGTGCGGGCCGTGGGCATGGTCATGGCCGTGGTCCTGGCTCTGGCGCAGGGCGGAGGGCATTTCCCGCTCTATCCACAGCTGGGCCTTGCGGCGGTAGACGCGGTTGGTATAGACGCTGCTGCGCTGCACGCCGTCGCTGCCCACGCTCATGGCTTCGTAGGTGATGCGTAGGTCGGCTTCGGGCGTGGCCTGCACGGCGGCCGTGGTGCGGGCCACGGAATCCGCAGGGACTGCGGCCGTGGGTGCGGATGCCGCCGCCTTGGCCGGCTCGGCGGCCCATGCAGCGGAGACGGAACAGGCCAGCAGCGCGGCCGCGTAGATGTGGCGCGCCGCACGCGGCGCCGGAAGGGAAAGCGTCATGGAATCCAGCCAATGCGAAAAAACCGGGGCCGGGCACACGCATGTGCCACGGCTCCGGCCAGGGGTTGGCAAGCAGCCAACGAAGGAAGAAACAATTACAGGCCAGCGGCTTCGCGGACCTTGGAGAACACCTTGGTGTTGTCCATCGTGCCCTTGAAGATCTTGGCTCCGGCGCCGCCGGCGAACAGCATCACGTCGCCGCCGCCATGGGTCTCGGAGCCCGGCGTGCCCAGGTTCAGGCCGACTTCCTGCAGGTAGTTGTCGTCCGTGGTGTCCACGGCCGTCACGTCGTCGCGCGAGGCGCCGCGCGTGGGAGCGATCCAGGGCTTGTTGCCATCTTCGGCATTGACCTGGCTGGAGGCCGTGGCGTTGGGACGTCCGCCGTTGCCGAAGGCCAGCGTGGTGTAGGGCTTGCCGTCCTGGGCCTTGGCCATCTGGCCAGTCTGGTAGTCCTGCACCTTGCCCAGGATGGGGTTGCCGATCTTGGAGTAGCCGTTGAACACCATGTTGTGGTCGTGATCGGCCGTGACCACGATCAGCGTGTTCTTCAGGCCCGGGTCCTTCTTTTCCATGTAGGCCATGGCGGTCTCGATCGCGCGGTCGAAGGCCAGCGTGTCTTCCAGCGCGCGCTTGGCATTGGTGCCGTGCAGTGCGTGGTCGATGCGGCCGCCTTCCACCATCAGGAAGAAGCCCTTGTCATTGCGGCTGAGCACGTCCAGCGCCTTGCCGGTCATGTCGGCCAGGCTGGGCTCGTCCAGCTTCTGCTTGACGCGGTCCAGCTCGTAGGCCATTTCGCTTTGCGTGAACAGGCCCAGCAGCTTGGGGGCCTTGGTCGCGTCCAGGGCCGACAGCTCGCTGCCCTTGGCGACATAGGCGTAGCCCTTGGCCTTCATCATGTCCACGAGGTTGGCCGTGTCCGTGCGCTTGCTGCTGGGGTTGACCGACTTGGGCAGGTAGTTGCGCTGGCCACCGCCCATGAGCACGTCGATGCCGTCGCCCAGCTTGGCGTTGTAGTTGGCATGGCCGGGCACGGACTGCTCGGCAATGCTGTTGTAGCCATTGCGGTTGCAGATGTGGGCGTAGGTGGCCGCAGGCGTCGCATGGCCCACGCGCGTGGTGGAGATGGCGCCCACGGCACGGCCCTTGGCCTTGGACAGTTCCAGCAGGGTCTGCGCGGGCTGGCCGTTGCCGGCCGGGCAGGTGGTGTCCTCGCCGTTGATGTACTGCTGTCCGTTGGCCGCATAGGCCAGAGTATCGGCCGACATGGAGATGACTTCATTGTTCATCTTCACGCCGGTCATGTAGGCCGCCATCGAAGGCGCGCTGTCCGTGGTCTGGCCATCGCGCGAGAAGGTCTTGACGCGGCTGGCGTAAGGCAGGGACTGCATGGTCAGCGTGGCGCGCTCGCTGCTGGTCAGTGCCGTGGGATTGGCAGCCAGCTGCTTCTCACCCTTGTAGATGCGCGCGGCGGTCACGGTGACCGGGCCCATGCCGTCGCCGAGGAAGAAGATGACGTTCTTGGCCTCGCCAGCCGCATGGGCGGCCGGTGCCAGCAGCGCCAGCGCGCCGGCCGCAGCCAGGGCGAGGGAGGTCTTTTGGAGGATCGGATGCATGTGGAATTCCTTGAGTGCCTTGATTGCAGCGTGCGGCATCACAAGCCGATGCTCTTCTTGATCAGCGTGAAGACGGTGGTGTTGTCGATCACGCCCGAGAACGTATCGGCACCCATGCCTTGCGCGCCCAGGAACACGTCGCCGCCGCCGTGGGTTTCGGAGGCCAGGGGCACCACGGCCTCCTGCAGGTAGTCGGGGCTTTCCAGCGAGGCCGCGTCGATGGGACCCCGCGTGGCCAGACGCTTGGGACCGTTACCGAAGCCCAGGATGGTGTAGGGATTGCCATCCACATCGGTGGAGGCCTTGCCGTCCACGTAGTTCTTGACCAGGCCCAGCACGCCGGGCTTGCCGGCCTCGGTCTTGCCGGTGCGCGCGGCATAACCGTTCAGGTGCAGCGTGTGGTCATGGTCGGCGGTGACGACGATCAGCGTGTTCTTCAGGCCCGGATCGAGCTTGGCCATCTTGTCCAGCGCGGTCTGGATGGCGTTGTCGAAGGCCACGGTGTCCTGCAGCGCGCGACGCGCGTTGGTGGCGTGCAGCGCATGGTCGATGCGGCCGCCTTCCACCATCAGGAAGAAGCCCTTCTTCTTGGCCGACAGTGCGTCGATGGCCTTGCCCGTCATCTCGGCCAGGCTCGGTTCCTTGGTCGCATCGCGGTCCAGGTCATAGGCCATGTGGTCCTTGGTGAACAGGCCGGCGATCTTGCTGCCGTCCACGGGCAGCTTGTCGAACTCGCTCTTGTTGGCGGCGTAGCTGTACTTCTGCGTCTTGAACTCGGCGACCAGGTTGCGGCTGTCGTTGCGGCGGCCGCCGTCGGCCTTGGGCGTGAAGTAGTAGGAGCCGCCACCCAGGATCACGTCCACGCCGTCACCGAGCTTGCTGTTGTAGCCGGAGCCGCCGGGCACCAGGGCCGCGGCGATGGTGTTTTCCGCATCGCGGTGGCAGACGTGCGAATAGGTGGTTGCCGGCGTGGCATGCGTGATGCGCGCGGTGGAGACCACGCCCGTGCCGTAGCCGGCGGACTTCATCTGCTCGAGCAGCGTGGGAACGGCCTGGCCGTTGCCGCTGGGGCAGGTGCTGTCGTAGTTGGTGTGATAGGCCTTGCCCGCAGCGTCCGTGGCCTTGGTGTCGGGCGTCATGGAGATGACTTCGTTGTTCATCTTCACGCCGGTCATGTAGGCGGCCATCGAGGGCGCGCTGTCCGTCACCTGGGCATCGTTCGAGAAGGTGTGGACGAAGGCCGTCTCGGGCAGCTTGTCCATGGTCAGCTCACCGTCTTCGCCCACGCTGTAGATGCGTGCGGCGGTCATGGTGGTGATGCCCATGCCATCGCCCAGGAAGAACAGCACGTTCTTGGTCGGAGCGGCTGCGGACGAACCGTCGCTGCCGCCACAGGCGCTCAACAGCAGCGAGGCACCAGCCAGCGCGCTGCACAACATCTTCAATTTCATGCGGATATCCCTCTGTAGGCAGGGGACCCCGCAGCACGGCCGCGCCCTCCCCCTGTTGATTGACCCGTGCACTGTAGGAGCGGCCTGTGACGAGCCCGTGACAGCAAGGCAGCAGCGGCAGGCGTATCGTTGCGGGGATGCGCTGCCAGCCGGGGAGCACCCGGCCACCCCCGCGACTGAACAAGGAACCCCATGGACCAGAAAGCCCAAGCCCCGAACGCCTCGCACGCCACGGATGCGCCGCCCAAGCCGGTGCTCGACTACCCGTTCGAGGCGCCACCGCAGCGCGGGCAGACGCTGGAGGTCGCACCCGGCGTGCTCTGGATACGCATGCCCCTGCCCTATGCGTTGGATCACATCAATCTCTGGGCCATCGATGATGGCCAGGGCTGGGCCATCGTCGACACCGGTGCGCGCACCGACGAAGGCGTGGCCACCTGGCGCGCGCTGTTCTCCCAATCCACTGACGGCCGCTCGCTGACGCGCGTGCTGGTCACCCACATGCACCCCGACCATGTGGGCCTGGCCGGCTGGCTGACGCGCAAGTTCCATGTGCCGCTGTACATGACGCGCCTGGAATATCTGAACTGCCGCGTCGTGGTCTCAGACTGCAGCCGTGAGGCGCCGCCCGACGCCATCGCCTTCTACCGCCGCGCAGGCTGGAGCGACAGCGCCCTGGAGTCCTACCGCGCCCGCTTCGGCAACTTCGGCAAGCACATCCACGCCCTGCCCGACAGCTACCGCCGCCTGCACGACGGCGAGGAACTGCGCATAGGAAAGCACCTGTGGCGCGTGGTGGTCGGCAGCGGCCACTCGCCCGAGCACGCCAGCCTCTACTGTCCCGATCTCAAGCTGCTGATCTCGGGCGACCAGGTGCTGCCGCGCATCTCGTCCAACGTCTCGGTCCATGCCATGGAGCCAGACGCCAACCCCATGGCCGACTGGATGGATTCTCTGGAAAAGGTCAGGCGCGAAGTGCCCGACGATGTGCTCGTACTGCCCGCGCATGGCGATTGCTTTCGCGGACTGCATGCACGGATCGATTCACTGGCCGCAGGCCAGGAACGCGCCAACGCCCGCTTGCTGGCCGCACTGGCCGAACCGCGTCGCGCCGTCGATGTCTTCGGCGCCCTGTTCTCACGCCCCATCAGCGAATCCAGCCCCGCCCTGCTGGGCATGGCCACGGGCGAGAGCCTGGCCTGCCTCAACCACCTGATGCATGCAGGGCAGGTGGAGCGCAGCATCGATGCCGATGGCATCGCCTGGTACCACGCCGTGGCGGGGGCCTGAGACTGCTGCAGGCAGCCGGCTCAGGCTGCCTGCAGCAGCGGATAGCGCTGTGCCATCACATCCTGCAGGCCGAACTCCGCCAGGATGGCGCGCATGCGCTCGACCGCACTGCGCTTTTTCTGCCCCGTGTAACGCGCAATGATCAGCTCGTTCTTCATGCTGTGCTCCCAGCCCACCAGCTCGGTCACGGTGACCTGGTAGCCGCAGGCTTCCAGGTACAGGCAGCGCAGCACGTTGGTGAGCTGGCTGCCCATTTCGCGCGTGTGTATGGGATGGCGCCACAGTTCGGCCAGCGGCGTGCGCGTCAGGCTCAGCGCCTTGGTCTGGCGCAGGCAGGCAGCGACCTCGGCCTGGCAGCAGGGCACCAGCACCATGGCCTTGGCCTTTTTCTCCAGGCCGAAGGCGATGGCATCGTCGGTGGCGGTGTCGCAGGCGTGCAGGGCCGTGACCACGTCGAATTGCGCAGGCATGAAGTCGGCATGCGTGGATTCGGCCACCGACATGTTGAGGAAGCCCATGCGGTCGAAGCCCAGCTCGGCGGCCAGCTTCTGCGAGGCTTCCACCAGCGGCGCGCGCGTCTCTATGCCGTAGATGTGGCCGCGCCCCAGCGGTTTGAAATACAGGTCGTAGAGGATGAAGCCCAGGTAGGACTTGCCGGCACCGTGGTCGGCCAGGGTGACCGCATGGTCGTCGGCCGACAGTTCTTCGAGGATGGGGGCGATGAACTGGTACAGGTGGTAGACCTGCTTGAGCTTGCGCCGCGAGTCCTGGTTGATCTTGCCTTCGCGCGTGAGGATGTGCAGCGCCTTGAGCAGTTCGATGGACTGGCCGGGCTTGAGGCCCAGCTGCTCGGTCACATCCTGCTCGGGTTTCGCGGCAGGCTTGCCTTGGCGCGCCTTCATTCGGCTGCGCCCGGCTTGGCTGCATGCGCCACGGGGCAGCGCGCGCCCACGCCCATGTCCAGCCAGCCTTCGATGCCGATCTTCTCCAGCGTCTCCATGTTGCGCTCGTAGATGGACTCCGCCTCGGGGAATGCTTCGACCGCCTTGTCTATGCTGTCCTCGCGCAGCAGGTGCAGCGTGGGATAGGGCGAGCGGTTGGTGCAGTTGGTGACGTCGTCGGCTTCGGTGCCCTCGAACTGGAACTGCGGATGGAACGAGGCCACCTGCAGGATGCCTCCCAGGTCCAGCTCCTCGACCATGGCGTCGGCCACTTCGAGGAAGTCGTTGAAGTCCAGGAACTCCTGCAGCGCATGGGGCAGGATCAGCAGCGTGGTGTCGCGCTTCTCGGGCGAGGCCTCGGCCAGCGCTTCCAGCTCGCGGTGCAGATCCGCCGCCACGCCCTCGGCGTCGGTGGCCTGGCTGACCGTGTAGTGGATCTGGCCCTTGATGTGCACGCCCTTGGCGAAGGGGCACAGGTTCAGGCCGATCACGGCCTTTTCGAGCCAGTGCACCGTATCCTCGATCACGGTGACAGGCGGAAACTCGGCCGCGCGAATCTCGTGGTTGGTATCGGTCATGGCTGTGCCCTTCAAAAATGCGAACGGGGGCACTGCGCCCCCAGACATTGCGAAACCGTCCAGGAACCCTTCCCTGCCCTGTCACGCAGGGTCCGCATTCTAGCCGCGCCGCCCGGGCGATGCCGGTGCTCGGATTTCTCAGCCCAGCAGGCGCAGGCCTGTCAGCAGCTCATGCTCCCGGGCCGCGTAGCGATCCGTCATCCCGGCGATGAAGTCGGCCACCACCCGCGCACGCGCCGATACGTCCTCGGCCAGCATGGCCCGCTGCACGAAACGCGGCTTCATGCGATCGGGCTCCACCATGTAGGCCGCAAACAGCTCGGCCACCACCTGCTGCGCGCCGTCCATGGTCTTCATCACCTGTTCATGGCGATAGAGATTGCGGAACAGGAACTGCTTGAGCTGCAGCGACTGCTGCCTCATGGTATCGCTGAAGCCCACCAGGGGGCCAGCCTGTGCGCGCACCTCATCGACCGAACAGGGCCGTGCCTGTGCAATGCGTTGCTGCGTGGCGGCGATCACGTCATAGACCTGGTCGCTGAGCATGCGGCGGATGCTTTCGTACAGCAGGCGCCGCTCGGCCAAAGGCATGCCCAGCTGGGGATGCTCGGCCAGCGTTGCATCGTGATAGCGCGCGAACAAAGGAACGGCCTCGCGCAGCTGGGCCATGGTGATCAGGCCGGAGCGCACGCCATCGTCCACGTCATGGGCGTTGTAGGCAATGGCATCGGCCAGATTGCACAGCTGGGCCTCCAGCGAAGGCTGCCGGCCCAGCAAAAAGCGGTGGGCCACGCCACCGGGCTCCCGCGCTTCCAGGTGCTCGGCATTGGTGCGCGAACAGTGCTTGAGAATGCCCTCGCGCGTCTCGAAGCTCAGGTTGAGCCCGTCAAAGGCCGGATAGCGCTCCTCCAGCCGGTCCACCACGCGCAGGCTTTGCAGGTTGTGCTCAAAGCCGCCGTGCGGCTGCATGCAGGCATTGAGCGCGTCCTGGCCCGCATGGCCGAAGGGGGTGTGGCCCAGATCGTGGGCCAGGCAGATGGCTTCGACCAGATCCTCGTCCAGTTGCAGCGACCGGGCGACCGAGCGGCCCAGTTGTGCCACCTCCAGCGAGTGCGTCAGCCGTGTGCGGAACAGGTCGCCTTCATGGTTGACGAAGACCTGGGTCTTGTAGACCAGTCGCCGGAACGCCGAGGAATGGACAATGCGGTCCCGGTCGCGCTGGTAATCGCTGCGCGTGGGCGCAGGCGCCTCCGGGAAACGCCGCCCACGGCTGAACGCCGGGTTGCAGGCATAGGGGGCCAGGGCCTGTTTCTGCATTCGATCGCCTCATCATGCTGACAAGGGCACTCTAGCAGTTCCGGCTTGCCCCCAGCGCCGCGCGTCAGGCGCAGCAGGCGTTGATGACCTCGCGCACCATTGCGTCGGGGGCCGAACGCATGATGGCCTTGCCGGGGCCGTCGATGAGCACGAAGCGGATCTCGCCCGCCTCGGACTTCTTGTCCACGCGCATCAGCTCCAGATAGCGGCCAGCGTTGTCACGCGCATCCAGTACGGCGCCACGCACCGGCAGGCCCGCACGTTCGATCAGCACGCGCAGCCTTTGCACAAAGGCGGCATCCACCAGGCCAAGGCGCTGCGACAGCTCGGCCGCCATGACCATGCCGGCGCCCACGCCTTCGCCGTGCAGCCAGTTGCCATAGCCCATGCCGGCCTCGATCGCATGCCCGAAGGTATGGCCGAAATTGAGAATGGCGCGCAGCCCAGCCTCTTTCTCGTCCTGCCCCACGACCCAGGCCTTGATCTCCACGCTGCGCTTGATCGCGTGTGCCAGTGCAGTGCGGTCGCGGGCGAGCAAGGCATCCATGTTCTCCTCCAGCCAGGCCAGGAAGTCCATGTCGGCGATCGGCCCGTACTTGATGACCTCGGCCAGGCCGGCGCTCAGCTCGCGCACGGGCAGCGTGTCCAGCGAGGCCAGGTCGCAAACCACCAGCTGCGGCTGGTAGAAGGCGCCGATCATGTTCTTGCCCAGCGGATGGTTGATGGCGGTCTTGCCACCCACCGACGAATCCACCTGCGACAGCAGCGTGGTGGGCACCTGCACGAACGGCACGCCACGCATGTAGCTGGCAGCGGCAAAGCCGGTCATGTCGCCGATGACGCCGCCACCCAGGGCGAACAGCACGGTCTTGCGATCGCAGCCGCCGGACAGCAGGTCGTCAAAGATCAGGTTCAGCGTCTGCCAGTCCTTGTGGGCCTCGCCATCGGGCAGCACCACGGTACGCACGCTGCGGTAGCGTTGTTCCAGCACGCGACGCAGTGCGGGCTCGTAGAGCGGCGCGACCACATCATTGCTGACGATCACGGCCTGGGCCGCAGAAGGCAGGGCGGCATAGGTCGCGGCCTGGTCCAGCAGGCCGGTGCCGATGGTGATCGGATAGGAACGGTCACCCAGGTCGATGGTCACGACCTGGGCGGCAGGCAAGGAGGAAGCGGTGGGCAAGATGGTGTCGCTCCAAGGCAGAAAGAGTGAAAGGAATTGCGCGACACGGCAGCGCGCCCGGCAACCGCCGATCTTAAAGAAAAAGGCCCCGGCAAGTGCCGAGGCCTTTGGTGTTCCAGCGGGCTGCCGCTCAGGCCAGTTCCGCCTGCATGCGTATGCGCTGCGCAGCCTGTGCCACAGACAGGCCGGATGTCTGGATCACGAAGTGAGCCGTCTCCAGATAAAGCGGCTCGCGTTGCAGCAGCAGCTCCCGCAGGCGCAGCGCCGGGTCTTCCACCTGCAGCAAGGGCCGCGTCACATCGTTGCGCAGCCGCGCGGCGATGGCCTCTGGCGTGCAATCCAGATAGAAGACCTGGGTGCGCGCATGCAGATGGCGGCGGTTTTGCTCGCGCAGCACCACGCCGCCTCCCGTGGACAGCAGCAGGCTGGATGTGGAGGCCGACAGCTCATCAATGACCTGCGACTCCATGTCTCGAAAAGCCTGCTCGCCCTCGCGCTCGAAAAACTCCCGGATGCTGCAGCCCAGGCGCTGCTCGACCACATGATCCGCATCCACAAAACGCATCGACCACAGGCGCGCCAGCTGGCGCCCTATGGTCGATTTGCCGGAGCCGGGCAGGCCGATCAGGGCGATCGGCCTTTGACCTGTCAAGGGGCTGTCGGAGTGGTGGGGGTTGTCGGAGTGGTGGCTGTCGCGCATGCCGGATAGTCCACGGGCAGGGTCAAGGTGCTCACATTATTATTGGATTTGAAGGTGAACTGCACTTGAGTCGAGCCCGCAGGAGTACCAATCTTCGAAGTCACCTGGAAAGCAACTCCGCTGCGGCCTGAGACACGATCAAGCACCGGGGATCCGTTGAACACGGAAACCGTCACATTAGTGTCCAGGGATTTGGCCTCGATGGTCGTCCCGGCCGGTGCAGGAAAGCCCTTAGGAGTTCCTAGTTCACCCGTCCAGATCGCATTACAAGTCGCATCCAGCTTGCTCACCGTCAATTTATTGACCAACGCACCGCTTTGGTACAGGCTCAGCCAGCCCACCGAAGTAGCCCTCAGGAACAGGCTGTCGCTGATGACTTGGCCCGTGCCCAGCACAGTCGAAATGGCCACGTTGATCAGTTGACCGTCGGCAGGACGCGGATTCTGCACCTGGTAGTCCACCGTGCACAGTCCGTTGACTGTCTGGCAGCCACCACGATTGGAAGAGCCAACGCGGCCGAAGTCCACTGTTGCGACCACAGGCACGCCATCGGATACCGGATTACCATTGCTGTCCACAATGCCAATGCGCAGTGTGGATGTATCACCGGAAAGGTCCAGGTCCAGGTTGAACTTGGAGGCAGAAAGATCGAAGCCGCGCTGCGTGGAAATACCGGTGGTCACGGTCAAAAGATCTGATTGCGACGTCACGTTCCGACCATTCACCGTTGCCCTCACAACAACGGAAGTGGGAGCGCTTTTGGATGATACCGACGTGGTCACGATGCCATCATTGTTCGAGCGAGCCTGGGCAATATTGACCTGGACACCCCCTGTGGCTTCCATGAAATCCACAACCACGTCTTTGATCGGGCTGCCGCTGGAATCAACCACCTTGAAACGGAGGATGGCGGTCTCAGAGCGCCCATTACCACCCGATCCTTTGATAACGATGGATTTGTCAGACGGAACCACATCCAGGAAATTGATGGCCTGGACCAAGGCCTGAGGATCGCCCGTGGGAGGTGCGCTCGTAATGGCCAGATTCTGGCCGCCGGACACTTCCTTGGTTGCAATTGTGGCAGAGGCCTTGACTCGGGTCGCGCCGATCGAGGTTGCGGTGGCCGCTGAGATTTCCACTTCAGCCACGCCCTTGCTGTCCGTCAGTGCAGTCCTGGATTCAGGGCTGAATTTCAACAAACTCCCGCCATCTTCCGAAAACGTCACGATTTCATTGGCAACTGCAGCGCCTTTGGCATCCAGCAAGGTCGCACGCGCCCTGGCGGTGCTCTCAGAGGCGGTGATCGAAATGACACCTTGCGCGCTGGAGGACGCGCCAGTGATCACCTGAATCGTCATGGTTCCTGCCGGAGTTTCGGTTCCTCCTCCCGTGCCACCACCGGTGCCCGGATTTCCCCCTCCGCCACCACATGCGACCAGCGTAAAGGCCGTCAAAGCGGCCAGCCACAACTTTTTCATCAGAAATCTCCCTAAATTTTCACTCAGCGTTTTGCAGCGCTATCAGAAATCATTTTTGGTGTAATGAATACCAGCATTTCTCTCTTGGAAGAGGCCCTGGAGCGGCTCTTGAAAAGATTACCCAGTACAGGCACATCACCCAACAACGGAATCTTGTTCTCCTGACTGGTTTCTTCCAGTTCAAAGATGCCACCAATCACCACGGTGCCGCCGTTTTGCACCAGGATCTGCGTCTTGATATGCTTGGTATCAATAGCTACACCTTGGGTCGTTGTTTCACCGCGAGAATCCTTGTTGATATCCAGATCCAGGATGATATCGCCTTCAGGAGTTATTTGCGGCGTCACTTCCAGCTTCAACACTGCCTTCTTGAAGGCTATGGTGGTCGCTCCGTTAGGTGCAGTGACTGAATATGGGTATTCAGTACCCTGCTCGATCAGCGCCTTGGTCTGGTCAGCGGTCATGAGACGAGGGCTTGAAATGATCTTGCCTTGCCCATCGGCCTCCATTGCCGAAAGCTCCAGCGTAAGGAAGCGATTGGCTGCAGCATTGAAGATGGACATGGCAAACGTGCCAGACCCTGCAACACCTGCCACGGAGGCAGGAAGATTCACGAAGCTGCCCGAAGTGTTGACCGTACCTCCAGCACCCGCAGAAGCATTTGCGTTATCGAACCCCGTACCGAACACAACACGATTGTCACCGCCGATGCTATAGCCGCCATCACCACCACGCTGGGCACGCAAGTCCCCGCCGCCGAGGCGCACCCCCAGCGCACGACCGAACGTGTCACGGGCTTCCACAATACGCGCTTCAATGAGCACTTGCCGCACTGGCACATCCAGCGTCGCCAGCAATGCCTTCATGGCCTCAAGCTTGGCAGGGGTGTCCGTCACAAAGAGTTGGTTGGTTCGAGGCTCGGAGATTGCAGAACCACGCTCGGACAGAAATCTCGTGGCAGTTCCAGCAGCACCCGCACTACTGGTGTTCGTCGTGATTTGCAACAGAATATCGGCCGCCTTCGCATAGTTCAGCTGAAAGCCCTGGGTGCGCAGCGGCTCCAGTTTCTGGATTTCCATCGCGGCTTCATAGTCACGCTTGGTACGCGCATCGATCTCATCCTTGGGCGCAATCCAGAGCACCGAGCCCGACTTGCGCATGCCCAGGCCCTTGGCATCCATGATGATTTGCAGCGCCTGATCCCAGGGAACATCCTTCAGGCGCAGGGTCAGTGCCCCGGAAACCGTGTCCGAAGTCACGATATTGAAGTTCGTGAAATCGGCAATCACCTGAAGCAGGGATCGCACTTCGATATTCTGGAAGTTCAGGGAGAGTTTCTCACCGCTGTAGCCAGGACCCTGAGTCAGTTTGCTCACGTCCACCTTTTTCTGGCGAACTTCAATCACAAACTGGCTGTCACTTTGATAGGCACTGTGCTCCCAGTCACCTGTGGGGGCAATGCGCATGCGCACCGACTCACCCTGCTGCACCGAAGAGATTGTCTGCACCGGCGTTCCGAAATCCGCAACATCCAGCTTACGACGCAATCCTTCAGGCAGGGAGGAGCGCAGAAAATCGACCACCAGCTCCTTGCCTTCGCGGCGCAGATCCACGCCGACCTGGCTATTGCTCAGCCCCACGACGATGCGGCCAGAACCATCACTGCCACGACGGAAATCAACATCCCGAATGGGTTGGACATCACTGCCAACAGCTGTCTTGGCTTCAAACACGCCCTGCTGCGTAGAAGGCTTTACTGTGGCAGACGTTGCCACCGGATCCAACAGGATCAGCAGCGCCTTGCCTTGGCGTTCAGTGCGGTAGGACGTCGCAGACTTCAGATTCAGCACTAGGCGGGAGCGGCCGGATGCCTCCACGATATTGATGGAGCGCAGGTTACCCTGGTTGAGCTCGACCATCGATTTACCCGTGGCATTGGTTGCGCCAGGGAAATCCAGTGCGATTCGTGCAGGCGACTGGATTGCAAATCCGGTCGGGTCCGCAGCCAGCGCTTCGGAAAGCTCGATGCGCACCACCTCAGTGCCCCCTTGAATCGAGCCGGAGACCGACTCTATCGTGGACTGCGCCCATGCCAAGGAGCCAAGCAGCCAACCGCCTACAGCGATTCCCCAGCGAGCCTTGTGCAACATGCTTCGATGTGTGCCCATCATTTTCTTCCCTCCTGCAACTCCAGTGTGCTATTTCTCTCTATCCAGTCGCCGCTGCCGTCCTGGACGATTTCCCGCAACTGGATGGACGTCTCGGTGATCCGGGTAACCTTGCCGTAGTTCTGCCCCAGGTAATTTCCTGCCCGAACCTGGTACAGCAAAGCCCCCACCCTGACAAGCGCCGTAGGCACGCCTTTTTTGTCCAGACTGCCGACCATGGTCATTGCATCCAGAGGCTCGGCCTCCAGTGGTTCCTTGCGGCGATTGAGCTCGGAAGCAATCAGGGTGGTATTGGCGCTAGTCTGTGCAGACTCCCTGCGCAGCACCTGCATCAGCTTCATGGGATTGAAAGGATCCATGCCATCAGAACCAAGATAGGCCTGGGGCGTGAAGATCTTGGGCTCCTCCAAAGGCTTGACACGGGGCCTGGCATTGGCTCTTTCCTGGGCCATCCAGGTCTGCAGCTCCTCCTGATCAGAAGAAGAGCAGCCTGAGACGGCCAAGCAGGCTGCCAGCGTGAGCCAGCCGCTGAAACGCATGTGTCTCATTATTTCTTGCCCTTCCCTGCAGCCGCGCGTTGCGCCTGCACCTCGTCGGCATCCAGGTAGCGGAAGGTCCGTGCCGTCGCCTCCATGCTCAAGACTTCGCTGCCTTCCTTGCCCACGGGGACGATCGAGAGATTGTTCAAGGTCACGATGCGCGACAGGTAGGCCACATCGGAGGCGAATGATCCGATGTCGTGAAAGCGACCAGTCACCTTCAAAGCAATAGGCAGCTCAGCGTAGTATTCCTTGACCACCATCGCACCAGGCCGGAAGGTTTCAAACTGCAGGCTGCGGCCCAGCCCTGCCTGATTGATATCCGAGAGCAGCGCCGCCATTTCCGCCTTGCTGGGCAATTGCTTTTCCAGTTGCGTCACATACTGCTGTACCTGTTCACGCTGCTTCTTCAGGCCATCCAGGCTGACAGCCTTGGACAGCTTCTGGCTGAAGTCCTGGCGCAGCGTGACTTCGGTATTGCGCTCCTGCTCCAGGGTGTCTTCGTAGTCCTTGATCAGCACATACCAGAGCACGGCGGCCACAGCCAGCGCGATGGCCACACACAAAAGCGCCCGCGGCAACACAGGCCACCGCGACGGGTCATTGGGATCAAGACCACGGAACTGGCGCTGGATGTTCTCCTGCAGTGCGGAGAAGTCGATGTCTTTCTTTTTCTTCTTGGCCATCACTGGAGCTTTCCTGGGTTGGCCGGCGTCGAAAGGCTCTTTTCCGCCACACTGGCGCGCGTCAGTTGAAAGCGCAGATTGAACGCAGCAGCGCGGCGCTGGTCCTTGGGCGTGACATTGACCGTCCTGGCCACGATCTCCACCAGATCAGGCTTGGAGATCCAGGGCGTTCCTTCGGACAGATTGCGCAGCATTTCGGAAACCCGCTCATTGGACTGCGCCGTACCCTGCATAGTCACAGACAGACCTTCCTGCCTGATGCTGGTGATGTAGACGCCATCGGGCAACTGCGCCACCAGCTCGTTGAGCATATGCACCGGAAGATTGCGGTCGGACTGCAGATCCTCCACGGCCTTCTGACGTGCACGCAGGGCCGTGATCTCATCCTCCAGCCCGGCAATTTCTTTGATCTGGGACTCCAGCACGGTAATCTCGGCGCGCAGCATGCTGTTCTTTGCCTGCTGGTCCTCGATCATCATCTGGTACCACCAGTACACCGCACCAATGATCAAAAGCCCTATCAGGGCCGAAAGAACCATGGTGGCCTGGAATGCTTCCTTGCGGCGCTTTCGTGTTGCTTCTCTGTGAGGAAGCAGATTGATCAGAATCACGAGACAAACCTCCGCATGGCCAGTCCGCAGGCGGTCAGGTAGGCGGGGGCCTCGCGCGACATGCGCTTGAGGCGTACGCCGCTGCCGACTTCCATTCCATCAAAGGGATTGGCAAGGCTGCAGGCAAATCCGGTCTGCTGCGTGATGGCCTCGGACAGGCCGGAAAGTGGGGCCGAGCCGCCTGCCAGCAGGATGTGGTCTATGCGGTTGTGGGGCGTACTGGTGAAAAAGAACTGCAGTGCGCGCGACACTTCCTGCGTCATGCTTTGCACAAAGGGCTTGAGCACGGCGGACGCGTAGTCCTCCGGAAGTTCGCCGCTGCGCTTCTTGGACTCGGCCTCTTCGAGCGAGAAACCATATTGGCGCGCTATCAGTTGCGTCAGCTGTGCGCCGCCAAAAGCCTGGTCCCGGTCATACAGCACCTCGTCGTCGCGCAGGATCTGCATGCTGGTTGTCATGGCGCCCAACTCGAACAAGGCCACAAGGGCGTTGTTGCCCTGATTGGGCAGGCGCTCGATCAGCCGTGCAGCCGCCATGCGGGAGGCGTGGGGCTCGATGTCGATGACCATGGGCTTGAGGCCGGCCGCCTCGGCCAGGCCCTGGCGGTCCTGCACCTTCTCGCGGCGCGATGCGGCAATGAGCACGTCCACGTCGCCGGGTGAATTCGATGACGGGCCTATGACACAGAAGTCCAGACTCACTTCATCGAGCGAGAAAGGAATGTACTGATTGGCCTCGGATTCGACCTGGACCTCCAGTTCCTGCTCGCTCATGCCGTCCGGCAGCGAAATCTTCTTGGTGATCACGGCCGAGGCCGGCAAGGCCATGGCCACGTTTTTGGTCCGCGTGCCGCTTTTTTTGACCAGTCGCCGTACAGCCTCTGCCACTTCATCGAACTTTTCGATGTTGCCGTCCGTGATCCATCCCCGCTCCAGCGGTTCGATGGCACAGCGCTCCAGCAACAGTTCGCCCGACTTGGCACGAGACAACTCAACGAGCTTGGCGCTCGAAGAACTGATGTCGATGCCTAGCAAAGGTGCGGGCTGGCGACTGAATAAGGATCCCATAGCAATCAACTTGCCCTCCCTCTTCTTGTGTATGTAAAGAACGCAACAAACCTTCACATATAGGTTGAATGCTATCAGCAAGACTGCGCGCATCTCACCATGCCAGCCGGAGCACGCTTGGCGGTAGTGGCCAAAAACAGACATTATTGCGGGCCATCAAATGCGACATGAATGCACCCCTGCTTGCATGTCGGCCTGCACGCCTGGCTTAGGATGCGTGGCTTGCGGCCATGCTGGCAACCGTGTGCAGCCGTCTCCTACCGTCCTTCTGGGGCACGCATTTTTATAATGCGGCACTCCTCAGCACTCCCTGCGACATGCCGTCTTCAGACTCCCGAGAACCCCAGGCTGCAAAGCCTCGCTCCGCCCCATCCAAGCCCATGCACTGGTTTCCCAAGGCCTTGCTATGGCTGGCGGGCATCGCCGTCGCCGGCGCGCTGGCCTTGATGCTGACCGTGGCCGTGGCCCTGGCCATGGCCTACCCCAACCTGCCCGACGTGTCCGAGCTGGCCGACTACCGGCCCAAGCTGCCGCTGCGCGTGTACTCCAGCGAAGGCGCCCTGCTGGGTGAATTCGGCGAGGAGCGGCGCACGCTGACTCCCATCCAGGACATCCCCAAGGTGATGACCGACGCCGTGCTGGCCATTGAAGACACGCGCTTTTTCGAGCATGGCGGCGTGGACTACAAGGGAATGGCCCGCGCCGCGCTGGCCAATCTGGGCCGCGTGAAAAGCCAGGGCGCATCGACTATCACCATGCAGGTAGCGCGCAACGTCTATCTGTCCTCCGAGAAAACCTTTACACGCAAAATTTACGAAGTCTTACTGACTTTCAAGCTAGAGCATCTGTTGAGCAAAAACCAGATTCTCGAGATCTACATGAACCAGATTTATCTGGGAAATCGGGCCTATGGCTTTGCTGCCGCCTGTGAAGCCTATTTCGGCAAGCCACTGAAGGACATCACGGTGGCCGAGGCGGCCATGCTGGCAGGCCTGCCCAAGGCACCCTCGGCCTACAACCCGATCAGCAACCCCAAGCGCGCCCGCTCGCGCCAGCTCTACATCATCGAGCGCATGGAGGAAAACGGCTTCATCACCTCCGCCCAGGCCACTGAAGCCAAGGCCGAGCCGCTGAAGATCCGCACGGGCTCCTTCAACACCCGCGTACATGCCGAATACGTGGCCGAGATGGCACGCCAGCTGATCTTTGCCCAGTACGGCAACGAAGCCTATACGCGCGGCCTGAACGTCTACACCACCATCAATGCCGGCGAACAGGAAGCCGCCTACGCCTCGCTGCGCCGCGGCATCATGGACTACGAGCGCCGCCAGAAGTACCGCGGCCCCGAGAAGTTCGTGGCCCTGCCGGCCGACGCCGAGGACCGTGAAGACGCCATTGACGACACCCTGGCCAACCACCCCGACAACGGTGATGTGCTCGCCGCCGTGGTGCTGGATGCCAATCCGCGCAAGATCCTGGCGGCACGCGCCGACGGCGAACAGATCGAGATCACGGGTGAAGGCCTCAAGCCCGCCGAATCGGGCCTGAACCCCAAGGCACCGCCCAACATCAAGATCCGTCCCGGCGCCGTGATCCGCGTGGTCAAGACGCCCAAGAACACCTGGGAAATCACGCAGCTGCCCGAAGTGGAAGGCGCCTTCGTGGCCCTGGTCCCCCAGACAGGCGCCTTGCGCGCCCTGATCGGCGGCTTCGACTTCCAGAAGAACAAGTTCAACCACGTGACCCAGGCCTGGCGCCAGCCCGGCTCGGCCTTCAAGCCCTTCATCTACTCTGCGGCACTGGAAAAAGGCTTCTCGCCTTCCACCATGATCAATGACGCGCCGCTGTTCTTCAGCGCCGGCGTGACGGGTGGCCAGCCATGGGAGCCCAAGAACTATGACAGCCGCTACGACGGGCCGATGACCATGCGCACGGGCTTGAACAAGTCCAAGAACATGATCTCCATCCGCCTGCTGCAGGCCGTGGGACCCAAGCAGGGACAGGAGTGGGTCACGCGCTTCGGCTTTGACGCCGCCAAGCATCCGGCCTACCTGACCATGGCGCTGGGTGCCGGAGCGGTCACGCCGCTGCAGTTGGCTGCCGGCTACTCCGTGTTCGCCAATGGCGGCCACCGCGTCAACCCCTGGCTGATTGCCCGTGTCACCGATCACAAGGGCCGCATCCTGTCCGAATTCACGCCGCCCCCGGTGCAGGAACTGCCCCAGGCCATCGACGCGCGCAACGCCTTCATCATGGACAGCCTGCTGCAGGACGTGGCGCGCGTGGGCACGGCAGCACGCGCGCAGTCCACGCTCAAGCGTCCCGACCTGTACGGCAAGACGGGCACGACCAACGACTCGGTGGATGCCTGGTTCGCAGGCTTCCAGCCCACGCTGGCCGCCGTGTCCTGGATCGGCTACGACACGCCGCGCAACCTGGGCAGCCGCGAGACGGGCGGCGGCCTGAGCCTGCCCATCTGGATCGGCTTCATGCAGCATGCCCTCAAGGGCGTGCCGGTGGCAGAGATGCCTGTGCCCCCTGGCGTCGTGAACATGGGCGGCGAGTGGTATTACGAGGAAAACGCGCGCAACGGCGGCGTCAGCAGCCTGGGCATGGACAGCGCCTCCACGGGCGGCGCTGCAGGCGCCACGCCCCCGCCCGCCACCGAGGAGCGCAACCGCATCCTCGACCTCTTCCGCAACTGACCGCCAACAAGCGGTTGACCACGCAAGAAAGCCCGGCCATGCCGGGCTTTCTTCATGGAGCCTGCCGATAACAGTGGATCAGCGTGCCGAGAACTGCAGCGCCAGGCCCGACTGCTCGGTGGCGTAGCGGCTCAGGTTGGCGAAGAACTCGCCCGCGCCCTTGGTATCGAGCCAGGCGCCCTGCGCCGCGTCGTAGCGGTAGTGAAAGCCGCCGGCCTTGGCCGCCAGCCAGATTTCGTGCAGCGGTTTTTGCTGGTTGATCACGATCTGGCTGCGGTTGGCAAAGACCAGGGTCACCATGCCACCCACGCGCTGGGCATCGAGGTCGGCATCGGTTTCATCGTTGATGCGATCGCAGTCTTGCTCCACCGCCAACAGCAGTCGTTCGGCAAGGTCCAGAAATTCTTGGTCGGTCATTACAATTCGCTTATGTTGAAAGCCTCGCAAATTCTAGTCAGGTGCATTGCCCTTGGCGCCTGTGCGGCGTCCCTGGCCGCCTGCGGCCAGAAAGGCCCGCTGTTTCTGCCCAGCTCGCCTGCGGCCAGCCACCGCGCCACACTGCCGCAGACCCTGGGCATTTCCAGCCCGGCCGAGCGTGCAACGCCCGCACCTGCACCCACCACCTTGCCCGCTGGCCCGTCAAGTGCCGCCGTCGAAGAAAGCTCAACCCCCACCGGCACCACGGACTCCCGCAAGCAGCAGGCCGACTGAGTCGGCAGCCGCGCTGCGGCTTGATGCACATCAACACCGCTGCCAAGCATGGCGCTTAGAGTGACTTTCTCTTGTCCCTCGACAACCCGCCATGCCCGTAGAGCTCTACCGAGACAAAAACCACGCGTGCCTGATGTTCACCGACCTCATCGAGGAAGATGGACAGGCCATACAGGCCAATCAGTTCCTCATCGTCGATGACGACACGGGCGCCATCATCGACCCGGGCGGCAATCTCGCATTCAACGAGCTGTTCATGGGCATGTCGCGGCATTTCGCGCCGCACAAGCTGTCCTATCTGATCGCTTCCCACGCCGATCCAGACATCATTGCCTCGCTGGACCGCTGGATGACCAGCACCAAGGCACAGCTGGTGATCTCGCGCATCTGGGAGCGCTTCGCGCCCCACTTCACCAAGGTCGGCAAGACCGAAAACCGCGTGATCGGCGTGCCGGACGCCGGTGGCCGGCTGCCGCTGGGCCGCCATGAGCTGCACCTGCTGCCCGCCCACTTCCTGCATGCCGAAGGCAACTTCCACTTCTACGACCCAGTCAGCCGCATCCTCTTCACGGGCGATCTGGGCGTGTCCCTGATGAACGGCATCGAGGCGCAGGTGCCCGTGACCGACCTCGTGCCGCACATCGCGCGCATGGAAGGTTTTCACCGCCGATACATGGTCTCCAACAAGATCCTGCGGCTGTGGGTGCAGATGGCGCGCCAGCTGCCCATCGACATGATCGTGCCCCAGCACGGCGCGCCCATCATGGGCGCCAAGGCGATTGCCGACCTGTTCAACTGGCTCGAAGGACTGCAGTGCGGCATCGACCTGTTCGACCAGCGCAACTACCAGTTGCCCTTGGCGGACATCGACCCCGTGACCCGCCAGCTGCGCCCTGCCCTGCGCGCCGTGGCCGGCTAGCGCCTGGCGCGCCGGCGGCGCAGTGCATGGACCACGCGCCAGGCCAGCAGCAGCGCAAGAATGGCGGCGTACACGCCGACCTCGGCGAAGTTGTTCTTGCCTGCGCGCATCCAGAAGAAATGCAACAGGGCCAGCGCCGCGACCGCATAGATACAGCGGTGCAGCCACTGCCAGCGCCTGCCGCCCATGGCGCGCATGACACGGTGCGGTGAAGTCACCGCCAGAGCGGTCAGCAAGAGCAGGGCCGCAAAGCCCACCAGAATGAATGGGCGCTTCGGGATGTCGAGCACGATCTCGCCCCAGTCCAGCCCCATGTCGAACCATGCATAGCACAGCAGGTGCAGCAGCGCGTAGAAGAACACATACAGACCCAGCATGCGCCTGAAGCGCGCCAGTGCCGTCAGTCCCAGCGCCTGGCGCAGCGGTGTCACGGCCAGCACCACGCACAGAAAGCGCAAGGTCCAGTCGCCGGTGGAGCGCAGCAAGGCCTCGGCCGGATTGGCGCCAAGCGTGTTCAGGATGGCTCCAGCCAGCAGCCACGCAAAAGGCAGCAGGCACACAAGGAACACCAGCGGCTTGGCCGTCCGGTGCAGCAAAAGACGCTGCACCGCCGTCATTGCATGGGCCACATCAATAGAACTTCTTGAGGTCCATGCCGGCGTAGAGCTGGCCCACCTGGGCTTCGTAGCCATTGAACAGCTGCGTCTTGCGCTTCTTGGCGAACAGGCCGTCTTCGCCAATGCGCCGCTCCGTGGCCTGGCTCCAGCGCGGGTGCGGCACGTCGGGGTTCACATTGGAATAAAAGCCGTACTCGTTGCGCGCCGCCTTGTTCCAGGCCGTGCCCGGCTCCTTGTCGGTCAGGCGGATGGCGACGATGCTCTTGGCGCTCTTGAAGCCGTACTTCCACGGCACGACCAGCCGCACGGGCGCGCCATTCTGGTTGGGCAGCACCTCGCCATACATGCCAAAGGCCAGCAGCGTCAGCGGGTGCATGGCTTCATCAAGGCGCAGCCCCTCGGTGTAAGGCCAGTCCAGCACGCCGCTGCGCAGGCCCGGCATCTGCGCCTTGTCGGCCAGGGTCACGAATTCCACGTACTTGGCACTGCCCAGCGGCTGCACCTTGCGCAGCAGCTCGGCCAGGGAATAGCCCACCCAGGGAATCACCATGGACCAGCCCTCCACGCAGCGCAGCCGGTAGACGCGCTCTTCCTGTGGAGCGAGCTTGAGCAGCGCATCCAGGTCCAGCGTCTGCGGCTGCTGGACCAGGCCCTCGATCTTCACCGTCCAGGGGCGGGTCTTGAGCGTGTGGGCGTTCTTGGCGGGATCGTCCTTGTCCAGCCCGAATTCGTAGAAGTTGTTGTACTGGGACACATCGGCATAGGCCGTGACACGGTCCATGGTGTTTGCGCCCACTACCTGGGAAGGCACGGAGGCCAGCGCCGCCAGCTTGCCGGGGCGCTGCACGCCCGCCGCCCAGCCGGGCAAGGCCGCGCCCGCCGAGCCTGCGGCCAGGTACTGCAGCCAGGCACGGCGCTTGAGGTAGCCGGCCCGGGGCGTGATCTCGCTGCCTTGCGGGTGTTGGAAGCCGTTGTCGTGGGAGCGGATCAGCATGGGAATCTCCTGGTGTGCCGGCAGGCACGGGGCGCTATTGCTGGCGATATGGCGATTGGGAGCCTCGCAGGCGCGCGCAAGTTCCCTGCGGCACCGATGCGATGGTGCACGAAAAAGCGGCATGCGCCTGAACGCATGCCGCTGCCCTTATCTTGCCACTGTCACTCTGCCACTGTCGTGGCTCAAAGCTCGCCGTAGCTGTGCAGCCCCGACAGGAACATGTTCACCCCCAGGAAGGCGAAGGTGGTGATGGCCAGTCCACCCAGCGCCCACCAGGCGGACACCGTGCCGCGCAGGCCCTTGACCAGGCGCATGTGCAGCCAGGCCGCGTAGTTGAGCCAGACGATCAGCGCCCAGGTTTCCTTGGGGTCCCAGCTCCAGTAGCCGCCCCAGGCCTCGGCCGCCCACAGCGCACCCAGCACGGTGGCGATGGTGAAGAAGGCAAAGCCCACGGCGATGGATTTGTACATCACATCGTCAAGCAGCTCGAAGCTGGGCAGGCGCTCGGCGATGCGCTTGCGCGCCAGCAGGATGCCGGCCACGATCAGCGCCGAGATGCCGAAGTAGACCATCCAGTAGCTGCCGCCGTTCTGGGTTGCGCCCTGGCGGAAGACGATGGGCTCGAAGCACAGCACCACACCCAGCATCCACAGCGGCGCGAGCTTGTACCAGCGGGTCTCTGTCGCCTGCTGCTTGATCAGGTAGGCAAAGGAGACCATGGCTGCCAGCGCAAAGGTGCCGTAGCCGATGAAGTTGGCCGGCACGTGCAGCTTCATCCACCAGCTCTTGAGCGCCGGCACCAGCGGCTGGATCTCGTGCGCCTCGCGCACCAGCGTGTACCACAGCAAAAAGCCCACGGCCGCGCTGACCACCAGCATCACGAAGCCACCCAGGGCGCGCGTGTCGTAGTGCTGTTCGTAATAGAGATAGAAAAGCGCCGTCATCCAGCAGAACATGACGAACACTTCATAGAGATTGCTGACCGGGATGTGGCCTACATCGGGGCCGATCAGGTAGCTCTCGTACCAGCGCACCATGGTGCCCACCAGCGCCAGCGTCACGGCCAGCCACGCCAGGCCCGAGCCCAGCAGCGACAGCGCCGTGCCCTCGCCCCGCGCAAACATGCCGATCCAGTAGAAGATGGTGCTCATGAAGAACACCATGCTCATCCAGAGAATGGCCGACTGGCTGGACAGGAAGTACTTGAGGCCGAACACCGTGTCCGAGCGCGCCAGTTGCGCCCCTTCAGGCCCCTGGTAGAGCCCGATGGCCAGCAGCGACAGCCCGGCCACCACCAGCATCAGCCCGCGCAGCGGGCGCCAGAACCAGCCCAGCCATATGGCCGAGGGAATGGTGCCGACCAGGATGCACTTTTCGTAGACATCCATGTACTCGCCATAGCGCTGCAGCGCATACAGCAGTCCCGCCCCCACCAGGGCCGCGAACACCCAGTCGAACCAGTTGCGGCGGGCGAAGAAGCCCTCGTTGAGCGTCAAAGTCGTCGTGGTAGTGGCGGTGTTCATGCGGAACCTCCGGGGGATTTCTTGTGGATCGGCTCGGCGCCTATCAGCTTGCCGGCCAGCATGGCGAATTCTCTATCACCATCGAGTGTCTTGCGATTGGTGGACAAGGCCATTTCGGCATGGCTTTCCCCATCGCGGGGCGTGAGCCAGATCCAGAGGCGGCGGTCGCGCACGTACAGCATGCAGAACACGCCGATGATGAGGAACAGGCAGCCCAGATACACCACGTTCTTGCCCGGGGCGCGCGCCACCTGGAAGACGCTGGCCTGCACCTGCTTGAAGTCCTGCAGCATGAAGACCATGGGCATGGGGTAGAACTGCGCATCGCTGAGCGAGAACACGGCCTGGGTCATGAAGGACTGCGTCTGCTCGCTGGGCTCCAGGGGCGCCTGGCCCGCCTGCGTGCGCACGATCTGGGCCAGCTCGAACAGCACGCCGTTGAGAATGCGCACCAGCACCTCGCCCGCGCGTTCGCGCTCGGCCGCAGGCACATTGCTTTCCATGAAGTCCGAGATGGCCTGCAGCCCGCCCAGCGGCTTGCCGTCCGGCCCCTTCTTGTCGGTCTGGCCCGCGAACAATTCCAGCGCCTTGGTGGCCGACTGCGCCAGCGCGCCACTGAGTTCGGCACGCGAGGAATCGATGGCCTTGGCCACATAGGCCTTGGCAGCCTGCTCGCGCAGCCGGGGGTCCTGCAGCGCGCTGCGCAGACGCAGGAAGGTGTCCATCTCGCTTTCGGGATCGGCGGGAATGCGCAGGTAGCGCATGGCATCGGCCTGGTTGTCGCGCACGCCCAGCAGGAACACGCGCTGGCCGTCGCCCGTGTCCACGGGCAGCATGTAGTTCTGGAACTCGCGCGCCTGGCCCGAGGCATCGCGCAGCTTGTAGCGGATGCTGGGGCCGATGTTGCGCAGCTCCTTCTTGGTCACGGTCTTGTGGGCCGCGCCCAGGCGCTCGTCGATGGCCTGCTTCAGGTCCACCTTGCGCACATCGGTGCCGCTGCCATTGGCCCCGCCGCCACCGCCGAAGTTCTCCACGTTGATGGTGCGCAGTTCGGCAAACTCCAGCGTCACTGTCTCGTCCTTGCCGTCCGGGAGCTTGCGCACGAACTGATCCGATCCGCCGATCACGCCCTCGACATCAAAGGGCTTGGCTCCCGCCTCCAGCGGCACGGCGCGCAGCTTCACCGACGAGCCGCCGTCGTCAAAACTGGACTGGTAGATCTCGATGCCACGGTAGCTGGCCGGGTGGTTGACCTCGATGCGCTTTTCCAGCTTCTCGCCCGTGGCCTTGTCGTGGATGACGACCTCGCTGGCGAACAGCTTGGGCATGCCCGTGGAGTAGTACTCCACGATGAATTTCTTGAGTTCCACCGCAAAGGGCAGCTCCTGCAGCAGCACGCCGTCGGACTGCGACAGGATGGCCGTGCCTGCCGTGCCGCCCTCGGTCACCAGCAGGTTGCCTCGGAAGGTGGGGTTGCGCTCGCTCAGCCGGTGCTGCTCGGACACCTCGGAGATCAGGCCACCGCCGGTATAAGGTGTTTTGCCTCCCAGCCACATCTGCGCGCGCACGATGAGGTCGCCATCGAACAGCCCCCCCAGGCAGATCAGCACGATGGCGCTGTGGGCCGCGATATAGCCCAGCTTGTGGGCCGCGCCCGCCTTGGCCGCCAGCATCCAGCCCGTGCCGGGACCGGCCGCCGTGTCGCGCTGTTGCAGCCGCACCTTCCAGCCGCCCGATACCAGCTGCTGGCCCAGGCGCCTGGCGGCCTCTTCGGTGCTGCCGGGCACCACGTTCTGCGCACGGTGGCCGAAGGCCTTGAGGCTTTGTTCGCGAACGTTTTCCTTGTAGCTGCGCAGATCGGCCAGATACTTGGGCGCATGGCGTGCCACGCACAGCGAGGTGCTGATCACCAGAAAGGCCAGGATCAGCAGGAACCACCAGGCGCTGTAGACCGCATTGAGCTTGAGCGCGAGGAACAGTTGGGCCCAGAAAGGCCCGAACTGGTTGACGTAGTTGCCCACCGGCTCATGCTGCTTGAGCACGGTGCCGATCACCGAGGCAATGCAGATGACCGTCAGCAGCGAGATCGCGAAGCGCATCGATGCCAGCAGCTCCAGGGTCGCGCGCGCGGCCTGCGGGCGGGAGGGAGCAAGAGCGGCACCGGAAGAGTTGTCTGACATGAAGAACGAAAAGCCAAAACCCGAATGAAAAAAGCGGGACCATCTGCATTCATGCGATGGACCCGCCTGGCTTGGGGTGTCTATAAAGCAATAGGTTCCCGGTGATTACCCTGGGAACCGCGTCGGCCCCGGGATCGCATCAACGCAGGCCAGCGATGTAGTCTGCCACGGCCTTGATTTCGCGATCGTTAAGCTTGGCAGCAACCTGCGTCATCTGAATGCTATTGCCGCGCTTGCCGTCACGGAAGGCGGTGAGCTGGGTCGTGGTGTAGTCGGCATGCTGGCCCGCCAGGCGCGGGTACTGGGCTGGAATGCCGGCGCCGTTGGGGCTGTGGCAGCCCGCGCAGGCAGCAATGTTGCGCTCCTGGATGCCGCCGCGGTAGATGCGCTCGCCCATGGCCACCAGGTCCTTGTCCTTGGCAAAGCCGTCCTTGGGCTTTTGCGTGTGCAGCCAGGCGGCGATGTTCTTCATGTCAGGCTCGCTGAGCATGCTGGCAAAGCCCTTCATCACGGGGTCCTTGCGCTTGTCGCCCTTGAACTCCAGCAACTGCTTGACCAGGTACTCGGGATGCTGGCCGGCCAGCTTGGGCTGCAGCGGGATGGTGGAATTGCCGTCGGCCGCATGGCATGCCGCGCAGACAGCCGTGTAGCTGGCCTCGCCCTTCGCCAGGTCGGCCTTGGCCGCCTTCGGCTGTGCCGAGGCAGCAGGTGCCTCGCCAGCGGAGAAAGCGGGAAAGGCGGGGGCTGCAGCAAGAATGGCAGCCGTCAGCAAAGAGGCAAGCAACTTCATATCGAGGGCGTGGTTCTGTTGTTGAAAGCGCAAAATTCGGCGGATTCTACAATGGGGTCCCCTGTGATTGATATCGTCAGGAACCCTGGTTTCGCCCCTGCGCACAGAGGAAAACATATTCCTTGATCGTGGTCACAAACTGGCCACGGATTCGGTACTGAACATATGTTTTTCGCAGCCCAGCATATCGATCTGTGCCAGCGCGGCAATAAGGGCTCTACCCATGTGGCGCGCAATACCACACCCTTGCGCCCCAGATTCCGCTTCCCCGTCGCTTCAACCCGCGCCGAAGCGGCTGTCCGCCTGGCGGCGGAACTCCGAGGGTGTCATGCCCTTGATCTCCAGGAAGCGCCTGTTGAAGTTGGCCACGTTGTTGAAGCCCACCTGGTAGCAGATGTCGGCGATGAAGCTGTCGGTCTGCATGAGCAGGTGGCATGCGCTGTTGATGCGTACCCGGCTGACGAAGTCGGTGAAGCTGTTGCCCGTGGCCCGGCGGAAGAAGCGGCTGAAGCGGCTCTCGCTCATGCCCAGCTCGGCCGCCACGTCGGCCAGGCTCAGCGGCTCGCTCACGCGCGCCATGATGCGGTTGACCACCTCGTTGATCTGATCCACCTGAGCCTCGCCCTGGGCGCCCTGCATCTGCACGGCTGACAGCAGCCGGTAATCAGTGCACTCGGCCAGATCGGACAGCAGCGCGCAAAAGGCCGTGAAGCGGCGCATTCCGCGCGCACTCCTGACCGCATCCCAGTGCGCGCGCGCCGTCTGGGCCAAGCCGAAGAACTCGATGCCATGGCGCGCACGGTCCAGCAGTTGAAGCACCTCGCGCATCTCCGGGATCTGCTCGGCCGCACGGGCGATGGGGTCGTGGTTGAAAAGGATCACGTAATCGCGTGCAGGCGAGCCCCCATCTGGCGCATCGAACGAGATCCAGTTGTGCGGCAAGCGCGGGCCGCACAGCACGAGGTGGCCGGGCTCGAAGGGGCCTATCCAGTCTCCCACGAAGGCGCGGCCCGAGGTGTCGGTGATGAGGTGCAGCTCGTACTCCTCATGGAAATGCCAGCGCACCAGGGGGCTTGGGAAACCATGTGCCAGGCAGCGCACCAGGCCGCTGCCCTCCATATCCTCATAGCCCAGCGCGGGCGTTCGCACGAAATCGCGCTCCAGTTCAGGGTGACGCTGGCGGGGTGTGCGGCGGCGTGGACTGGTCATGGCGGCGTGAAGGTTTCTAGAGAGGCCATGGGCAAACAGTATCACCAGCGGCGGCTAACCACCGCAATGGGCTGCCAGCGCGGCATCGAGTTCCGCGCGCCGGGGCGGCTGGGCACCGGCGCGCGTGCAGTTGAGCGCTGCGGCCGTTGCGGCAAAGCGCAGCACCTGGCGCCACGCGCTCTCGGGCAGCTCCTGCAACTGGCCCGGCTGCTCGACTCCCTGCTCCAGCAGCGCAACCGACAGCGCCGCGCCAAAGGTGTCGCCCGCGCCGATGGTATCCACCAGTTGCACGGCCGGCGGCTGCACCGACACAGGCGCCTGTCCTGCACGCAGCAAGGTCGCGCCGGCCGCTCCGCGCGTGAGCACCACGGCCCGGGGACCCAGCGCCAGCCAGCGCCCGGCGGCCTCCAGCGCCGGAACGCCGGGCGCGATAAAGGCCAGGTCCTCATCGCTGAGCTTGACCAGGTCTGCCTGGGCCAGCCAGCCCAGGCAGTCGCGCCGGAAGGCCTGGGTATCGCGGATCAGCGTGGGCCGCACGTTCGGGTCGAAGACGATGATGCGCCGTCCGCGCTCAGCCGCCACCAGGTCCAGGATGCGCGGCCCGACAGGGGTGTGCAGCAATGCGATGGAGCCGAACTGCAGATAGCGGCATTCGGGCGGCAACTCGGGCAGCTCGGCAGGTGCCCACAGCGTGTCCGCCGTTGCCTGCGTATAGAAGGCATAGCGGTTGGTGCCTTGCGCATGCTCGACAAAGGCCAGCGTGCTGGGCGCATCGCAGCGCTGCACCAGGCGCATGTCCACGCCGTTGCCCTGCAGGTGCGCGAAAAGGCGCTCGCCGAAGAGATCGCGCGACAGTTGCGAGACAAAGCCCGTGGCCTGCCCGAGCCGAGCGGCGGCCACGGCACAGTTGGCGGGCGCGCCTCCTTCATGGCCCTGGAAGGCCAGGCCACCCGTGGCGGTGAAATCGATCAGGGCTTCGCCCGCGATGGCTATGCGCATGCGTTCTACCTCGCTGCCTGTTGGACAAAAGCATGGACACGGTCTGTGGCACGGCGGACCGCCTCCACCAGATGCGGATGGCCCGCGGCCTCACCCCACAAGGGCACTTCGGCACACAGCGCGGCCACGGGGTCGGTGGCGGCGCAGATGGCGTGTGCCACTGCGGGGTCCATGGCCTGATCCTGGTAGGCATAGGGCAGTGTGTCATGGTGCCAGCGCTGCAGAAAAACCAGGAACAGCGCCGGCAGCATGGCCACGGCATCCATGGACGCGCCCTGCGCGATGCGCTCGCGCACCGTGGGCGCGATGAAGCCCGGGATCTTGGCAAAGCCGTCGGCCGCCACGCGCTGGTTGGTGTCGCGTATCGCAGGGTTGCCGAAGCGTTCCAGCACGGTGTCGCGGTAGGCCGGCAGGTCCAGGGCCGATGCCTTTCCGGGTGTTGCAAGGCAGGGAATCACGTCCTGCGTCACATAGTCCCATGCCATCTGGCGTATCGCCGGCACGGCACTGCCTTCGTGGATGAAGCGCAGGCCCGCCAGCGTGCCGGCCCAGGCAATGCAGCTGTGGCTGGCGTTGAGGATGCGGATCTTGGCCTCCTCGTAGGGGGCCACGGAAGGCACCATCTCCACGCCCACGCGCTCCCAGGATGGGCGGCCTGCGACGAAGCGGTCCTCTATCACCCACTGTGAAAAGCTTTCGGCCGTCACGGCGGCCGCATCGTCCCAGCCCGTCGCAGCCTGCACGCGCTCGCGCAGCTCCGGCGGCGGGCGCGGGGTGATGCGGTCGACCATGGCATTCGGGCAGCTGATGTTGTGCCCTGCCCACTCGGCCAGTTCCTGCAGTTGCGCCAGTTGCATGAAGGCCAGCAGGCCGGCCAGCAGGCGATCGCCGTTGTGGCGCAGGTTGTCGCAGCTCAGCAGTGTGACCGGGCCGGCATGAGCACAGCGGCGCAACTGCAGGATGGCGCACAGCACGCCATAGATCGTCTCTCCGACCTGCCCCTGGCGCATGCGGCCGATGTCGGCCGCAAGCTCCGGGCTGCCGGTGTCCAGCACGCCGCTGCCATCGAGGTAGTAGCCAGCCTCGGTCACGGTGAGGGAGATGACACGTGTGCAGGGGCTGGCTCCGCGCGCGATCACGGCGGCCAGCCCGGGCGCATGGGGGATCACTTCGCGCAGGGCCTCGATGCGTTGGTAGCGCACCGATCCGCCAGGCGCAATCGTCTCCAGTGTGTAAGCCCCTCCCTGCCGCACCAGCGCCTCCAGCGTCTGCGCCATGTCGGAGCGCAGGTTGGCCCCCACCAGCTCCCATTGCGTGTCCCCTGCATCGATCAGCCGCTGTTGATAGGCGGCCTGGTGCGCACGGTGAAAGGAACCCAGACCCAGGTGCAGCACCGTGGGTATGGAAAGATGCGGAACAATCGCGTTCATGGTGACCAGAGGGAGATGAGGAAGAAAGGATGACTGCGCCGGGCAGCCTCTCGGAGCGAAGCGCTCAGGCGCCTGCCAGCGTGCGTCCCTGGCGGTCGAACAGGTGCAGTGCGCAGCCGGTGTCCAGCGCGACGGACACCGCGTCGCCCACGGCCAGTGGCGTGCGCTCGGCCTGGCGCGCAATGAGCTGCGCCCCGCCCACGCTGACATGGATCAGCGTGTCGGCGCCCAAGGCCTCGATCAGGTCCACGCGGCCCATGACCTGTCTCTGTGCAGCGGCATCGGTTGCGACCTGCGCTCTGGCCACGCGCAAGGCCTCGGGGCGTATGCCCAGCGTGCCGTCGGCGGGCAGGCGGCCCTGCGTGGCCCCGGAGAACACGGGCAGTGCCCCGGCGGCGATCAGGTTCATCGACGGCATGCCGATGAACTGCGCAACGAACTGGTTGGCCGGATGGTCGTAGAGCGCCAGGGGTGCGCCCACCTGTTCGATGCAGCCATCGCGCAACACCACCACGCGGTCGGCCAGGGTCATGGCCTCGACCTGGTCATGGGTGACATAGATGGTGGTGGCGCCCAGCGCCTTGTGCAGCTTGTGGATTTCCACCCGCGTGTTGCCGCGCAGCGCCGCATCGAGGTTGGACAGCGGCTCGTCGAACAGGAACACCTTGGGCGCACGCACGATGGCCCGGCCTATGGCCACGCGCTGACGCTGGCCGCCCGACAGATCGCGCGGCTTGCGCTCCAGATAGGGCGTGAGGTTGAGCGTCTCGGCCGCCTGCCCAACCTTTCGGCGTATTTCCTCTTTCGGCACGCCGGCCAGGCGCAGCGCGAAGGACATGTTGTCGTACACGCTCATGTGCGGATACAGCGCATAGCTCTGGAACACCATTGCCAGGTCGCGCTCGCCCGATGGCGCATGCGTGATGTCGCGCCCGTCGAGCAGCAGCTGCCCCGAAGTGATGCTCTCCAGCCCGGCGATCAGGCGCAGCAGCGTGGACTTGCCGCAGCCCGAAGGCCCGACGAAGACGATGAATTCGCCGCGCTCGATGGCGAGGTCCACGCCGCGGATGATCTGCGCCTCTCCGAAGCGCTTGCGTATGTCCTGAAGTTGCAGATAGGCCATGGTTTTCCTTGTGCAGCACAAAGCCGCGAAATGGATGCCGGACGGCTACTTGACGGCACCAAAGGTCATGCCCTGCACCAGTTGCTTCTGGCTGAACCAGCCAAACACCACGATGGGAGCGATGGCGATCAGCGAAGCGGCCGAGAGCTTGGCCCAGAACAGCCCTTCGGGGCTGGCATACGAGGCGATCAGCGTGGCCAGCGTGCCGGCCCGGGCGCTGCTCAGGTTCAGCGACCAGAAGGCCTCGTTCCAGCTCAGCACCAGGCACAGCAGCCCGGTGGAGGCAATGCCGCCCACAGCCAGCGGCAGCACCACATGGCGGAACTCGGCCCACAGGCCTGCGCCATCCATGCGCGCCGCTTCCAGGATCTCGTTGGGGATGTCCTTGAGCGCGCTGTAGAGCATCCAGACCATGATGGGCAGGTTGGACAGCGTGAAGACGATGACCAGCACGGTGAGCGAATCCAGCAAGCCCGCCCCTTGCGCCAGCACATAGATGGGCAGCAGGGCCCCCACGGCCGGCATCATCTTGGTCGAGAGCATCCACATGAGCACGTCGCGCGTGTGGCGGCTGCGAAAGAACGCCATGGAGTAGGCAGCAGGCACGGCGATGGCCAGGCCGATCAGGGTCGAGGCCAGACTGGTGATCAGCGAATTGCGCGCATACAGCAGGTAGTCGCTGCGCTGCTGCACTTCGCCGAAGTTGGCCAGCGTGGGCTCGAACACGAACAGCGGCGGCACGGCAATGGCCTGCAGTTCCGTCTTGAAGGCCGTCAGGAAAAGCCAGGCCAGCGGAAAGAACAGCAGCAGTGCCACGGCCCATGCCGCAGCGGCGCGCACCAGGGTGGAGGAACTTGTTTTCATCATGCCCTCAGTCCAGGCTCTTGCCGACGATGCGGATCAGGAAGAGGGAGACGATGTTGGCCAGCACCACGGCAAACAGTGCACCGGCCGAGGCCACGCCCACGTCGAAGTTCATCAGCGACTGCTTGTAGATCAGGTAGGTCAGGTTGGTGCTCTCGTTGCCGGGCCCGCCCGCCGTGGTGATGGCGATCTCGGCGAACACGCTGAGCAGGAAGATCATCTCGATCATCACCACCACCGCCATGGGCCGCGCCAGATGGGGCAGCGTGAGGTAGTAAAAGCGCTGCAGGGCGTTGGCGCCATCCATGCGCGCCGCCTCCATCTGCTCGCGGTCCAGCGACTGCAGCGAGGTGATGAAGATCAGGCAGGCGAAGGGCAGCCATTGCCAGGACACCATGACGATGACGGACAGCAGCGGCATCTCGGTGAGCCAGTCCACGGGCTGCAGTCCGAAGGCCCTCCACAGGCTGGCCAGCACGCCATAGATCGGGTTCATCATCATGTGTTTCCACAGCAGCGCATTGACCGTGGGCATCACGAAGAACGGCGAGATCAGCAGCACCCGCACGACGCCGCGCCCCGGAAACGGCTCGTTGATCAGCAAAGCGATCAGCACGCCCAGCACCAGGGTGATCAGCACCACGCTGGCCAGGAAGTTCAGCGTGTTCCACACGGCGGGCAGGAAGTCCGGATCGGTGATGAAGAAGGCGTAGTTGCCCCAGCCGGCGAAGCGGTGCTCGCCCGGCTGCATGAGGTTGTAGTTGACGAGCGAGAAATAAATCGTCATCAACAAGGGCACGAGCATCCAGCACAGCAGCACGGCCACGGCGGGCGCCATCAGGGCGCGGGGCAGCAGGCGCCTGGCGGACGCCGCCCTGTCGGGAGTCCTATCGGCCCTCATTTGTAGTAGCCGCTTTTCCTCATCTCGCGTTCGGCCAGCGTCTGCGAGGTACTGAGCGCCTGCTCCACCGTGACCTTGCCCGACAGTGCGGCGCTCATCTGCTGTCCCACGGCAATGCCAATGGCCTGGAACTCTGGAATCGCGACGTACTGCACGCCGGCATAGGGCGACTTGGGCTCGGTCGCATCGGTCAGGCTCACGCTGTCGATGGCCCGCTTCTCGGCTGCGGCAAAGCCCGCCACCTTCTGGAACTCGGCATTGGCATAGGTGGACTGGCGCGTTCCTGTGGGCACGGCACGCCAGCCGTGCTCCTGCGCTACCAACTGCACATACTCCCTGGAGGTGGCCCACTTCACGAAGACCTGGGCCGCATCGGCCTTCTTCGAGCTGGAGGGAATGGCCAGGTTCCAGGTCCACAGCCAGGTCGATCCCTTGGGCGTGCTGGCCACGGGTGCAGCCGCATAGGCCACCTTGTCGGCCACCTTGGATTGCTTGGGGTCGCTCACGAAGGAGGCGGCGATGCTCGCATCCACCCAGGCGCCGCACTTGCCCTCGTTGAACAGGGCCAGGTTCTCATTGAAGCTGTTGGCCGAGGCGCCCGGGGGGCCATAGGCCTTCATCAGGTCCACATAGAAACCCACGGCCTTCTTCCAGGCGGGTGTGTCGATCTGCGGCTTCCACTGCATGTCGAACCATTGGCCGCCGAAGGTATTGGCCATGGTGGTGATCAGGGCCATGTTGTCCCCCCAGCCCGGCTTGCCGCGCAGGCAGATGCCGTAGACCCCGGCCTTGGGATCGTGGACCTTGGAGGCGAACTCCCGGACCTGCTCCCAGGTGGGCTTGTCGGGCATCTGAAAACCCGCCTTGTCCGCCAGGTCCTTGCGGTACATGAGCATGGAGCCTTCGCCATAGAAGGGCGAGGCATAGAGCTTGCCTTCGTAGGACAGGCCTTCGCGGATGGTGGGCAGCAGATCGGCCGCGTCATAGGCGGCATCGGTGGCAATGGGCTGCAGCCAGCCCTTCTTCGACCAGATCGGCACCTCGTAGATGCCCACGGTCATCACATCGAACTGGCCGCCCTTGGTGGCGATGTCGGTGGTCACGCGCTGGCGCAGCACGCCTTCTTCCAGCGTCACCCATTTGAGCGTGATGTCGGGGTGGGCCTTCTCGAACCGGGGGGTGAGCTTTTGCATCTCGATCATGTGGCCGTTGTTCACGGTGGCGATCACGAGTTCGGTGCCGGCGAGTGCGCCCGCTGCGGCAGTGGCCATGGCCCATGTAAGGCTGGCCTTGAGCAAGCTGTGCATTTTTGTCTCCTTGTTCCCTGGTCTTCGAATGCTGGATCACCGCGCCTCCCATCCCGGCTGCGGATGAGGCATTGTGGCGACGGCCTCGTGCCTGGACTGGTACGACAGATGCGCCTTTCAATACTTTTATGCGCAGCCAAGCCGGTGATATCCCTAAGCCGATGCATCAAACCATTTGCCGCTGCTGCGGTGCGTCCCGACCTCCTAGAATTCCGTTCATCCGCATCTCCGAGGCAGACCATGGCCGTGCAGCGCATCCCTGTTCCACCGAGTGCACTCGGCGAGTCCCCCTTCTGGCACCCGCAGGAACACCGGCTCTACTGGTGCGATATCCAGGACCGGCACATCCATTCCTGGGAGCCCGCCACAGGCCTGCACCGCAGCTGGGCCACGCCCAGCGAACCGGGCTGCTGCGCTCCCACGGACCGGGGCCGCATCGTGGTGGGGCTGCGCGATGGCTTCGGCCTCCTGGACACCGCCACGGGACACACCGAAATGATCGCCCGCCTGGACCATGATCCGCAGCAGCTGCGGCTCAACGACGGGCGCTGCGACCGCGCCGGGCGGCTGTGGGCGGGGTCACTGTTCTCGCCCAAGACGGCGCCCGATGCCGCGCTGTGGTGCCTGCGTGCGGACGGCGCCGGAGGCTACGCTGTTCAGCGCATGGCAGGCGACTGCACCACGGCCAACGGCCTGGCATTCAGCCCCGATGACGACTGGATGTACTGGGCAGACACGCCAGCCCACCGCATAGACCGTTTTGCCTTCGACCTGGAATCCGGCACGCTGGGCACGCGCTCGCTGTGGAAGGCCTTCGCGCCCAAGGCCGAGGGCAGGCTCTATGGCGGCCGCCCCGACGGCGCCAGCGTCGACGTCCGGGGCAACTACTGGGTGGCCATGTACGAAGGCGACTGCGTGCTGCAACTGAGCCCCGAGGGCGATGTGCTGCAGCGCCTGGACACGCCCGTGCGCTGCCCCACCATGGTCTGCTTTGGGGGGGAGGACCTGCGCACGCTGTACATCACCTCGGCCGGACACGGCCGGCCCGATCCGGAGCGATCGGCGCAGGTGCCTGCCGGCGCACTGATGGAGTGCCGTGTCGATGTGCCGGGCCTGCCGGTGAACAGCTTCCGCGAAGCCTGAGCCTGCACAGCCCCGGCAACGTGTTGCCAGGGGCGTCAGGCCCGCATGCGCTGCAGCAGTCCTGCGGTCGATGCATCGAGCTGCGCCACATCCCCGCTGGCCAGGCGCTGCTGCAGGTCGCGCGCCAGCAGCTTGCCCAGCTCCACCCCCCACTGGTCGAAGCTGTTGAGGCCCCACAGCGCGCCCGCCACGAACACGCGGTGCTCCTGCAGGGCGATCAGCGCACCCAGCGCCGCCGGCGTGAGCGCATCCAGCAGTACGAAGGTACTGGGCCGGTTGCCCGGGAAGTGGCGATGGCCATCATCGCAGGAACGCCCCTGCATCAAGGCCTGGGCCTGGGCCAGGGCGTTGGCCAGCAGTTGCTCATGGTGGCCCTGCAGGCCGTGCGACGGCCGCTGCACGGCGATGATCTCCAGCGGCACGATGTCCGTCCCCTGGTGCAGCATCTGGAAGAAGGCATGCTGCCCATCCGTACCAGGCTCGCCCCAGAGCACGGGGGCTGAGCCCAGCGCCAGCGGCCGGCCCTGGCGGTCCACGCGCTTGCCATTGCTCTCCATCTCCAGTTGCTGCAGATAGGCCGGCAGGCGCCGCAGGCCTGCGTGGTAGGGCGCAATGCAGCGGCTGGCAAAGCCCAGCAGATTGCGGTTCCAGACATCGAGCAGGCCCAGGCGCACGGGCAGGTTGGCCTGCAGCGGTGCCGTGCGGAAGTGGTGGTCCATGGCATGCGCGCCGGCCAGCAGGTCGCGGAATGCCGCAGCTCCCACGGCGAGGGCCACGGGCAGCCCGATCGCCGACCACAGCGAATAGCGCCCGCCCACCCAGTCCCAGAAGCCGAAAGTGGTGGTGATGCCCATCTGCGCAGCCGCCGAGGCATTGGTGGTCAGCGCCACGAAATGCCGCGCCACATCTTCACCGCCCTGCGCATGGAACCATTGCAGTGCGCTGCGCGCATTGGTCAGCGTCTCCTGCGTGTTGAAGACCTTGGAGGCCACGATGAACAGCGTGCTGCGCGGCTGCAGCCCATCGAGCACCGATTGCAGCTCATGCCCATCCACGTTCGAGACGAAGTGCAGGCGCCGCCGTGCATCGCACATTCCCTGCAGCGCCTGCACGGCCATCTGCGGCCCCAGGCCTGATCCGCCGATGCCCATGCACACCACATCGGTGATGCCGGCATCGGCCCTCACGCGCTCGGCATAGGCCAGCATGGCATCCAGCGTTTCGTGCACCTGGGCCAGGGCCCATGCCAGGCCCGGCGGCGACTCGCCGCGCGGGCAGCGCAGCAGCGCATGCAGCACGGCGCGGCCCTCGCTGCCGTTGACGTGCTCGCCGGCGAACATGGCATCGCGCTGCTGCTCCACTGCGCACTCGCGCGCCAGACGCAACAGCAGCGCCTCGGCCGGTGCATCCCAGAGGTTCTTGGACAGGTCTGCAAAACAGTGTGGCGCCTCCTGGCTGAAGTGCGCGAACCGGCCGGGATCATCGGCAAAGGCGTGGCGCAGATCGAAGCCCTTGCGCAGGGCCAAGGCATGGTGGTGCAGCTCAGGCCAGACAGTGGCATGGTCGCAGCGCGGGGGCTGGGGAATGACGGACAGCATGGGATGAAAGTAATCCGATTACCAAATCGACAACACATCTCTGGAACAAAACCTCAATACCTTCCTATAATTTATCCGATTCTTCAAAATTTCGGTAACCAAGTTACCAAAAAATAGACACACCAACTTGTGGAGACAGCATGGGTTTCGATCTGGTTTTGTTCGGTGGCACGGGTGATCTCGCATGGCGCAAGCTCATGCCCGCGCTGTTCCAGGCGTTCCGCCATGGCACCCTCCCCGAGGGGGGACGCATCCTGTGCGTGGGTCGCGATGATCTGAGTGATGACCAGTACCGCGCGCTCATCCAGGGCCGCTTCGAAAAGGTGGAACTGTCCAAGCGCCCCAGTCCAGAGGAGTTCTCGCGTTTCGCGGCCCTGCTGCACTACCTGCGCATGGACCTGTCGCAACCTGCCGACTACGAGCGCCTGGCCACGGCGCTGAACACGCGCGGCGCCGAGACGGTGGTGATGTACCTGGCCACTGCGCCCAGCCTGTTCACCACGGTCTGCGAGCAGATTGCCGCCGTGGGCCTGAATGGCCCGCAGACGCGCGTGGTGCTGGAAAAGCCGCTGGGCCACGACCTGGCCTCCAACCAGGCCATCAACGCCACGCTGCGCAAGGTCCTGCGCGAAGAGCAGGTGTTCCGCATAGACCACTACCTGGGCAAGCCCTCTGTGCAGAACCTTCTGGCGCTGCGCTTTGGCAATGCGCTGTTCGAGCCGCTGTGGCGGCGCGAGACCATTGCCAACATCCAGATCACCATTGCCGAGGAACTGGGCGTGGAAAGTCGCGGCGCGTTCTACGACCAGACCGGCGCGCTGCGCGACATGGTGCAAAACCATGCGCTGCAGCTGCTGTGCGCCATCGGCATGGAGCCGCCGATCAACGCATCGGCCCATGCCATCCGCGACGAAAAGCTCAAGGTGCTGCAGTCGCTCAGGCCCTGGACGCCGGAAACCCTGAGCCAGCACGTGGTGCGCGGCCAGTACCTGGCCGGCGCCAGCCAGGGCCAGCCCGTATCCGCCTACCAGCAGGAAAAAGGCGTGGCGGCCGGCAGCCAGACCGAGACCTTCGTCGCCCTGCGCACCGAGATCTGCAACTGGCGCTGGGCCGGCGTGCCCTTCTACATCCGCACCGGCAAGCGGCTGGCAGGAAGGGATGCGCGCATCGTCGTGAACTTCCGGCCCGTGCCCCATCCCATCTTCCGCTCGCCCCTGTCCGAAGCCAACCGCCTGGTCATCAACCTGCAGCCCAAGGACGGCCTGGAGCTGCACCTGCTGGCCCAGGGCGCCACCCAGCAGCAGGCCGAGCCTTCGCTGGCCCCCGTGCACCTGAACCTGGACTTCGATCAGCGCTTCGGCGCCAAGCGCGTGGGCGCCTACGAGCGCCTGCTGCTGGACGTGATCGCCGGGCGGCTGAATCTGTTCGTGCGCAGCGACGAGCAGGAACAGGCCTGGCGCTGGGTGGAACCCATACTGCAGCACTGGCGCAACGATCTCTCGGGGCCGCGCGGCTACGCGGCTGGCAGTTGGGGGCCCAGCGCGGCCAGCGCGATGATTGCGCGGGATGGGTTTTGCTGGAGCGAGGAGGTTTGAGGCTCCCCCTGAGGCGCTGCGCGCCTTCCCCCTCTCTACTCGCTACGCGAGGGAGGGGGACGACGCCCTCGCCGCGAGGCGGCTCTTGCTCGGCGTCTCTCGCCTGACAGCGCCAGCTTCCTGCGCCGCGCCTGCATATGGCGCCACGCAGTTGGCATATGGCCCGTGAGAAACGCTGAATCATGGGGGAACCTACAATGAGGCCCCGAGAGACTGACCACACCATGAATCCTGCTGCGCCGGCTGCCGATGCCGCCCCCACTTCCTCCCTGATCGATCCCAAGCTCGCCATGGGATGGATGCACACGACGCGCTTTTTGACGACGGCTGCGCAACTGCACCATCTTCCCAAGGTCGATGTGCCCGAGATCGCGTTCGTGGGCCGCTCCAATGCCGGCAAGTCCACCTGCATCAACACGCTGACGCAGCAAAAGCAGCTGGCCTTCGCCTCGAAGAAGCCCGGCCGCACGCAGCACATCAACCTGTTCTCCCTGGGCAAACAGGGCGTGACCGACGCCGTGCTGGCCGATCTGCCCGGCTACGGCTACGCCGCCGTGTCGCGCACGGACAAGCAGCGCTGGCAGCGCGTGATGCTGAACTATCTGGTCAGCCGCGAGAGCCTGACGGGTATCGTGCTGCTGTGCGATCCGCGACTGGGCCTGACCGAACTCGACGAAGCCTTGCTCGATGCCCTGCGCCCGCGCGTGCAGGAGGGCCTGAAGTTCCTCGTGCTGCTGACCAAGGCCGACAAGCTCACGCGCGCCGAGCAGGCCAAGGTGCTGTCCATCACGCGGCTCAATGCCGGCGGTGGCGAGGTGCGCATGTTCTCCGCGCTCAAGAAGCAGGGTGTGGACGAGGTGGCCCAGCTGCTGTGGCACTGGAGCCATCCCGAAGGGCTGGCCCAGCCGGCCGTGGCTGCACCGCAGGCGGCCGTCGCAGCCGCGACGCCCGGCGAGAGCGACAGCCCCCAAGATTAGCGCCCTGAGGCGCTCGTGTAGCCAGCGCCCCGCAAGGAGCGCAACATGGTGACCACCTGCATTCGCGAGCTGCCTCACGGCATCCATCTGCACTGCCGCGTCAGCGGCGAACCCGGCCGGCCGTTGCTGCTGTTCCTGCACGGCTTTCCCGAGGGCAGCTTCATCTGGGAAGGCATGCTGGAGCAGTTCGGCACGCAATGGCGTTGCGTCGCACCCGATCTGCGGGGCTTTGGCCATTCCAGCCAGCCGGCCGGCGTGGAGCAGTACAAAGCCAAGCACCTGCTGCAGGATCTGGCGGCGCTGATCGCCATCGAAAGCCCTGGCGCACCCGCAGCCTGCGTGATCGCCCACGACTGGGGCGGTGCCCTGGCCTGGGGTCTGGCCAATCGCCATCCCGGGCTGATGCAGCGGCTGATGATCCTCAACGCCCCGCATCCAGGCGCCTTTCTGCGCGAGTTGCTGGACAACCCCGTGCAGCAGGCCGCAAGCCAGTACATGCATTTCCTGCGCCGCCCCGACGCGCCCGCCCTGCTGGCCGACAACGGCTGGCAGCGCATGCTGGGATTTTTCCGCACACCGCAGGGCGAGTTGCCCGGCTGGCTCACGCCGCAGTTGCAGCAGCGCTACCGCGAGCACTGGGACCTGGGCGTGCAAGGCTCCTGCCACTACTACGGCGCCAGTCCCCTGGTGCCGCCCCGGCCCGAAGATCCGGACTCAGCCGTCGCACTGCGCAACCTGAGACTGCCGCCCGAGATGCTGGACATCGGCGTGCCCACGCATGTGCTTTGGGGCGACAGCGACCCGGCGCTGCAACCTGCCCTGGTCGAAGGCCTGGAGCCGTGGGTGCCGCGCCTGACGGTGCAGCACCTGGCAGGCACTTCGCACTGGGTCGTGCACGAGCAGCCCGATGCGGTGCGGCAAGCGCTGGAGCAGTTCCTGTCCCGCCCCGTTCAGTAGACCGAAGGCTCGCCCTCGGGCCGGGTCTTGAAGCGCCTGTGCACCCAGTAGTACTGGTCGGGCATGGTGCGAATCGCCGCTTCCAGCTCGCGGTTCATGCGTGCCGTGTCGGCCTCGGCATCGTCGGTGGGAAAGTCCGTCCAGGCCGGCGTGATCTCGGCCACGTAGCCCGTGGGCGTCATGCGCGTATACATGCCCAGCACCTTGGCCCGGCCCAGGCGCGCGAAGCGCGACAGCGAGGGGATGGTGGCCGCGTTCACGCCGAAGAAGGGCACGAAGACCGAGTCGTTGCGGCCGAAGTCCATGTCGGGCAGCAGATACAGCAGCCCGCCCTTGCGCAGGCTGGAGATGATGGGCTTGACCCCGTCGGCGCGGTTGAGCATGCGCACGTCGCCAAAGCGCTGGCGCCCTGACATGAACCACTCATCGACCGCAGGGTCCGGATGGGTGGAGAAGATCGAGGTGAAGGGCCGCGTGGTGTGCAGAGGCAGCGCCAGGCCACCCGCATCCATGCTGTAGAAATGCGGCGCGAACAGGATGGTGGGCGTATCGCCATCGAGCTCATGCACGGCGCCCTGCAGCTTCACGCGCTCGGCCACCACCTCGCGCGGCGCGGCCCACAGCCAGCTGCGGTCCAGCCAGGTCTGGCAAAAGACGATGAAGTTGCTGCGCGCCAGGTCCACGCGCTGCGCCTCGGTCAGCTCGGGAAAGCACAGCGCAAGATTGCGCAGCGCCACCTTGCGGCGCGGCGCGGCCAGCACGAACAGCACACGCCCCAGAAACGCACCCAGACCCCGCAGCCACGGCAGCGGCATCCAAGCCAGCGACCGCATCAGCCACACGCCGATGCGCCCGCTCATGCACCCACCTCGCCAGCAGGTGCTTCACGGCGCGGCTGCTTGTAGCGCGCATAACCCCACAGGTACTGCTGCGGGCATTGGCGGATGGTCTGCTCCATCGCCTCATTGATCTGCTGCACCGCAGCTTCCAGATTCTCGGACAAGGGCACGGGCAACTCCTCAAGATACAGCGCATAGCCCCGCCCCCAGGACAAGCGCTCACAACGGGCCACGATCACCGCGGCCCCCGTCTGCAACGCCAGCCGCGCCGCCAGCGTCATCGTATAGGCATCACGGCCGAAGAACGGCGACCAGACGCCCTGCCCCTCGGGCGGAACCTGGTCTGGCAGCAGCCCCACGGCCGCGCCCTTGCGCAGCGCCTTGATCATCTGGCGCACGCCGGCCAGCGTGGTCGGCACAGCCTGCACGCCGGGGCGGTTGCGCGCCGTCTCCATGACGCGGGCCAGCCAGGGCTGGCGCGCGGGGCGGTAGAGAATGGTGATCTCGCCATGCTCGGCCGACCATTGCCGCGCCGCATGCTGCACTGACAGCTCGAAGCAGCCCAGGTGCGGCGTCAGAAAGATGATGCCGTGCCCGGCCGCGTAGGCCCGGCGCACGCATTCCTCGTTGTGCATCTCGCAGCTCGGCTGCCTGCCCATCCACATGCGCGGCAGCTCCGCCACCATGCGCCCCGCGTGTCCCACGGCCGGCGCCACGGCGCCCAGGCCGTAGCCGGCCTGCCGGGCGTTGGCCAGAAAGCGGCGCCGGTACGTGGCCGAAGCGGCGAACGCCACCCAGCCCATGAGCGCGCCAAGGGGGTGCAATAGCCACAAAGGCAGTGCAGCAAACAGTCGGAACAGGGATGGCATTAAAATGATGGGTGTCGCTGAGTTAACTGAGCAACTTGCAGAGCGACGTTAAACAATTTCTGCTAAAGCGTTCGCCAGAGCTCCTGCAGCTTGGGCAGCGCCCAGCAAAAAAGCTGCAACCAAGGAGTTTATTCATATGGCGAACGACTTTCTTTTCACCTCGGAATCCGTCTCTGAAGGCCATCCGGACAAGGTGGCTGACCAGATCTCTGACGCGATCCTGGACGCCATTTTCGCCCAAGACCCGTACAGCCGCGTTGCGGCCGAGACGCTGACCAACACGGGCCTGGTGGTTTTGGCAGGTGAGATCACCACCGGCGCAAACGTCGACTACATCCAGGTCGCACGCGACACCATCAAGCGCATCGGCTACGACAACACCGACTACGGCATCGACTACAAGGGCTGCGCCGTGCTCGTGGCCTACGACAAGCAAAGCCAGGACATCGCCCAGGGCGTGGACAAGGCCAGCGATGACGAGCTCAACACCGGCGCCGGCGACCAGGGCCTGATGTTCGGCTACGCCTGCGACGAGACGCCCGAGCTGATGCCCGCGCCCATCTACTACGCGCACCGCCTCGTCGAGCGCCAGGCCCAACTGCGCAAGGACGGCCGCCTGCCCTTCCTGCGCCCCGACGCCAAGAGCCAGGTGACCATGCGCTACGTGGACGGCAAGCCCCACAGCATCGACACCGTGGTGCTGTCCACCCAGCACAGCCCAGACCAGTCGGAAACCGCCACAAAGATGAAGGCCAGCTTCACCGAAGCCATCATCGAGGAAATCATCAAGCCCGTGCTGCCCTCCGAGTGGCTGCAGGACACCAAGTACCTGATCAACCCCACGGGCCGCTTCGTTGTCGGCGGCCCCCAGGGCGATTGCGGCCTGACCGGCCGCAAGATCATCGTCGACACCTACGGCGGTGCCTGCCCCCATGGTGGCGGCGCCTTCAGCGGCAAGGACCCGACCAAGGTGGACCGCAGCGCCGCCTACGCCGCGCGCTACGTGGCCAAGAACATCGTGGCCGCCGGCCTGGCACGCCAGTGCCAGATCCAGGTGGCCTACGCCATCGGCGTGGCACGCCCGATGAACATCACGGTCTACACCGAAGGCACGGGCGTCATCCCCGATGCCGAGATCGCCAAGCTGGTGGCCGCGCACTTCGACCTGCGCCCCAAGGGCATCATCCAGATGCTGGACCTGCTGCGCCCCATCTACAGCAAGACCGCCGCCTACGGCCACTTCGGCCGTGAAGAGCCCGAGTTCACCTGGGAGCGGACGGACAAGGCAGCCGTGCTGCGCGCTGCAGCCGGCCTGTAAGCAAAACGCCAGGGGCACTAGCCCCACCTGATGGCCTCCCAGCCCCATGCCACGCCTGCCGCGACATGGGGCTTTTTTCATCGCAGGCCTTCTCACAACACTCACATCACTTGCGCAGCAGGCGCAGTAACCGGGTTTCACGGCTGTTAAACTGCCTGCGCTTTTCCCATGAGAGGCCATTTGCAAGGCCAACCCATCCAAGCTCTGCCACATCCGAGACAAGACAAGAAGCAATGGCTGCCTCCCCCAAAGCGATCTACTGGTTCAGTGCCCTTCTTTTGCTGGCCATATTGGGCGTTTACCTGCCCGGCCTGAACAACGGGCTGTTGTTCGACGATATGCGCCTGACGGATGGAACGATCTTCGGCAACTACGGCAGCCTGCTGGATTTCAAGCAGCGCACGCTGTCGTATGGCAGCTTCGTCTGGATCGAACAGCTCTTTGGAGCCGGCTGGTGGAAGCAGCGCGTCTTCAATATCGCCTTGCATCTCGCGACCGTGGCGGCTTTGTATGCACTGTTCAAGGCCCTGCTGACGCAGACGCGCTTTCCGCATGACATCGAGGAGCAGCCCCATTTCCTCGCATCGCGCGATGCAGCCCTGCAGTTGGGCCTGATCCTTTTTGCACTGAACCCTGTCGCGGTCTACGCCGTTGGATACCTGGTGCAGCGCTCCATCGTCATGGCAACGCTGTTCGCGGTGCTGGCATGCTGGGCATTCGTTCGCGGCCTTCGATCCGGAAGAGCCATCTGGCATGTGGCAGCACTGGTCCTTTATGTACTTGCCGTTCTCTCAAAAGAGCATGCCTTTCTGACGGTTGTCATGGTCGTGCCGCTCTATATCTTCGTACGGCGCCCGGGCCTGAAGGCCTCCCTGGCCATCATTGGCGTCGCGTTGGTACTGCTGGCAATTTCTTCGGCAGCGATATTCCATTTTTTCGGCCAACTGCTGGGGCAGGTTTTCGATGAGCAATCCCAGGGCTACGCAAAGCAGTTGGAAGCCCTTCGGCCTGGGATTGCCTCTCAGATCTATCCCTTGAGCATCTTCAACGAGGCGGCCCTTTTCTTTGCTTATGGCCTTCTGTGGATCGCTCCTTACGTGGGATGGATGTCCATTGATCTACGACCGGCCTTTCCTCTCAGCTTCGGATCAATCTGGCATCTGGTTGGCGCGCTGGGCTACCTGGGCCTGCTGGCTTGCTCGATCTGGGCCTTGCTCAAGCGCCCCGGAGTCATCGGTCTGGTAGCGCTCTGCCTCTTGTTTCCCCTGCTCTGGTACGTGACGGAATTCGCCACAGTCTGGCTGCAGGACCCCTTGGTGCTGTATCGCAGCTACCTGTGGGCGGTGGCCATTCCTGGGTTGGCGGCCATTGCGCTGACAGGGGTCAAACCACGCACCATCTACATCGCAGGCATCGTCATCGGGCTGGTGTTCGGAGCCATGGCTTTCGAGCGCGTGCTCTCTCTTCAAGATGTAGGCACATCCTGGGCCGATGCCGCTGAAAAAATCGACAAAAAAGCCCCCGCCAATGCCGTGGGACGCGGCCGTGCCTTCTTGAACGTCGGAACAGCACACGCAGACAAGGGCATGCTCGACCAGGCGCTGCAGGACTTCGCCACGGCCAACGCCCTTGGAGACTTGGGAGGCAATGCGCTGTTCAATATGGGTGCCGTTCTGTCCCTGCAAAAGAAATTCCCCGAAGCCCTCAATGCGTTTGCCGCAGCCCAGGCCAAAGGCTTCAAGGGCCAAGCCCTGTACTACCAGAAAGCCGAAGCGTTGATGGCCACAGGCCAGTTGCGCGCAGCATTCGAGGAATACTCACGCGCCCTGGGCGAGCCCACCGAAGACAGTGCCAACGCCAAGCAAATGGAGCAGACCCTGCGCCTGAAACGCGCAGAGGCGGCCATAGGTGTGCAGCAATACAAAGTTGCAGCTGACGACTTCCGAACTCTGCTGCAGACCTCGCCAAACGCCCCTCGCCTGATCGTCGGTTTGGGGCTGGCCCTTGTCGGCCAGGGTGATAGTGCGCAAGCCAAAGAGCTGCTGGAACCACTGGTTGCTCGCAGCCCCAGCGCGCCCGCTTTCTACGGGCGTGCAATGGCCTATCACGGCCTGGGCAACCTGCCGGAAGCACTGAAGAGTCTGGACCAGGCAATACGCCTGGAGCCACAGAATCCGCAGTACCGGCAGGTCCGCAATCAGTTGAGCCCGGCTACCGCAAAGCCTCAGACGACGAAGTAGGCGCTGTCCGCCATGGCCCTGCGCATACTTCACGTCGGTAAATTCTTCCCTCCCTACCGGGGCGGCATGGAAGTCTTTCTGGCCGACCTGATACACGAGCAACGACGCCAGGGTGTCGATGCGCATGCCCTGGTCCATGGTGATCCGGAGCCGGATGATCCCGCCTGGCTGGAACGCGTGCCCGTTCAATTCAATCTGGTCTATGCCCCCATGGCCATGGGATTCCGGCGCGCACTGGGCCGCGCCATCGAACGCATTCAGCCCGACGTACTGCACCTGCATCTGCCCAACAACTCGGCGCTTTGGGCACTGACCCTGCCCATCGCGCGGCGCGTGCCCTGGGTCATCCACTGGCACTCCGATGTGGTGGTGTCCAACATCAAGTGGTCCGTGGCATTGGCTTACATGCTGTACCGGCCGTTCGAGCAGGCCTTGCTGGAACGCGCCCAACAGGTATTCGCAACGTCGCCACCCTATCTTGAGGCCAGCAATGCCCTGCGCACTTGGCGCAGCAAATGCGAGATCGTTCCGCTGGGCCTGAACCTCGAAACCATTCCTGCACCAGCATCGCTGCAGCACGGCCAAGGCTGGCGCCCCGACACCCGGCTGCGCCTGTTGTCCATCGGGCGGCTGACCTACTACAAAGGCTTCGAGACCTTGATCCGAGCCGTCTCGGCCATGCCAAGCGTGGAGTTGCTGATTGCGGGAGAAGGCGAGCTGCGAGCACCCCTGGAAGAGCTGATACGCCAATGCACTCCCGAGGGCAGACAGGCCAGTGTGCGACTGGTGGGCTCGGTATCGGACGAGGAAAAACATGCCTTGTTTGCAGAGTGCGACATCTTCTGTCTTGCCTCGCGCGAACGTACGGAAGCTTTCGGCATCGTATTGCTGGAGGCCATGCTGCACGGCAAGCCCTGTTTGGTAACTGACCTTCCCGGTTCGGGCATGCCCTGGGTAGTCGCCCACTCGCACGCCGGCCTGCATGTACCGTTTGAAGACATTGATGCCTGGCGCAGCAGCATTGCTCGCCTGCAGCACGACACGGCCCTCAGGCGGCGGCTGGGCCAATCGGGCCACAAGGCCTTGCATCGGTTTTTCAGCATCGGCCCCTGTGAACGAAGCGTGGCGCGCCACTACCGCAGCCTGGCACCCGACACTCGCCCGGCAAGAGCACGCCAGGACTTGCTGGTTGTCATTTCTACGCGCAACAATCAAGCCGAGATTGCGCATCTCATACGTCGCGTGCATGCATTGGTCGAGGCCAGCGTCCTCGTCGTGGACAACCGCAGCACAGATGCCACCTGCCATGAAGCCGAGCAATGCGGAGCAAGGGTACTGCGCCCCTTGCTGGCAATGACAAATTGGGGCAGCCTGCAAACCGGCCTGCGCTACGCGCAGACCCATGGGTTCCAGACCGTCGTCACCATCGACGCTGAAGGTCGCTATGAGGTGGAGGAGCTGCCCACGCTGCTGGCACAACGCCAGCAGGCGGACATGGTCGTAGCCTACTTCGCCGAGCGCAACAGCCTGGTGCGCCGCATCGCGTGGCAATGGTTCCGCTGGTTAACAGGTTTTGGCCTGCGGGATTTCGTTTCTGGATTCAGGCTGTACAACCGGCAGGCGCTGGAGGTGGCGACCTCCACCGAAGCCACCATGCTCGACTACCAGGACATCGGGACTTTGCTGCTCATGCGCAGGCAAGGCTTGAATATTGCAGAGGTGGCACTACCTCTGCACACGGCCAGAGTCAACAGATCGAAAATCTTCCAGTCATGGGGTAACGCGGTGCGCTATGTGGCAGTGTCTTCGCTGTTGAGCATCGCTCATGGCAAGAGCCGGCCTGGCTAGCTCTATCCGCCCTCGATTTGGCGGCGCACCCGCGCGTAAACGCTCACAGTCTGCTCCGTGCACCGATCCCAGGAAAACTGTGCGGCCCGAACCAGCCCCTTGGCCCGTGCTGAATCCTGCCACTGGGTATCGCTCAGGCAAGCCCTTAGCTGATACGCGATGTCTTCCACCTGCATCGGATCGGCCAGACGGGCCGCTCCTGCCGTAATTTCCGGCATGCACGACGTGCTGGAGGTCAGAACCGGCACTCCGCTGGCCATCGCCTCAACCAACGGCAGGCCAAATCCTTCATACAACGATGGATAGGCAAACAATAGCGCTCCGGCATACAGCAAGGGCAGCTGAGCTTGGTCCACAAAGCGCAGATAGTGCATCCACCCCTCGTCGTGGGCTACGGCCATCTGCCGATGCATCTCGTCGGAGTTCCAGCCCTTCGACCCAGCCACTACCAAGGGAAAACCGCGCCGTAGTTCAAGAGGCAAGCTGCCATATGCTCTCAGTAGCCGCTCCAGGTTCTTACGGGGCTCGATCGTCCCGACATAAAGCGAATATTCGCGATATCGCAGATTCCATTGCGCCAGCGCATGTTCAACCTCTTCTCGTGATCTGGGGCGGTACACCGGATCGACGCCCAGACCTATTGCAGTCACATTTTCGGGAGCCCAGTCATAGCGCTCAAGAAACTCTTGTCGGACCGTCTCCGAATCAGTGATCACATGGTGCGTGCGCTTCATGCTGGCACCAAATGCAAGATTAAGGAAATCGACACGTGCTGCTGGATGGAACTGAGGGTGCAGCACATGCGAGAGATCGTGAACGGTGCTAACGGCCGCGCCATCGAACGGAGGCACGACGTAATTCGGAGAGTGATATACCGCATGCCTGTTCCCCCGTAGACGCCAGCCATAAATGGCCGGCGTCAAGGCTTGGTAGGCACGGACCGCTAAGCGGTTGGCAGCAAGGCGCGTACGCAAGGTCGCCCGCTCATGGACAGGCTGGTCGAGACCCGACAACGGATCAGCAACCCAACGCCCCATTGCAAAGTAACGCAAGCGTTCCACGTCCGAATGGCTAGCGAGGCGCCTTGTCAGTTCATAACTGTATCGGCCAATACCAGTCAGCGGCGGGCTGAGAACATCGGTGGCCAGAATCACGTCCAAACCCATCACAACGCCTCACAAACCGTCATGAAGCATCCAGTGCAGCGTTTCATCCCAAGGTGTCAGCGGCCTGTCTCCTATCAGAGCCTCAAGTCTTGATGTGTCTGCACACAAGGTCTTGACTTCATTCGCCCTTACAAAGGCTGGATTAACCTGGACTTGCATCTCGTGCCCCGTCAGTCGAACACATTTTTCCAGTACCTCTTGCAGAGAATTGAGTTGTTGCGAACCCACATTGACCACGGTGCCGGTCACCCGTCTGTCGGCCAGCAAACGATAGGCGCGCACCACATCGCGCACATCGGAAAAATCACGCCAGACCTGAAGGTTGCCCAGCTCGATCTGGAGTGACTTGCGACGGAAATGATCCACGATCTTGGGTATAAGGAAATCCCTGGATTGCCCAACGCCGGTGTAGTTAAACGGCCTTGTTATCACAATGGGCAATTTATCCATCCACAGCCGGGCCATCATCTCCATCGCCGACTTGCTTACTGCATAGTCATTGGCTGGACTCAGGGGCGTTGCCTCACTCAGCTTTCCTTCTGCCGTATTGCCGTAGACGTTGGCACTACTGGCGAGCAATACGCTCTCCGGCACTTGCTTCAGGCTCGCAAGCGCCTGAAGCAGGTTGCGGGATCCTCCCACATTGACGCGATAAAAATCCAGCGGCGAACCATGACCCACGAAGGCGATAGCCGCCAAATGGAAAACAGCGTGCGGTGCAATTTCCTGCACAGCCAAATGCAACTGAGCATATTCTTCAAGATCGGCAACCCGATAATTGGCAAGGCCTTGTTGAGGAGCGTGCCCCACCCCCCAAACCTCCCAACCATGTTGCTCGAGCTCTTGAACAAGATAACGTCCAGTGAAGCCGGCAGCTCCGGTCACCAGGGCTCGCTTGTTTGCGCCGCTTTGCTGTTGATTCATAAATTACCGGTCCAATCTGTCAGAAAGAAAATCCGGCTTGATTACGGCGCAAATCAGCCTCAACCATCATCTGGCACAACTCTTCAAGGGTTGTGGTTGGCGCCCAGCCCAATTTTTCCTTGGCCCTGGCAGGATCACCAATCAAAAGCTCCACTTCCGCGGGACGATAGAACTTAGGATTGACACGCATCACCGTCTTTCCCGTTGCCACGTCCACGGCCGTTTCATTCTCGGTCTCTCCCTTGAAATCCACGGTAATTCCAGCACCCTTGAAAGCCATACTGACGAAATCGCGCACAGTCTCGGTACGATTTGTAGCGAGAACAAAGGTGTCGGGTTCATCGGCCTGAAGCATGCGCCACATGCCCTCCACATACTCCTTGGCGAATCCCCAATCGCGCTTGGCATCCAGGTTGCCCAGCTCCAGAACATCCAGCTTGCCCAACTTGATCTTGGCCACGGAATCGGTGATCTTGCGGGTGACGAACTCGCGACCGCGCAGAGGGCTCTCATGGTTGAACAAAATACCACTGGAGCCGAAGATACCGTAGCTCTCACGGTAATTCACCGTCATCCAGTGCGCATACAGCTTGGCTACGCCGTAGGGGCTGCGTGGATAGAACGGGGTGGACTCATGTTGAGGAATGGTTTGAACTTTGCCAAACATCTCGGAAGTAGAGGCTTGGTAGAAGCGTACCTTTGGATTGACGATACGAATAGCTTCCAGCAAATTCACAGCACCTAGTCCGGTGATCTCCGCCGTTGTCACTGGCTGCTCAAAAGAGACGCCAACAAAGCTTTGAGCGGCCAAATTGTAGACCTCGGAGGCTTCAGTCGCTTGCAGCAAACGAATATTGGAAGACAGATCCGTCAGATCGTACTCAACCAAATTCAGGTTGGGATGGTTCTGTATCCCCAACTCCTCAATACGCCAGAAGTTAACGGAACTGGTACGACGAAAGGTGCCGAAAACCTTGTACCCTTTTTCTAGAAGTAACTGAGCAAGATATGCGCCATCCTGTCCTGTAATTCCTGTAACAATTGCACGTTTCATTGAAAAACTCTCCTCGACTAGATTTCAAATAATCGTCAGAAATTTCTCTAATTATATTGAAATTTCAAATAAACAAAGCCTATACCCAATTTTCGCGAGTCTGCACTCATCCCTAACTTATACGGTGAAACGGGATTATTGGGAATGAATTCCAACAAATCCACCCGCTCTCCAAGCAAGTTCACAGGAACACGTATCTCTCCACCTTCTGGTTTAAGAATTATATGATATTCTTTTTTTCCAACTCGGACAGTAATTTCTTGCGTACCCGATCGCCCGAAAGGCTTGGCATATAAAATCAAATCAAATTGATTCGGGAGAGGATCAAGAAAATGGAATTCCACACTCGAATGTAAATTCGCATCCGACCAACGCCCCCAAGGCTCCGATCCAGAAACACCTTTAACATCACGTAGAAATTCAGGCCAATTATTTTTGGTGAAATTTATTCCCTCGGATAAACTGGCCGCATAGCGCGCGCCCAAATGATCCACAGTGAATCCAGCGATTTTATAAATCGCTGCCGCACTCAGTCCCTGAGTATTTTTTATTATATTAGATTTCAGCTTAAAAAAAACTATCTCTCCATCCGCTCGTTGCAGAGAAGGTGCTCCGCCCAACAACACAGTCAGTCGAGCTATCAAAGAGTCTCCGTTGTCGTCAAAGCCGCGCCGATCTATATACACGCCGGAAAATCCCAGTCGACTAATCACATCAATCTGCTTCTCAATAGACTCCTGAGCGAGAGCTCTGTAAAAAAGATCTCCCTCTCGACCTTTCATGCCGGCATAGCTCCAACGCAAGCTCTTGGAATGCAGAAAGCCAGCAGCCAGATCATAGGTGTGCAGCCTATTTTTCGGAGCGACTTCTGGAAATGGCATATATGGTAATTGATAAACAGCAGCGCCGACAGGAAGCATACCTTCTATTTTCTCAATGAAATTCCTATCAGCTTCAAAAGCTAATTTTGTTTTCTCATTACAGGAATGGCACGCTGGCGTTGTCTGATCGAACATACCCAAAATCAATAGACCAAAAGCCAAAAAAGATATTACAAAACTTGAACGTCTAGGAGAAAAATTTCTTTCTATAAAATTCTGAACAACCAGAAAAAAAACTGCAATCACCCCAAAACTAATAAAAACACTAATCCGGTTCCACCCACGAATGGAGGATGATAAAAATGCAGAAAAAACTGCACCAAGCCCACCAATCGTCCCCAAAAGAAAAAGAAAAATGACGATCAATGATAAAAATGACAGCCTGATGTCCACCGCTTTTCCAGAGAATCTGGCAAGCATGATAAAAAATACAAAAATAAAACCTAAAGAACCAACGAGTCCCAGAGATGCCGTTGAATTCTCATTAACCAAAGGATAGTCACGGCCGTAAGTAGCCGATAAACTTGCAAGATATTCGCTGCGATGCCCGGGTCGTGGCATAAGAAGCTGCATCAGCTTGAATCCATATACCTCTGCTTCCGACGGAGAGCGCACAGCCACCTCGGTATTCGTTCCATTTTGCTTCTTATAGACTATATTAGGAGCCACATTTATGATGACGCCCACTGTGATAATAACCGCGGCCAACAGGGCTGGGGCCATTTTTCGCATGCTACTCGTTCTTATTCCAACGGAAAGTGCAACGATGCCCAGCATCAGAACACCGAAGAGTGCGTAGTAGACGCCAAAGCTGGCCAACACGATTATGGTCGACCATAAGAACATTTTTTTTCTGATTAACGTCGAGGAAGCAAATGTTTCATCGGCACGAAAAAACAAGATAAAGCAAATATAAAAAAACCAAGGAACAACAAAATACCAGAGGTAAAATAAATGACCCAACCTGAGAAAATGAAATGGCAAAAAAGAAAACAACAGAGAGGCGCATACTGCCAATAACTGACGCAAGCCAAAAGCACGCAAAACGCAAAATGAAGAGACAAATACTATGGAAAAACTGAGCAGGAAGAATAGATTGATTGCAGAGTGATACTCTCCAGTAATCCATCCAAGAATCTTCAAAACCCCCAAATTCCCAAAATCCGAGCCAGGGTAGTCAAAAAAAGAAGAACCGAACGGATAACCGCTTCGATCATTTTCAAAGACCCATCCCTCTATCGCCCTCAAGGTCATCCAGGAATGGCTCAAGCCATCGCCGGAATATGTATAGGGGTAAGACAGATTAGGAAAAATTCCCTCAGGCCATCCCGTCATCAGAAGACTGGCCAAAAAAAATGAAATAATGAAGCCGCAAGTCCACCACGGCCATTCTGAGGAAAAAACTTTCCATGGCGAAGATTGTCCTTCAGTACCAGTGGTGTTAGCTAGTTTCATAAAGATACGACTCATCTTGGAGTTCTTCTGGAACTTGATTTTCCCAGCAATAACTTCGACAACAAATAGGTAATGGGAAGCAGCACGATTGCCACAAGGATAGGTGCAATATTTTGGCTTACATCCAAGTACTCAACGAGTCCCGCTAGAAAAAAAGCTGATGCCAAATACTGTCCAACATAGACCAAAGGGTACGCAAAAATGCCTTTCCATGACAAGGTTGATCGAAAAACAAAAACAGAATTGAACCAATAAGAGAAGAAAATACCTGACACGTAAGATATAGCATATGCCCACTGATAAGCAAGCATCAGCTTTAGCAGCAGATATAAAAAATATGTGAATCCAGTATTAATGCCTCCTCCAACGACAAAAATCAGCCAACGCTGGATATTTTTATTTCTTATCCAGTTCAACATTAGCGCCCCTGTCGGCGGACAGCTTCAACAAATTCAGAGTAATCTCTAATATAGTCCGCGGAATCATAGTAATGGGATGCAAAAACAAGTAATACTGCATCGTTGGAATATTTATATTGAATTCCCCAAGTCATGGGCGGAAGATAAACGCCCATCTCCGGAGAGCTCAGCAACACTTCCCGTCGAGATAAACCATCATCAGCAACTACAGCACAACTTCCTTTAACGCAAATTAGAAATTGATGGCATTCGTAATGGGCATGCTCGCCGCGAGTCTTCTCGCTAGGCACGTTGAAGACCAGGAAATATCTTTTTGGATCGAATGGGATATTCTTGGCGAAGTCTCCAACCGACAAATCTCCTCTGGGGTCACATACCTTCTTCAATGTATGCAATGTCACACCTCCAACACCCAGCGATTCAACAGACTCTTTTGCTGGGAAGTTTGCTTTTGGAAATGCAAAATTCGCTGAGCTCTCCAACTGACTTTCTCGATAGCCTAAAACCCGAGCAGGGACACCAGACACAATTGCGTAGGGAGGCACATTTTGCTCAATGACACTTCCAGGTCTAACAATGGCTCCTTCACCGATGCTGAGCCCTTGACGGATTACGGCACCAGCCCCTATTTGACAATTGGCCCCGAATGAAATTCCTAAATTCTTTTTATCATCTGGCCTTTCTAAAGAAACACCTGTGTCGAAACACGTATTTTCTCCAATTTTTGTGCCAGACCATATCTGAGTAAATCCATGAATTGTGCAGTTCTCCGCCAACAATGCACCAGCGTGAACAGATACAAAATCCCCCAAATTTACGGAATCAGGAACAATGGCACCTACATGGACTACTGAAAAGGTTGATATTGGCATATTTTTATTTAATTCTTGAATATGTAGAGAAGATGTGAGAGCACCGTCCAAATTGATAGCCATGGTGAGCCCAAACTTTCAGAACAGCACGGTTAGTTGCTTGCGTTGTCATGAAAACAGTATCCAGACCTTTATCCTTGAACTTATAGCTCAGTTCGGAAATCAGCCTGGTGTACCAACCTTTTCGCTCGCCGGTCACGGCAGACAAAACCATCTTTCCAATTCTCTTCCTAGAAAGAGATAAAGGCGATACAACATAGTTTCCCGTAAGAAATGCATTTGCCTCTCCTTCGGAGGGGACAATAACTTCGTCTGCGAAACCTTTGACAGAGTTCTCTATAAATATTCCAAGAAAATCCGAGGATTCTTTCTCGGAAAAAAAATCGTCAGCATGAAATCTATCATAATGATTTACCGCGTCAACAGCAGCTTTGCGTAAGGCACTGATATCTAATAACGAGGCATTGCGAACTGAGCTTCTTCTAGGAAAAGAAAATTTCTGCAAATCGTCTCGAAAACAAGTAACCCTAGTTTCTACTAGCCTCCAACCCGCCCCAGTCATCCCTGCAACAACACCAGTGTCTTCACAGGGAATTTCAGCAAATATGTAGAACTCCGAATTTGAAGAAGCTATCCATTTACGGAAATTTGAAAAAGAATTTTGAAGCAACTGGAGATCTGATTTTTCGGGGAAATCTACAAATTCCACTTTAAAGAAAGGAATCCCAAAAAAATCGCTATCCCATTTCAATGTCTTGAAGAATATTACAATACCAGACACATCTACAAATCGCTGTATCCCCCCCCTCTCTGTCGCAGCCTTCAATTCATCAAGCCATTCTTCGCCAAGGTCAGCCACACCTCTTATAAAGCTAAAGGGCGAATAGAAGAACGATCTTTCAATGGACTCACTATTCACCATGAGAGCGCTCCTTCCCTGCTATTCGATATATTCAATGCCACCACGGCAAGCGGACGTTGTTTGCTATTCTCATATGCCCGCCATGCGTAGGTGCCGACAAGTCCCAGCCCAAGAAGGTTAAGCATGCCAAAAAACAAAACCACAAGCATGGTGGCCGCATAGCCAGGCACATTGATGCGCCCAGATACATGAGCAATAAATACACCAGCACCTAAAGCCATTGACATAATACAGCCAAGCACGCCAATACGAATCAATAACCTAATAGGATAGTCGGTAAAGGCGAAGATACTATCCATCATATAGTCAATCTTCTTTTTCAGAGTCCAGCTTGATTTCCCTTCTTGGCGTATCAAGCGCTCATAACTGACCAGCTTCCTTCGAAATCCAAGCCAGAAGATAAGCGCAATCAATGATGAACGAGATTCCTCCAATTTCAGTAACTGATCGCGAAATGCACGGTTACATCCGAACACATCAACTCCACCTTCCGGCATATCGGGAACGACCATCTTCCGATACAAAGACCAAAATATCCCGGAAGCTATCCGCGAAAAATATGGATCGTTGCGGCTCTCACGCGTACCAATAACTACATCATATTCCTCATTCGCCAGCGCGACGAAGAATGCGATCAATAGTTCGGGAGGTTCTTGTAGATCAGCTGCCATCACTCCAAAATATTCTCCCCTTGCAACTGCAAGCCCGCTTCTGATAGCCGGAAATGATCCAAAATTACGCGAATGAAGCAGCAATTGTGCAGGGAAATCGAGCTGATGCAAAGATGCTTTGAGCATCGCAAATGACTGATCTGGGCTGCCATCGACAACGAAAACAACCTCCATCTGCCTGCCAAGTTGATGCCCCATATCTGACAAGACCTCTAGCAATCTTGGGATCGAAGCCTCATTTTTATAAACGGGTATAACTACCGTATATTTCATATTTCCCACGCATTGACCGCAGAAATAACTTGGTCCACCAATGAATCATTCATTTCTGGATAGCATGGCAAGGTCAAGATTTCACTGCAAAGTCTCTCAGTATTCTTCAGCCCTATTTCTGCGAATTTATCTTTAAATAAAGGTTGGCGGTAATCTGGTATTGGATAATGTATATCTGACGATATACCGAAACCCTTCAAATATGCCTGCAGTAGATTTCGTTTGCTGCTTTGAATAACATACAAGTGAGCGACATAATCAGCACTACCTATAGGTGGCAAGGTTATTTCTGTGTGCTTAATCTCTAAAGAATATCGTTTGGCAATATGACGTCTGCGTTCGTTGGCAGCATCCAAGTCTGGCAAAAATACCGCCAATATAGCAGCTTGAATCTCATCAAGGCGACTATTTCTAGCCCCCCCATATTCAACACAATATTTAGAAGACCAACCATACTGGCGTAACCGCGCGACCTTTTCAGCAATATCGTTCCGGTTGGTAACTACAGCCCCTCCATCTCCCAGGGCCCCTAGATTCTTGGTGGGATAAAAGCTAAAACTACTGGCATCACCGAAGGTACCAGTTCGCTGATCACCAATGGATGCACCATGCGATTGAGCGCAATCTTCCAGCAATGGAACGCCATGCAATGCACACTGCTGTGCAATCTCTTTGATTTCTGGCGTTGCACGGCCATAAAGATGAGTGACAACGACTGCTTTCACTCCAGCATCAAGTGCTCTTTGAACCTCTTTGAGGGTCGTGTTTCTTGTCGTGAGATCCACGTCAATAAAAAATGGAATAGCGCCAATCGCTAGGAGTGCGGTCGTGGTATACATTCCAGCATTTGCAACTGTCGCAACAATATCGCCGCTTTCCACCCCCAGCGCTCTCAAGGAAAGTTCAATGGCATCTGTCCCGTTAGCTAAGCTAACGCAGTATTGCGCACCAAGGTACTCAGCGAACAAATTCTCGAATCGTTTGACCTCAGGACCCAAGACAAGCCAACCACTATCTATTACACGACTTGTTGCCGCCTTGATCTTTGCCTCATAGGCGTTTATCTTCTCAGAAAGATTGTTTATTTGCATACCATGTTCCGTCCGTAAAAAATATACTAAATTATGTCTTATCCCGACTCACAGCTACGTAGCTCACAAAGAACGTAAGCATCGAAATCAAACCAATTATATAAATTCGAGGCGACATCCAGGGCCCTTGACGTCCAAAATACAACTGCCACTCATTACTAAGATAATTTGAACCGCTAAGTACTGCCGCATTTATTTCTGATTTTAAAAAAATCGCCGGAGAGCAAAGAAGAAGTGCACCAGCAAGTAAAAGCAAAAGCACCCTCACTCTCTTCTCAACAAGAATCAAGAAAGTTATTGCAACGGGAAATATAGCAATCCATTGGCGGCTTTCTGATCCAAAAATAAGCAATGGAAGATACGCAGAAATCGCAACGAGCAAAGAAAACTCAGCTCTACTCTTTATTTTATAATTCAAAAAAAGACAAAAACACAAGGCCATAATAAATATGGGTCCATAGTACAAGAAATGAGCCACTATTGGCTTCAAAGGGGCCGCCGAGGCTTGCAGCAACAGAAAATAGAACAATGGAGGGCCTTGATTTCCAGAACTCCAATCAATAATCGCGTTTATGGAAATAATACCCAAGGCAACAATACACAGTCCCAGCATTAATTGTTTCACAGAAATCAATTTCCAAAATTCCTTTCTAGAAAAAATCCATGACCATGAAAATGCGGTGCAAGCCATCAGTACACCCACAAGGACAATAGACCACGCCTTTAAATCATCCATTCCAATATCAAACCCTGGAGGATGCATATTTATTTCAGAATTAGACAATCCATTCAGGCGATAAATAGAATATCCAGAAGCACTTAGAAAAATACAAAACAAAACACTGCGAATAACACTATTTCGGGAAACCTGCCCCATATTAAAATCACCGCCCTCTCGAGGAAAAGCCAGCAACAATAAGGGAACAATAAAAAGACCTGGCATTAACCATACCGAAAAAAATATGATTACGCACAAAAGAACCCAAGAAGATCTCGCCCACGCCCATAGAGCCAATATGGAAGCAAGCAATGCAATATGGTCACTCAAAATTGGATAATAAATTGGCATCACAAGATATGGCCAACTAAAAAATAATGTGCCCGTCGCAATTAATGATTCAGTTTTTTTTCCTGTCAACTGTTGGCACGTGCTAAAAAAAATAGCGGCCCCCATAGCCAACATGACAGAATTCAATATAGCCTGAAACAGAATTAATTCACGCACTCCCAAACCAAGGTAAGCCATAAAAATGGCTGGAATGAATCCTGAAACTCTCATCAGCCGGTACGGATCATTGTGTATATCTACACCGGCAGCTATCTTCAATATGTATTCAAGATAAACTGACCCATCAAATCCAGCACCACCGTTGACAGGAAATAAATCAGTCAGTCTATGAATTAAGTAATAACATGTCAAAGAAAAAAGGAAAACGTGTATCTTTTTTATTTTTTCAACCCACATTTTTCACGATCTCCAATAACTTCCCTGCACTCTCCTTCCAAGTCATCCAAGGCATTTTATTGGCAAACACATGTTTTTTCGCCCAATATAAATCTAACCAAGCCTCCAAGGATTTCATCAAATTCTCAGAACCTTCTCTACCAAAATAGAATGCATGGTCACCCGCGACTTCACGGAATATTTTTATATCTCTGGCAATTATGGGAAGATTGTGTTGAGCTGCTTCAATCAGTGGCAGACCAAATCCTTCTCCGTACGATGCCGCTATTAAACATGCACTGCTATTATAAATTTCTTCCAAATATTCATCGCTGGCTTCATCTAACCAAAATAATTTTTTGTTTAATCTTGAGTGTGCACGCAGACGCTTTACAAAAGTATCTACCATCCAGCCCTCTTTTCCAACGATGACCAGATTCACATCAACATCAGCATCCCATAGCTGCTCAAATGCATCCAATACTTCGCGATGCCCTTTTCTAGGCTCGAGCGTACCGACCATCAAGAAACTGATACGACTACGAAGTAATTCCAAAACCTTATTTGCATTGTGTGGCAAACCTCGACTTGGGAGAGAGTGATGAACATCAGCGCCCAGATGGAACCAGTCAATTTTGAAAGAGCGACTGCGGCGAATAGCCTTTTTATTAATCCACTCTTCCATATCTTCAGCCACTGTCCGGGAAATGCACACCACTCCGCCAAAACTCGCAATTGCTAGCATCCAATCTTCTACGATTTCATAGATGCTGTTTTTCTGATCCCAGAACTGTGGGAATTGAATTGGCAGCAAGTCATAAACCATGAAACGAACATCAACCCCAGATGCATATAACTTTTCCAAATAAGACTGATGTATTCTAGGAATATGATGATTAAGATCAAGCGAGAAAAATATGTCTCCTGGCGAATAATCTATAACCTCATCTACCAAGTTCCTATCCGATTGACCGGTAAATTTCGAGGTGAATATGCGAGCATAGCGGTACCCCTGATTCGATGTTGCATACACCGGCTCGATTCGGTAATCTTCTGGTGGATTGCGTAGCCACTCACCAAGAATGGCTCGGACAACTCGTTGAATGCCTGTTCTGGCGTCATGCTGAACTAGCTCGGAAACATCTACTAACAACTGCTTTCGCTTGTAGTTTTCGTGAACGAGTTTATTCTTGAGTACCGCTGTACTGTCACTCCAAGACAGCCACTCTATAGCCGTAGATTTCGGGAAGTCATCATTTTTATGATCTCTCAACCATATCTTTAAAGAAGAAGCAAGATGATCACCAGTCAAGCCTTCAAAATAATGAGCATTTTCTCCTGCAACCTCTCTGAAAATAGGGATATCTCTTGCAACAATGGAAATACCATGGCGTGCGGCCTCAATAAGTGGTAGACCAAAACCCTCGTTGAGGCTAGCTGCAACTAAGCAAGTACTGCATGCATATATTTGATCCAAATACTCATCACTAATGCCTTTAAGCCAGAAAAGTCGCTGACCATTCTGTGAATGACATTTAAGGCGCGAAGCCAGTGATTCAACCTTCCATCCCAGTTGACCAACAAAGACCAAATTGACATCTTCACCTTCAGCCCATAATTTTTCCACTGCATCCAAAATCTGCGCTTGCCCCTTACGTGGCTCAAGTGTGGATACAGAAAGGAAAGTTGGGCGAGTTTTCAGTTTTTGCAAAACACTTTGGGCATCTTTTGGAATTCCTTTGGAAGGAAGAGAGCCATCAATATCTGCCCCCATGTGTACCCAGTCAATGACAAGCGCGGGATTACATAGGATATTTTTTTCTTTTATCCAGTTTTTATAGGCATTGGCTGTAGCCTTGGAAATGCATATCGCCATATCCTGAGACGCAATCATCTCCAGCCATTGCTCATGCAATATTTTCAATTCGTTTGCCTGAAACAAATCTGCCAACTGAATTGGAAGCAAGTCATAAACAAGAAATTTTACAACGACCCCATTTCTCCTTAGTTGAGAATAGAAATCGGCTTGCTCGAGCTGAACATGGTGTTGCATGTCCAAACCAAAAAAAATATCTCCACGCTGCCATCTCAAAAGTGGATCTTGCTCAATTGGTGCAGGTCGACCCAGAACGTTTGCAGAATAGGAATACGCGTAGCGATAATTCTCTCCGATCACGGCATAAACAGGCTCCACCCGGAATCCCGGTGGAGGGTTATTCAAGAGATGAAGCAGATAGCTTCGTACAACGCGCTGAACACCAGTAGCCGCATCATTTTTACAAAGTTCGGAAATATCCAAGAATAGCTGACGCTCATCTCCAGCAGCCCGATTCTCTGCAATCTGTGTTGCCAAACGCAGCAACTCTTCATTTTTTGCCGCGCCCAGAAAGGGAGCAATCGAACTCAGAAGATCAACGCGTGTATACGGATATTCTGGTTGGCTGTCTTTTTTATTCAATTCATCCTGCCAGGCTTTCATAGCACATTCGGCGGAACGATCCCAGGTGAATTTCTTGGATTGAATCAATCCATGCTGGCGCAAACTCTTTAAAAAATTTTCATCCACAAGCACTTCACTGATCTTACGCTGTATATCCATGACATCAGACGCGTCAAATAGGGCTGCTTCTAGTCCAATGACTTCTGGAATACTTGTGCTATTAGATCCAATTACAGCAGCTCCACATGCCATGGCCTCTAGTGGAGGAAGACCAAATCCTTCATGCAGAGAGGGAAAGACGAATAATTTGCAAAGATTATAAAGTTTGACTAACTCTTCATCATCCACATACCCACTAAATAGCAACTCATCTGAAGCCAATCCATATGTCTTTGCAGCATCCCGTAGTTCGAGCATCAAACCACTTGGCATACGTCCTGCAAAAAGCAGCTGATGATGCTGTCTCAATTCAGTGGGAAGTAAAGACCAAGCTTCAATCAAACGCTTTAAATTCTTTCGTTCATCAGCCCCACCTGTGTACAAAACAAAAGGTCGAGTGATTCCGATTTTTTCTTGCAATGACTTCGCGTCAAGAGTATTGATTTCTCTGACTTGAAAAATAGCATCGGCTCCGAGACTGGCGTTCAACACCACGGCCTCTCGCAAATTCATATTAGTCAATGCTTCTTCTTTTGAAGATTCCGAGATAGCGAGAAATAACGCAGCCTTGCGTAAGGAGTCAATTTTCCTAAAATAATGACTCTTATAGCTCTGATTCGGCAAAAGGTATTGATCAGAGTGCAGTAGCGGAATAAAATCAAAAACAGTTACACTAATTTTTGTTTTTTTGTCGAAAAGCCCTATGCTGGTAACCGCGTCATCTCCATATCCCTCAAAGAGGCTGCACACATGGATAATATCAGGCCGCAATGAAAGCAAAAATTCTTCACGAATTAGTTGAGCGACTTCACGACGATTCTGATTTTCATCGGAGTCGTCTCGAACCGGTCCAGGCGCATTCCAGATACGGATATTCTCTTGGGGCAGTACGCCCTCAAATGCTGCGCGTATAGTATTTATTGACTCCTGAAAAATGCCATTCAGCGCCAAAATTACTTCGTTTTTTCCGCGATTTCTTGCGATTGCCAGGGAGAAGGCAAGCGTATAACGGCCAATACCGCGAAATCGGCTCTCAGTCTGAGCCCCCTGCATATCAATTACAATTCGCATCAATCGTCCCTTTTGTTTTTTTAATTTCCGTTTGAAGATCCATATATATCTGACAGGCATATGGAGAGACGTTCACCAGATGCTCGCCACTAGGACTTGCAACCATCCTTGGCAGAGAAGGATGGTCAGAAGCTGGAGAAACTACACCATCGCGTCTTGCCGCACCAAGCAATTGCTGGTGTAGTGCCGGATATTCATTCAGCAACCAACGATTTATGCGATAGCTCAATTGAGGATAGCGCAGTACAAGTGCCATCAACCAGGATAGAGGCTTGCGGAAGAGAATAATTGATTTTCGGACAAAACCGTTTGCAACCTTACGAAACGCCTGATTAATCACGACGGAAATACGACCGGAAGCCATCCATCGCAAGGGTGCTGTAATACGCCAAGACCAACTCTCTTTTAAAACATTGCATTGCTCCCACCAATAATGGGAACTTACCGAAAGTTCATCAATTTTTTTGGCTTGTTCTTGGACACTTTTTTCCGCAAAAATGGCACGTCGCTCAAATTCGCCAGATTCTTGCTTTATGGCACTAAGCTTTACCTCAGCATCTTCAAATTGCTGCTGCGTACCGGCAATACGCTGTTGAAGAATACCTATCTCCGGAATTTGGCCTCTTAAAAATATCTCGAACTTTGCTAAGGAATCACTTACACCTTTTATCTCTGCCGCCTGGGCGTCGATGATCTTTTTAATTTCATCATATAGCCGCTGCTTATCGTCATCCGATCTGGATGCAATACGCTTATTTAATACCTTTTGTTCCTGTATCGCATCTTCGATAGCCCTCATCCATATACTCATAGAATCTTGCAAGGCAAGGACTTGCAGATTATCTATTTTCAAATCCGACAGTGTTTCAGACATTTTCCCAAAGGACCACTCGGATGGCGGCAATCTCCATATTCCCTCAGCCCATGCACGGTAGGGCTGCGGCAGACCAAATGGGCTAATGGAAATTTCCCGCAAACTGTCATTCGGATTTTCTACTAACCCCGTAGCAACTTCTTTCACAAAAATAAAGAAGGAAAGAAAAATATTGCTTGGCCATACGCAATCCCGCGCTTCGGAAGTTATAGAGCCACAGTCGATTAAATAGACAACACCGTCTTCTCTTCTTATTATATTCCAGGCGCGCACGTCATTATGATAGAGCCCAGAGCTTTCCAATATAGACAATTGCTCCAGCACAGCAATCAACAGAGCTTTTCGATCAAAATCTACGTTTTTGCGCAAAAAATCCAACAGTAACTCACCCTGGAGCCGCTCCGTGACAATCCATGCGGTGCTTTCATTCTCCCCTACATATAGGCATCTCGGAACAAGAAACCCTGCAGGGGGATTACTTATGAATTCAACCTCTTTGTTAAATTCAGACCTATTGAATTCGCCTCTCGAATGATTAATTCGATATGTTTTCAAGAAGTTATTTTTACCAAAGAAATAGCGGCGACTACCTTGATGGGTTCCATTCGCCAAAGCGTGTGGATCGCAGGCCCAATCTTCAAATTTTTCTGCCTTGTCGCCAAGAATCCAATATTGACTGCTGGCAACGAATAGTGGCCGTGGGATTGGAGCGAGATGAGTAGCATAACGAGCCACTTCATGCACAAATGCTATCCCCTCTATTAGCTCATATGGATCATCAGGCTGCGTCGACGCCCAATACAGCGGCTCTTCCCGCAATGCCAGCTCAACAATCAAAGCCCCGCTTTGAGCTGCAATACGCTCCAATAGGGCCTTAACTGTAGGAATTCCCTTTTCATGAACAATATGATGAAAGACACTAAGACCCAGAACCAAGTCATACTGACCTGATTCCAGCCGGTCCACAACATCTTCCACACGGCCAGTTTCAAATCTAGCCTGCAACCCTGGGTTCTCTTTTACCAAGGCGTTGCAGACATCTATATTTTTATCAAGAAAATCAATGCCACAGACATTAGCGCCTTGTTTGGCCAAACTAAGACTGAAATAACCTTGCGCACACCCGAGATCAAGTACATTTAGCTGTCTACCAAGTACATGGCATAATCCATCATGGATTTGCACTATCTTGGCCAGTCTATCTATGCAAGGACGAGACACCTGCCCTGATAATTCTGGATGCCCAAATATAGGCTGATAAATTTCTGGGAGTCGCGATACAAGCTGCTCAATCATGCGACAAATGCCTCCGATTTCGATTCATGGCAATGGAAAGAGGCTTTCAAATCAACAATTCCCCAGAACTTCTGTGGACGCCCAATGTTGATCATCAGAGCGTCATAGCGACGATCAAGAGGAGTCAATTCTTGCAAAGGGAGGCCAGATGAAATACCAAAAGACACCATATAGTGTCCTTCATTGAGCGACAACGGCAGTGAGAATTGAAATATCTTGATCTCACCAGCAGAGACGGAAATACTCTCTTCTTCTCCAGTGGAAACAAAGGAATTGGTCCCATACAGGAAAATTCCCTCCAAGGTCTTTATCAGGAACCCAGGAACGACACTATCAAAATCCGATTCAAATCTAACCTTAAAATAAAAGTCTGTGACAGAATTACTTTCTAACCTTGAAGAATAATCTTCCCCATTAGATGAAAATATATAATCCAGGATAACGGCACCACCGTGCCCCCAGCGATGTTCTTGTTTATGGTATCCAGGACGTGTATGAAAAACGTCAAGATTTCCACCGCTCACCAATTTCTGCGCAGAATCCTCAGCTACCACCGATGATTGCGTCCCGATGTCCTTTTTTCTACCAAATAGCTCATCGAGATACACATTTGTTACCGACCGGGAGGAACCATCCTGTTCTATGCGACCATCTTTGAGAAGAATGGCGCGCTCACAGTGTTTGACAACATCACCCGGACTGTGGGATACGAGGAGCAATGTCATGCCTTGCTCCTTGAAATACGCAATGCGCTGGAAACACTTTGCCTGAAAGTACGCATCTCCCACGGACAACGCTTCATCTACGATAAGCACATCAGGTCTTACAGCGGTCGCAACACTGAACGCCAATCGCATCTGCATTCCACTGGAATATGTTCTTACTGGTCGATCTATATAGTCACCAATTTCGGCAAATGCTTCTATATTATTCATATTTGCTGCAATTTCATCGGAACGCAGACCCAGCAATTGACCAGCTATGAATATATTCTGCCGCCCAGTAAAATCAGGATGGAAACCCATGCCAAGCTCAAGCAATGCGGCAACACGGCCATGAATAGTGACGGAGCCCGTTGTTGGTTGAGTGGTTCCTGTTATGATTTTCAACAAAGTGCTTTTACCAGCACCATTGACACCCAAAATACCTACAGACTCTCCGCGATTAACGCTGAAATTGAGATCGCGCAAAACCCAATTTTTCTCATGATTTGGCTTATCAGTCAGCCATTCACGCACACGAGACCATTTTCTTGCATAGCGTTTGTATGCTTTTCCCACATTGGAAACGACTAAGATTTCCATCAGAGTTCATCCACGAGTTCACCCGAGCGGGTGAGAAAAAAATACGATCCGAGCAGCAGAAATATCACCGTAAAGCCTACCAACGGAAGCAATGAAAGCAGATTTGGCATAGCTTTGGCAAGGAAAATATCCTGATATGCTGATATCAGAGCCTGCATGGGATTGTATTGAATCAATCTGCGGAATTTTTCAGGCAATGCGGGCAATGTATAAACTATTGGTGTAAGCCAGAACCAAAACTGCAAGATCACGGCGGTGAATTGCCCTACATCACGAAAGAAAACATTGAGCGTACCAAGGAATATCCCCAATCCCAAGGTAAACAACAACTGAAGCAAAAGCAAGGGTAGAAATGCCAATATGGCCCAACCTGGCCAATGTCCAATAATCATCAAAAATATTAAGTAAAATCCGAAGACAATACCAAAATTTATAAGTGCGGAAATCGTAACAATGACAGGTAGGCAAACTCTCGGGAAATTGGATTTTTTGATCAGATTTCCATTTTCAAGAAATACGCCATTCAATCGACCGAGCATCTCCGCAAACAGATTCCAGGTGACCACTCCTGCACATAAATAAATACTGAAAGCAAACGGCATCTGCTCATGCCCTGGAAGCGTCGGACGCATGAGCTGACCAAACACCACGGTATAGATGATGATCATGGTCAGTGGATTGGCCACTGACCAGAACGCACCCAGCAGCGACTCACGATATTTCCCATGAAATTCCCGCATGACGCTGCTCCATACAAAGCCGCGATACACCCATAGGGCTCGTAGCATGGCAAGGCCTGGCATACTCAATTACTCTCCAATGCCGTCGCTAATCGGCCATAGGTATCCTCGAATCGAACGATATCGTCTTCCCCCAGATAACTGCCCGACTGGACTTCAATGATTTCCAGCGGAACCTTGCCGGGGTTGGCCAGGCGATGCGTATGGCCCAACGGGATGAAGGTGGATTCGTTTTCCGCCAGCAGGAAGGTCTTGTCTCCATTTGTCACCTCCGCCGTTCCCTTGACCACCACCCAGTGCTCTGCCCGGTGATGGTGCATCTGCAGACTGAGCTGCGCACCGGGGTTGACCACGATGCGCTTGACCTGGAAGCGCTCGCCGCTGTCGATGCTGTCGTACCAGCCCCAGGGACGGTGCACCTTGCGATGCGAGGAGGCCAGCTTGCGCTTTTGAGCTTTCAGCTCAGCCACGATCTTCTTGACATCCTGTGTCCGGCGCTTATCCGCCACCAGGATGGCATCGGCGGTTTCCACCACGACGATGTTGTCCACTCCCACAGTAGCCACAAGGCATGTCTCGGAAAACAGCAAGCTGTTCTTCGTATCGATTGCCAACGTCTGGCCCGCGTGAGCGTTGCCTTGGGCATCACGCGGCAGCACGTCCCACAAGGCATCCCAGGCGCCAAGGTCGGACCAGCCGGCATCCAGGGGCACCACGCGAGCGGGAATCCCCAGGTCATGATTGCTAGGCAAGTGCTCCATGACCGCATAGTCGATCGAGTCAGCGGGGCAACTGGCGAAGATTTCGCTGTGGGGACGGATGAAGTCCAGATCCTGGCAGCTTTTTTCGATGGCAGCCTGGCAGGCCTGCAGCATCTGAGGCTGCAGTGCGGCCATGGCCTTCAGCCACTGGTCCGCGCGGACCATGAACAGTCCGCTGTTCCACAGGTAGTTGCCGCTTTCAAGGTAGGTTTGTGCCACCTCCAGGCTGGGCTTCTCAGCAAAGCTCATGATGGCAAAGGCTGCGTGGCCTTCAATCGCCTGAGCCTTCTGGATGTAGCCGTAACCTGTTTCCGGGCGATTGGCCACGATGCCGAAGGTCACCATGGCCCCGTCCTTGGCCAGTTGCCACGCTGTCTGCACAGCTTCATGCAACTGGGTCAGATTGTTCATCACATGGTCAGCGGGCATTGCGAGCATTACCGCGTGCGGCTCTGCCACAAGGGCGGCAAGTGTCAACGCAGGAGCCGTATTGCGGCCCACAGGCTCCAGCACCAGCCTGGCTCCTTCGATACCTGCTTCATGCAACTGTTGAGCAGCCAGAAAGCGATGCTCGCCATTGCAGATCACGATAGGAGGGGCCTTCGGGATATGGGAGGCCACACCATCCAATCGCTTCGCTGTGTCTTGCAGCATGGATACCCCGTCACCGCCAAGTGCCAGGAACTGCTTTGGATAGGTTTCACGCGAGAGCGGCCACAACCGGGTGCCGGAGCCCCCACACAAAATAACGGGAAGCAGAGGAGAGGTCATGAGGACGAGGAGTCAGAAGAAGCGTGACGAAGATTTTCAGCATCGGCCTCCAGCATTGCCAACCGCTGGTTCAGCCGCCGCACATCGCGCTCGATGCGGGTGTTGACCATGTCGGCATGCAAGGCCTTGATGAGCAGGACGATGCTGGCCAGCAGCAGCAGCATGGCCGGTGGATAGCTGATGCCCAGCACCGCTGCCAGGCGGTTGATCATCCCGGGCCAGACGCCCAGCACGACGGCAGCCACGGCAACGACCACCCAGAACAGGCCGTGCATGAGATAGAGGTGGTCGCGCCGAATCAGGTACAGGATCAGCGCGGCCAACCCTATGCCCATGAAAGTCGTTGTTACCTGAAGGGAAGCCATATTGATAATCAAAAGCTACCGAATGAACGCATTCGGTTGATGCAGGGCACGCCCGAAACCAGCGCTATTGCCGTATGAAACGGTCCAAACCACCCAGGGAATACGTAAAACCTCCCATTGTAGGTTCCGCATCATGTTCCGAAGTCGCTTCCCCTTCTCGTTTCGCCCTGGCCTTGACAGGGATGTGGCGCCGTATTTCACAGCTCCTGCAGAAGCGGCAGGATCAAGCCTTGGTGACAGACGAGGTTCCTGCAGCACTACACTGAAGCATTGACCTGATGCACCTGCCAAGCACTGTTGCTTGCGTGCACCCTCATATATGCCATCTTCCACCACCCAGCTCCTGGTCATAGACCCCCAGAACGATTTCTGCGATCTGCCTGACGACTGGTGTCCTGGCGGGCAACGTCCCAGCCTTCCCGTGGCGGGCGCCCATGCCGACATGCAGCGGCTTGCAGGTTGGATACGGCGCGAGGGGGCGAGAATTGACGCCATCACGGTGACGCTGGACTCGCACCAGCGCTACGACATTGCCCATCCGGCTTTCTGGCAACAGGGCGATGGCGACGACAGCGGCGATGTGGCGCCGTTCACCCCTATCACGGCGGCGCAGGTGCGGGCGGGGGTGTTCCGGCCGCGCAACGCCGGGGCGCTGCAGCGCAGCCTGGACTATCTGGATGCACTCGAAGCCAACAGCCGCTACACGCTGATGGTCTGGCCCGTGCACTGCGAAGTGGGCAGTTGGGGCCACGGTATCCATGCCGATGTGCTGGCGGCCTGCGGCGACTGGCAGCAGCAGCGCCAGCGCGCCGTGTACAACGTTTTCAAGGGGCTCAATCCCTGGACCGAGCATTACAGCGCCCTGCAGGCCGAGGTGCCGGACCCTGCCGATCCGGCGACCCTGCTGAACACCGGCCTGCTGGAGCGGCTGGACCGCGCCGGGCTGCTGGTGGTCGCAGGCGAGGCGAGCAGTCACTGCGTGCGCTCCACGGTCGAGCATCTGGTCGAGCACCTTCCCCATCCTGAGCGCATCGTGCTGATGCACGACGCCATGAGCCCGGTGCCGGGCTTCGAGTCCGCGCACCGTGATTTCCTGGCAGCCATGCAGGCCCGCGGATTGCGGCTGGCCTCCAGCCAAGAACTCCACCTGTAGGGGCCGGACCGCCGTCCCGCGCGCAGCCCCCTTTCCTGTTTCCCCAGCATCGCACCATGGCTCCCATCATCACCAGCCTGCTCGACACCGATCTCTACAAATTCACGATGTGGCAGGCCATGCTGCACCGCAATCCCCAGACCGAGGCCGAGTACGAATTCGTCTGCCGCACGAAGACGGCCTTCCCGCTGGCCGAGCTGCTGCCCGAGGTGGAGCGCGAGCTGGACGCCCTGTGCGCGCTGCGCTTCACGCCCGAAGACCTGGCCTACCTGGGCGGGCTGCGCTTCATGAAGAGCGACTTCATCGACTTTCTGCGCATCTTCCAGTTCCAGCGCGCCTTTATCCGTACCTGGGCCGATGGCGACACCCTGCACATCGAGGCCAAGGGCCCCCAGGTCCATGTGATGGGCTTCGAGATCTATGTGCTGGCCATCGTCAACGAGCTGTATTTCCGGCGCTTCGACGCGGAGGCGGCGCTGGCCGAAGGCCGCAGGCGCCTGGCCGGCAAGATCGAGCGCCTGCGCCACCTGGCCTGCGAGGCCAGGCTGCGCAATCCCTTCGAGCTGTTCGACTTCGGCGTGCGCCGGCGCTTCTCGGGCGCCTGGCAGCGCGAGGTGGTCCAGGCCTTTGCCACGCAGACGGCGCAGTGGTTCAAGGGCACGTCCAACGTGCTGCTGGCGCGCGACTTCGGCATCGTGCCCATAGGCACCATGGCCCATGAGTACCTGCAGAGCTACCAGGCCCAGGGCGTGCGCCTGCGCGACTTCCAGATCGCCGCGCTGGAGGACTGGGTGCAGGAGTACCGGGGCGACCTGGGCGTGGCCCTGACCGACACCGTAGGCATGGATGCCTTCCTGGCCGATTTCGACATGTATTTCGCCAAGCTCTTCGACGGGCTGCGGCACGACTCGGGCGACCCGTATGCCTGGGGCGAGAAGGCCATCGCCCACTACCAGAAGTTGCGCATAGACCCTCAGGCCAAGCGCCTGGTGTTCTCCGACGGGCTGGACCTGGACACGGCCCTGGCCCTGTACCAGCGCTTTGCCGACCGCATACAGCTGGGCTTCGGCATCGGCACGCGGCTGACCAACGACATGGGGCTGGAGACCATCAACATCGTGATGAAGCTCACCCACGCCAACGGCCAGCCCGTGGCCAAGATCTCGGACTCGCCGGGCAAGACGCTGTGCAACGACGAAACCTATCTGGCCTATCTGCGCCAGGTCTTCGGCCTGGCCCAGCCTGTCGCCGTCTGACACCGCCTGACACCGCCAAGGCTCCATTCATGCTGCGCATCACCATTGCCCAACTCAACCCCACCGTCGGTGACATCGCCGGCAACGTGGCCCGCATGGCCGAGGCCGCTGCCCGCGCCGCGCACGAGCAGGCCGACCTGCTGGTCTTTCCCGAGCTGTCGCTGTGCGGCTACTACCCTGGCGACCTGCTGGACGAGCCCGCCTTTCGCGAGCGCCTGGAGCAAGGCTTGCAGCAGCTGCTGCAGGCCACGCGCCAGTGGCCGCAATTGCACTGGGTCATCGGCGCACCCACGCGCGCCAGCGGGCCCGGCAAGCCGCTGCACAACAGCCTGCTGGTGCTCAAGGACGGCGCCGTGCGCCTGCGCTACGACAAGCAGCTGCTGCCCACCTACAACATCTTCGACGAGCGCCGCCACTTCGAGCCCGGCCCCGACGCGGCCAAGGTGCTGCGCATAGGCCAGGCCCAGGTGGGCTTTCTGGTGTGCGAGGACGGCTGGAACGACGCCGGGGCCGACTACGCCACCAACCCCTTCGCGCGCATGGCCGACGCCGCCCCCGACCTGGTGGTCAGCATCAACGCCAGCCCCAGCCACCTGGGCAAGCGCGAGCAGCGCCACGAGATCTTCGGCCAGGCGGCCACGCGCCACGGCCTGCCCATCCTCTACGTGAACCAGATCGGCGGCCAGGACCAGATCGTGTTCGACGGCGCCTCGTTCGCGGTGGAGCCCGGGCGCGGCGTGGTCTTCGAGGCCGAGCGCTTTGTCGAAGACCTGCGCACGCTGCAGTTCGACGACGGGCGCTTCCTCGACGCGGCCGGCCAGCCCTGCATGAGCGTGACGGCCGAAGGCCTGCCCACCATGGAGTTCTACCGCCGCCAGATCGTGCTGGGCCTGCGCGACTATGCGCGCCGCTGCGGCTTCACGCGCGCGGTGGTGGGCAGCTCGGGCGGCATCGACAGCGCGCTGACCCTGGCCCTGGCGGCCGAGGCCCTGGGCGCGGACAACGTGGTGGCCGTCACCATGCCCTCGCGCTTTTCGTCGAGCGGCTCGGTCGATGACTCGGTGATCCTGTGCCGCAACCTGGGCATCACGCTGCACGAGCACCCGATCCGCGAGCTGGTCGACGGCTATGCGCGCCAGTTCGAGGCCAGCTTCGGCCAGCCGCTGCAGGGCCTGCCGCTGGAGAACCTGCAGGCACGCATCCGCGGCACCACGCTGATGGAGTACTCCAACGCCTTCGGCCACCTGCTGCTGACCACGGGCAACAAGTCCGAGATCTCGGTGGGCTACTGCACGCTGTATGGCGACACCAACGGCGGCCTGGGCCTGCTGGGCGATCTGTACAAGACCGAGGTCTTCGAGCTGTCGCGCCACATCAACCGCAGTGCCGGCCGCGAGCTGATTCCCCAGGCCATCATCGACAAGCCGCCCTCGGCCGAGCTGGCGCCCGACCAGAAGGACGAGGACAGCCTGCCGCCCTATGCGGTGCTGGACGAAATCCTCAAATACGCCATCGAGGGCCGGCACCTGTCCACCGCCGAATACGGCACGGCCGAGCGCTTTGTGACCCAGCTGCTGGGCCAACCCGGCGGGGCCGAGCTGGTTGACCGCGTCAAGCGCATGATCTTCCGCAGCGAGTACAAGCGCCGGCAGGCCCCGCCCATACTGCGCGTGCGCCCGCGCGCCTTCGGCACGGGCCGCCAGATGCCCATTGCCGCCCACTACGAATGAAGCCAGAGTGAAGCCACCGAGCCTGTTTATGCAAGAGACTGCCGCCATGGACGCCCCCACCGAAACCCCGGCCACCAGCGAGCGCGTGCACACCGCCGTGCTGATCGGGCGCTTCCAGCCGCTGCACAACGGCCACATGGCACTGCTGCGTGCGGCGCTGGAGCGTGCCGAGCAGATCGTCGTCGTGCTGGGCAGCGCCTGGCAGGCGCCCAATCCCAAGAACCCCTTCAGCTGGCAGGAACGCGCGCAGATGCTGCGCGAGGCGCTGCCGCCCGCGGACGCGGCCCGCCTGCACTGCGTGCCCGTGCGCGACTACTACAACGAGCCGCTGTGGGTACAGGCCGTGCAGCAGGCCGTGCAGTCCTGCGTGCCCGAAGGCGCCAGCGTGGCCCTGGTCGGCCATTTCAAGGATGCGACCAGCGGCTACCTTGCGCGCTTTCCGCGCTGGCAGCTGATCAGCCTGCCGCGCCTGGGCCAGTTCGACGCCACGCCGCTGCGCGACATCTACTTCGGCGAATCCGGCGTGGACTTCGAGGCCCTGGCCGCCCAGGTGCCTCCCGCCACCCTGCAGTTCCTGCGGCATTGGGCCACCACGCCCGTCCATGCGCAGATGTGCGAGGAATGGCGCATGCTGGCCCGGTACCGCCAGGCCTGGGCTGCGGCGCCCTACCCGCCCGTCTTCGTGACCGTGGACGCACTGCTGCGCTGCCGTGTGCCGCACGAAGACGCGCAACAGGACCACATCCTGCTGATACGCCGCGGCCATGCCCCGGGCCTGGGCCTGTGGGCCCTGCCGGGCGGCTTCCTGGAGCCGCGCGACACGCTGTGGCAGTCCTGCCTGCGCGAGTTGCGCGAGGAGACCTGCTCCACGCTCAGCGAGGCCGATCTGCAGGCCGCCCTGCAGTCCGTGCAGGTCTTCGACCACCCCGACCGCAGCCTGCGCGGGCGCACCATCACCCATGTGCACTACCTGGACCTGGGCGTGCTGCCCTCGCTGCCGCCCGTGCAGGGCGGCGACGATGCGGCACTGGCGCGCTGGGTGGCCGTCTGCGACCTGCCCGCCATGGAAAGCGCGTTCTTCGAGGACCACTTCCAGATCCTGCGCCAGTTCCTGCCCCTTCCGGTGCAACAGCCCCTGGCGGACACGGGCGCGAAAATCGGCTAAAACCGGAGATTGCGGCGCCATCTTGCGCCGCAATACCGTGTTTCCCGTGTTCCCCCGCGTTTGAATGACTACCACCCTACAGATCCGACCCGCCACCCCCGATGACGCCGAGCTCATCGTCCGCTTCGTGCGCGAACTCGCCGTCTATGAAAAAGCCGAGCATGAAGTCCTGGCCACGCCAGAGCATGTGAAGCGCACCCTGTTTGCCGACAACCCCGCCGTCTTCGGCCTGATCTGCCTGCATGGCGACCAGCCCGTGGGCTTTGCGGTCTACTTCTTCAATTACTCGACCTGGCAGGGCCGCCACGGCCTGTACCTCGAAGACCTCTACGTCACGCCCGAGGCGCGCGGCCTGGGCGCGGGCACGGCGCTGCTGCGCCGCCTGGCGCAGATCGCCGTCGAGAAGGACTGCGGCCGCTTCGAGTGGAGCGTGCTCGACTGGAACCTGCCCTCCATCGAGTTCTACGACCGCCTGGGCGCCCTGCCCCAGACCGAGTGGATCCGCTACCGCGTGACCGGCGACACCCTGCTGGAGATGGCGCGCGAGCCGGCCTGAGGCCGGCCCCCTTCGTCTGCCTACTCGGGCTCCACGCCCTGGCGCACGGCCTGCTCGACCACCTCGCGCGTCAGCGTGGGCACGAAGGTCTCGATGAAGGCATAGGCATAGCCGCGCAGCCAGGCGCCCTTGCGCAGGCCCAGCCGCGTGGTGTTGACCTCGAACAGGTGGCCGGCGTCCAGCGTGCGCAGGCCCTGGTCGCGCTCGGCATCCAGCGCCACCGAGGCGACGATGCCCACGCCCATGTCCAGCTCCACATAGGTCTTGATCACGTCGGCATCCATGGCCGTGAGCACCACGTCGGGCTCCAGGCCCTCGCGCGCAAAGGCCTCGTCGATGTGGGCGCGGCCCGTATAGCCCTGCTCGTAGGTGATGATGGGAAAGCGCGAAAGCGCCTCCAGCGTCAGCGCATGCTGCGACTGCAGCAGCGGGTGGCCGGGCGGCACGACCACGCCATGCGTCCAGCGGTAGCAGGGCAGCGCGACCAGGCCTTCATAGCCGGCCAGCGCCTCGGTGGCCACGCCGATGTCGGCCTCGCCGCTGCGCAGCATCTGCGCCACCTGTTCGGGCGAGCCCTGGTGCAGGTGCAGGCGCACCTGCGGATAGCGCTGGCGGAAGTCACGCACCACGTGGGGCAGCGCATAGCGGGCCTGGGAGTGGGTGGCGGCAATCGACAGCCGGCCCTGCTCGCTGGCGCTGAAGTCGGCGCCCACGCGGCGCAGGTTGTCGGCCTCCAGCATCAGGCGCTCGACGATGGGCAGCAGCGCTTCGCCGGGCGGCGTCAGCCCGGTCAGCCGCTTGCCTGCGCGGATGAAGATCTCCACGCCCAGTTCTTCCTCCAGTTCGCGGATCTGCCGGCTCACGCCGGGCTGGGAGGTGTGCAGCGTGTGGGCCACCTCGGTCAGGCTGTAGCCGCGGCGCACGGTTTCGCGCACATAGCGCAGTTGCTGGAAGTTCATGGGCAAGGCTCCGCCCGGGGCCGGTGCGGCCCGGGCCTGTGGAAGGCAAAAGCAGGAAGGAAAGAGAGAGGGGAACGGCGAGAGGCTTCAGGCCGAACAGGCCACGGCCGGCTCATCCGGGGCATCGGCCGCTGCCTCGCGGGGCAGCTCCAGCAGCTCGATCAGATTGCCTGCGGGGTCGCGCGCATAGCAGCGCCGGCCCTCGCTCACGGGCGCCACCTCCAGCGCCAGGCCGCCGTGCACCAGCAACTGCTGGCGCAGCGCATCCACGTCGCTGACCGTCAGCGCCAGGTGTACCAGGTTGCCCGCCGCGCGCTCGGTGCCGCCGGACTGCCCCTTGTAGGGCACCAGATCGATGCGCTGCCCGCCGGCCAGAAAGCTCAGGCCCGGACGCCCGGCAACGGTCAGGGCAGACAGGCCCAGCACTTCGCCATAAAAGCGCTCCATGGCCGCCTGGGCGCGCGCCGGGAAGGACAGCTGGACATGGTGGACGCCACAGACGATGGCCACGCCCGGCTTCATGGCAGTGCGGCCGGCAAGAGGGGAAGGCCAGGCGGGGCGTGTGGTGTGGGTCATCGAAGCGTCTCGGAAAAGAATCAGCAGCCCGAATGCTGCTGCAGGCCATTGTCGAGACAAGTCGAAAAAACCAAAAATAATAAAAATTCAGTCTGTTATTTCTAAATCATCTCAAGAGATCGAACGCCGGTGGTCGGCACGGCGCGCCAGCCACTCGCCGCCGAACTGCAGCACCGACACCAGGGCCACCAGGATGACGATGACCTCGAACATCACGCGCGTCTCATAGCGCTCGTAGCCGTAGCGGATGGCCAGGTCGCCCAGGCCGCCCGCCCCCACGGCGCCCGCCATGGCCGAGGCATTGACCATGGCGATCACACTCACGGTCATGCCGCCGATCAGGCCCGGCAGCGCCTCGGGCAGCAGCACCTGGCGCACGATCTGCGGGCGGCGCAGGCCCATGGCGCGCGCCGCCTCCACCAGGCCGCCGTCCACTTCGCCCAGGCTCACCTGGGCGATGCGCGCAAAGAACGGAATCAGGTTGGCCGATAGCGGCACCACCGCCGCCCAGGTGCCCAGCGTGGTGCCCACGATGGCGCGCGTCACCGGCAGCAGGGCCACCAGCAGGATGATGAAGGGAATGGCCCGGCCGATGTTCACCGCCGCCGACAGCCCCCGGTACAGCCGCGGCCTGGCATAGAGCCCGCCCGGCGCCGTGGTGTGCAGCACGATGGCCAGCGCCAGCCCGGCAACGATGGCGATCAGCGAGGACGCGCCCGCCATCAGCAGGGTTTCCAGAAAGGCCTGCAGGTATTTATCGAGCGGGGGCAGGGACATGGCCAAGCAGTTGCAGTGAATCGGCGCCCAGCGCCTGTTGAAGGGAAGACAGCGCGGCCGGTGAAAGGGGTGAGAGCGGTGAGAGCGGTGAAAGCGGCGAGGGTGCCGACGGCAGATCCTGCACCGGCACGCCCACCAGCAGGCGGCCCTGCGAACGCCCGCGCATGCAGTCCAGCCCGCCCTGCAGCAAGCGGGCACGCGGGCCCAGCACCTGAAGCTGCGCCAGCGGCAGGCCCTGCTGGCTGCCGCCGTCGGCCCATCCGATGGCCAGCACGGCGACGGCCTCCGGGCCATCGGCCGCCGCCACCAGTTCCAGGTCGGCCGCCAAGGCCTGCCGCAGCGGCCGCAGCAGCGCACGCGCCGCCTCCGAGCGCGGTGCCGCAAACAGCTTCCAGACTTCGCCGATCTCCTGCAGCCGGCCCTGGTCCAGCACCAGCACGCGGTCGCAGACCTCGCGGATCACGGCCATGTCGTGCGTGATGAGCACGATGGTCAGCCGCAGCTTGCGGTTGATCTCGCGCAGCAGCTCCAGGATGGACTGCGTGGTCTCGGGGTCCAGGGCCGAGGTGGCCTCGTCGCACAGCAGGATTTCGGGCTCGTGCACCAGCGCGCGTGCAATGCCCACGCGCTGCTTTTGCCCGCCCGAGAGCTGGGCCGGATAGGCGCCGCTCTTGTCCGCCAGCCCCACCAGGGCCAGCAGCTCATCCACCCGCGCGCGCACGAGCGCGGGCCGCCAGCCTGCGGCCTGCAGCGGCAGGGCCACGTTCTCGTACACCGTGCGCGAGGACAGGAGGTTGAAGTGCTGGAAGATCATGCCGATGCGCCGGCGCAGCGCCACCAGCGCGTCCTCGTCCAGCGTGGCGACATCGGTGCCGTCCACCAGCACGCGGCCGCTGCTGGGCCGCTCCAGCGCATTGATGGTGCGCAGCAGCGTGGATTTGCCGGCGCCGCTGCGGCCGATGATGCCGAACACCTCGGCACGCGCCACCTCGAAGCTCAGCGCCTGCAGTGCGTGCACGGGCTCGCCCGCGCTCCTTCCCGTGCCCGTGCCCGGGTAGTGCTTGCGCACGCCCTCGAAGACGATGTGCGGCCGCTGCAGCGCATCGATTGCATGGGGCTCGCCGGCCGCCGCCTGTTCCACCTTCATTGCCTTACACGCCTCAGAAGGCCGGCAGCACCGAGCCCTGGTACCTGCTCACGATGAACTGGCGCACGGGCTCGGACTGGTAGGCGCGCAGCAGGGCCGCGACCCAGGGTGCAGCGCGGTCGCGCTCGTGCACGGCAATGATGTTCACGTAGGGATTGCGCTCGCGCCTTTCGACGGCAATGCCATCGCGCGTGGCGATGAGCCCGGCCTGGTAGGCAAAGCTGTTGACGATGGCCGAGGCATCGAGATCGTCCAGCGAGCGCGCCAGCACCACCGAGGCGGCCTCCACCAGCTGCACCTTCTTCTGGTAGCTGACGATGTCGGCCAGGCCCGCCGTGCCCTTGAAGGGGTCGAAGCCCTCGCGCAGCTTCAGGATGCCCTGGTCCTGCAGCACCACCAGCGCGCGCGTCTGGTTGCTGGGATCGTTGGGAATGCCCAGGCGCGCGCCAGCGGGCAGGTCGGCCAGGCGTTTGTGCTTTTTCGAATAGAAGGCGATGGGCGAGATGTAGGTGTCGCCCGCCGCCACCAGCCTGTAGCCGCGCTGCTGGTTCTGGTCGCGCAGGAACGGCACGTGCTGGAAGGAGTTGGCCTCGATGTCGCCGTTGTTCAGCGCCTCGTTGGGGCTGGCCGCGCCGCTGATGACCACGGGCTTGACCTGCAGCCCCTGCTCGCGTGCCACGCGGGTCACCACCTCCCAGATTTCCTCGTCCACGCCGCCGCGCACGCCCACGCGCAGCGGGCCGGCCTGCGCGGCCCGGATGGCGCCTGACATCGCCGCCACCGAGGCCCCCGCCGCCAGTCCCCGCAGAAATACTCGCTTGTCCATCGCACAGTCCTTTCAAGAATCAATAGGCACCAGGGTGCAACTCACGGCCGGCCGCGCGGGCCTGGGCCTGCAGGCGGGCGAAATGCTCGGGATAGAAGCGCTGGGCCACATCCAGGTGGGAGCGCACGCGGCCCTTGAGCGCGTTCTCGCCCACATGGCTGAACAGCGGGTTGTCCGGGTCGCTCTGCGGCCCCGTGGCCAGCACGGCCAGCTCGGGCGGCAGGGTCAGCAGCGGCACCTGGCCCAGGTCCAGGCGCGGCGCCAGGAAGTAGGCGATGGAGTAGCGCTGCACGCCCGCGCGCGGCACCAGCACGCGATGCACGTTGGCGCGCAGATAGCCGTTGGTGGCCAGCTCCAGCATCTCGCCGATGTTGATGACGAAGGCCCCGTCGCGCGGCGGCACATCGACCCAGCCGGCCGGCGTCTCCACCTGCAGCCCGCCCACCTCGTCCTGCAGCAGCAGTGTCAGCAGGCCACCGTCCTTGTGCGCGCCCACGCCCTGGCCTGCTGCGCCCAGCTCGCTGCCCGGGTAGTGGATGATCTTGATGCGGTGCGCAGGCAGGCCGCTGACCAGGGCGTCCAGCGCGCCCTCGGGCAGCTGCAGCGCGGCCACGAAGTGGCGCAGCAGCTCCAGCGCCACGCCATGCGCTGCCGCCTGCCAGGCCAGCACTTCCTCGCGGAACCCGGGCAGGGCCTGCGGCCACTGGTTGGGGCCTTGCAGCCCCTTCCAGTCCGGCACGCCGGGGCCTGCGGGAATCTCGGGCGACTCCTCGCCCAGGTCGATCTGCTCGCGCTGGTCGGGCCGCTGGCGCGTGATCTCCATGCCCACGGCCGTATAGCCCCGGAAGTGCCGCGTGTTGGCAATGGCCAGCGCCTGCTTGTCGGCCAGCGGCTGCGCAAAGAATTCGCGGGCGCGCCGCTGTATGCCCTGCCATGCGTCCCGCCCTATGCCGTGCCCTTCCAGGTAGAAGAAGCCGGTGTCGCGTGCCGTGCGCGCCAGCTGGCGCAGCGCCTGGGCCTGCGTGGCCGGGTCGCGCAGAGCCTGCAGATCGATGACGGGCAGGGCCGGGGTTGCCGCTTTGGCGGCGGGCGCGTCGAGAGTGGATGCTGTCAAGGTGCTCATGCTGTGCTGCCAGGGAAGTGGGAAGGAAGGGGCGCTCAGGCCGCCAGGCGCTGATCGCGGTCTTGCTCGCTGTTTTGTTCGCGGTCTTGTTCGCGTTCGGCAGCCAACACCGCATGGCCCTGCGCCTGGTCCAGCGCCTGCGCCAGGTCGGCCAGCAGGTCCTGCGGATGCTCTATGCCGATGGACAGGCGCACCAGCCCGGACGCAATGCCCACGCGCGCCAGTTCGTCGTCGCTGAGCAGGCTGTGCGTGGTCTCGGCAGGAATGGCGGCCAGCGACTTGCTGTCGCCGATGTTGACCAGGCGCAGGAACAGGCGCAGCGCGTCATAGAAGGCGCGCGCCGCCGGCCGGCCGCCGCGCAGCTCGAAGCCCAGCAGCGCCGGCACATGCCCGCCGCGCAGCTGGCGCAGGGCCAGCGCGTGGTCGGCGTGGCCGCTCTGGCTGGCGTGGTGTATGCGCTCCACCAACGGATGGCGCTGCAGGAAATCGATCACGGCCAGCGTGTTGCGGCTGGCGCGCTCCTGGCGCAGGCCCAGCGTCTCCAGGCCCTGCAGCAGCAGGAAGGCGCTGTGCGGCGCCAGCGCCGCGCCGCAGTTGCGCAGCAGCACGGCACGGGCCCGCGCGATGAAGGCCCGGTCGGGAAATTTCTCGGTGAAGACAAAGCCCTGGTAGGCCGGCTCGGGTGCGCTGAACTGCGGGTAGCGCCCCGCGTGCGCCACCCAGTCGAAGTGACCGCTGTCCACGATCAGCCCGCCCAGCACATTGCCGTGGCCGCCGATGGCCTTGGTGGCCGAATGCACGACGATGTCGGCGCCCCAGTCGAAGGGCCGCAGCAGCAGCGGCGAAGCCACGGTGTTGTCCACCACCAGCGCCACGCCGGCCGCATGGCTGACGTCGGCCAGCTGGCGCAGGTCGGCAATGCCGCCCGATGGATTGCCCACGGACTCCACGAACACGGCCTTGGTGCGCGGCCCTATCGCCCGGCGCAACGCCTGGAAATCATCCTTGGCCACGGCCGTGCTCTGCACGCCGCGCGAGGCCAGCACATGGGCGATGAAGTTGTGCGTGCCGCCATACAGTTGCGAGGCCACGACCACATGGTCGCCCGCACTGGCCAGCGTGGCCAGCGCCACGTCGATGGCGGCCATGCCCGAGGCCAGGGCCAGCGCGGCCACGCCGCCTTCGAGAGCCGCAATGCGCTGCTCCAGCACCGCCAGCGTGGGGTTGGCCGTGCGCGAGTACACATCGCCCTCCTCCACCAGGCCGAACAGGTTGGCGCCGTGCTGGGCGCTGTCGAACACGAAGGAGGTGCTCTGGTAGATGGGCACGGCCGCGCTGCGCTGCTGCTCGCGCCCCCGGTAGCCGGCGTGCAGGGCCTGGGTGTCCTGCTGCCACAGCGCATCACTGGCTGCGTCGTGCGGGGCGGACTCGGTGCCGGTCGCTGAGGTCATGCATGGACTCCGTATGAGTGGTCGATGCAGCCCATTATTCGAAGCCCGCGCCCTGCGCACTACGAAGAAAAACGCGTTCGCTTATTCGGTTTGCGCATGTCGCCGGGCCGCGCCCTTCCTAGTTGCCACGCACATATGGATGCGCGTTTTGCGTCGTTGGAAACACGGCACTCAGCGGACAGCATCGGCAGTCCCGAAACTGCTTTGGAGGGAGTTCCATGACCCGCAAGACCCAGACCGAGATCGACAGGACCCAGGACAGCCGCTGCGCCCATGGCGCCGATTGCGGTGCTTTCGGGGCGCTCGATGCTCCCGAGGCATCCGAGCCCTCGCTCTCGCGCCGCACCCTGATCCGCGCCGGCGCCGCAGCCGGCGCGCTGGGATCGGCCGCCTGGTTCAGCGGCCGCGCCGGGGCGCAGCCGCGCCAGAAGATCACCTTTGCCTGGAGCCAGGCCAGCTTCTGCCATTCGCCCATTCCCGTGGCGCTGGAGCGCGGCTTCTTCGAGCGCAACGGCCTGGACGTGGAGCTGCTGAACTGGGGCGGCTCGGCCGACCAGTTGCTGGAGGCGCTGGCCACGGGCAAGGCCGATGCGGGCGCGGGCCTGATCCACCGCTGGATCAAGCCGCTGGAGGCGGGGCTGGATGTCAAGCTCATCGGCAGCGTGCACGGCGGCTGCCTGCGCCTGGTGGGCCTGAAGTCGGCCGGCGTCACGCTGGACCCCAGCACGCTCAAGGGCAAGACCATCGGCGTGGCCGACCTCAACAGCCCGGCCAAGCAGTTCTATTCCATCCACCTGGCCAAGCGCGGCCTGGATGTGGACAAGGACATCGAATGGCGCGTCTACCCGGCCGACCTGCTGGATGTGGCCGCCAAGAAGGGCGAGATCCAGGCCATTGCCGACGGCGACCCGAATCTCTACCTGATCGAGAAACGCAACCCCGGCACCTTCCTCGAACTGGGCAACAGCGCCAAGAACGAGTACGCCGAAAGCATTTGCTGCGTGATCGGCGCAGGCGCAAAGTTCGCCCGGGCCAACAAGCCCGCAGCGGCCAGCGTGGTGCGCGCGCTGACCCAGGCCTCGGACTACATCGCCGAGAACCCCAACGAAACGGCGAAGATCTTTGCCAAGTACTCGCCCAAGGTGCCCGTCGAGGACCTGCAGCGCCTGCTGGCCGAGCTGACCTTCAAGCACCATCCGCACGGCAAGCCGCTGCGCGACGAGGTCCAGGCCTTTGCGGCCGACTTCCGCACGGCCGGCGTGCTCAAGAAGCAGACCGACCCTGGCCGCTTTGCCAGCCACATCACGCTGGACGTCCTCGCATGAGCACCGCAAGACCACGCTGGCGCCTGGGCGCCACGGATGCCGCACCCGGCCTGGAGCGGGAACAGGCGCAGGGCACGCGCAAGGCCGGCCCCTGGCGCACCGGCCTGCTGGCCGCCGCCGCCTGGGCCGGCCTGGGCATGCTGACCCTGCTGTGGCCCAACAAGGAGATCGGCTTCAGCGAATGGGCGTTCACGCAGGAGTTCGGCATTGCCGCCCTGATCGTGGCCCTGTTGCTGCTGGCATCGGCCGTGCTGCCTGTGCGACCCGTACGGGCAGCACGGCGCATCGACCGCTGGCTGCGCCCGGCCGGTGCCTGGCTGGTGGCGGCGCCGCTGCTGCTGGCGCTGTGGGAGACGCTGACGGCCAAGCTCGGCGCGCTGCCGCCGCCCTTCTTTGCACCACCGCAAAGCCTGATCGACGTGGTCCATGAGGACTGGCAGCGCCTGGGCCTGTCCACGCTGTATTCGCTGCGGCTGCTGCTCAACGGCATCGTGTTCGGCGCGGTGATCGGGTTTCTCACGGGCGTGTGGATAGGCTGGTCGCGCATCGCGGGCTACTGGGTGCATCCGCTGCTGCGCTTCCTGGGGCCGGTGCCCGCCTCGGCCCTGCTGCCGCTGGCCTTTTTCTTCGCGCCGTCCAGCTACTCGGCAGCCGTGTTCCTGGTGGCGCTGGCCACGTTCTTTCCGGTGGCCGTGCTGACCTGGTCGGGCGTGGCATCGGTCAGCAAGAGCTACTACGACGTGGCGCGCACGCTGGGCGCATCGCCCTGGTTCCTGGTGCTGCGCGTGGCCATCCCGGCCGCCCTGCCACAGGTCTTCGTGGGCCTGTTCATGGGGCTGGGCGCCTCGTTCTCGGTGCTGATTACGGCCGAGATGATGGGCGTGAAGGCCGGCCTGGGCTGGTATCTGCAGTGGGCCCAGGGCTGGGCAGCCTACGCCAACATGTACACGGCGCTGCTGGTCATGGCCGTGCTGTGCTCGGGCCTGATCACGCTGCTGTTCACCGTGCGCGACCGCACGCTGTCGTGGCAGAAGGGAACCGTCAAATGGTGATTGCCGCAGAACACGCCGCCAACGCCGCAGCCACGCCCGCCATCGCCGGGGCGGCCCTAGCCGGCGCGGCCATCGATGTGCAGGCCGTCAGCCACTGGTTCGGCCAGGGGCAGGGCGCGCTGCAGGTGCTCGACGAGGTCAGCCTGCAGGTGCGGCCTGGCGAGTTCGTGGCCCTGCTGGGCCCCAGCGGCTGCGGCAAGTCCACGCTGCTGCGCCTGGTGGCCGGGCTGGACGCGCCCACGGCCGGCGCCGTGGCGCAGGACGGCACGGCCATCACCGAGCCCGATCCCTCGCGCATCGTCGTCTTCCAGGACCCCACGCTGTTTCCCTGGCGCACGGTGCGCGGCAACGTGGCCCTGGGCCTGCAGGCACGCGGACTGCTGGACAGCCAGGCGCACCGCGTTGACGAGGCCCTGCGCCTGGTGGGACTGGAGGATTTCGCGGACAGCCATCCCCACCAGCTGTCGGGCGGCATGGCCCAGCGCGCGGCCCTGGCGCGCGCCCTGGTCAACGACCCGCGCCTGCTGATCCTGGACGAGCCGCTGGGCAAGCTCGACTCGCTGACGCGGCTGGCCATGCAAAGCGAGATCCTCAAGATCTGGCAGCGCGCAGGCTTTTCCGTGCTGCTGGTCACCCACGATGTGGAAGAGGCCCTCTTCCTGGCCCACCGCGTGCTGGTCTTCAGCCAGCGGCCCGCCCGCATCGTGGCCGAGATCGATGTGGACCTGCCCTACCCGCGCCAGCGCGGCCACGCCCGCCTGTCCGAGCTGCGCCACGAGGCCCTGCGCCACCTGGGCCTGGACCAGACCTGGTAGCGCCCGCCTCCGATGCAACGCAGCGACTCCCCCGACTGGCTCAACCCCTTGATCGGCGCCATGCAGCAGGCCCAGGTCGGCCTGCTGCAGCTGCTGCATGGCCTGGGCCTGGCCGGCACGGTGGACGGCCAGCCTGCCTGGCCCTGGGCACTGCGCCTGTCCGGCGAAAACCTGCTGATCGACCTGGGCCAGGCCCGGGGGCTGCTGTGGTCGCTGGCGGCCGTGGCAACCGCCATCGTTTTGCTGGTGCTGGCCCTGGTTCTGCGCCGCATCCGCCTGCCGGCCCTGGTGCTGACCGCGCTGGCCGTGCTCGCCCTGCTGCTGGCCCCCTGGCCGCGTGCCGACCTGATCCTGGTGCCCGCGCATGCCACCAGCTTCCATGCCTCGCCCACGGGCTTCAGCGTGGAGAGCATTGCGCGCGGCGGCGCCGTCTATGCCCAGCACTGCACGGCCTGCCACGGTCCCGATGGCCGGGGCCACGGCCCGCTGGCCGCCAGCCAGCCGGTCTGGCCCCCCAACTTCACCAGCCCGCTGTTGTGGCGCCGCGCCGATGGGGAATTGCTCTGGGCCATTCTTCATGACCGCCGCCCCGTGGAGTCTGGCGACGGCGCACGGGCACACGGCCAGGCCGACCGGCTGTCCAGCGACGACGCCTGGGCCCTGATCGACTTCATGAAGGCCCGCGCCGCAGGCCAGATGCTGCAGATCGCCGGCAGCTGGCCCTATCCCGTGGGCCTTCCCGACATGGCCGTGCAGTGCGCAGGCCAGCCCGCACGCCGCCTGAGCACCTGGCAAAGCCGCCAACAGCGGCTGAGGGTGGTGGCAGGCAGCGGCCCGGTGCAGGAAGACCCGCGCCTGGTCAGCCTGCAGCTGTCACCCGATGGCGGCAACCGCGCCGCCAGCGCCCTGGACTGCACCGTCAACGACCCGCGCGCCTGGCAGGCCATGGCCCTGCTCAGCGGCTCGGAGCAGCTGCAGGGCATGCAATGGCTGGGCGACCGCAGCGGCTGGCTGCGCGCGCTATCGCGTCCGGGCGCCCAGGGCTGGTCGGAGGACGACCTGGTCTGCCGCACGGACACGCCCGCGAGGACGACGGTCGAGGCGACGACGGCCGCTGCGGCAACCGCCGGCCCGTCCGATGGCTCACCCGACGGCTCATCCGACGGCCTCGGGGCCCTGATCGCTCGCATGGATGCCGAACCCGTGCGGTTCATCAAGGGTGGGTTTGTGCACTGAGGGATCAGGCATCCGCTGCCATCAGGCTGGCATAGGCGCCCTGGCGCGCGAGCAACTCCCGGTGGGTGCCCTGCTCCACGATGCGGCCGCCCTCCAGCAGGACCACGCGGTCGGCGCGGGCCAGCATGGCGGGCCGGTGGGCGATGAGCAGCACGGTACGGTGCTCGCGCAAGGCGTCCAGCGCGCGCAGCAGGGCTTGCTCGCTTTCGCTGTCGAGATGGGAGGAAGCCTCGTCCAGCACCAGCACGGGAGCACCGGTCAGCAGCGCGCGCGCCAGGGCGATGCGCTGGCGCTGGCCACCCGACAGGCGCATGCCTTGTTCTCCACAGCGCGTGGCATGGCCTTGCGGCAGCCCGCTGATGAAGCCATGGGCCTGCGCCAGCATGGCGGCCTGCTGTACCTCGTCATCGCTGGCGTCAGGCCGGCCCAGGCGGATGTTGTCGGCGATGGAGATGTCGAACAAATGCACCTCCTGGCGGACCACGGCAAGTTGCTGCCGCAGCACGGCCAGCGGCAATTCACGGATGTCCATGCCGCCCATGCGCAGGCTGCCGGCGTCGGGCTCGCCCAGGCGTTGCAACAGCTGCACGCAGCTGCTTTTGCCGGCGCCGGACGCGCCGGCCAGGGCCACCATTTCGCCAGGCCGCAGGGACAGGTCCAGTCCGCGCAGCACGGGTACGCCGCCACGCTGCCAATGCACACCGCAGAAGTCCAGCGACGCCGTGGCCGGCGCCTCACGGGTTCCGCTGTCCGCAATGCGCCGGGGCTGGCGCAGCAGTTGCACGATGCGGTCGGCACCAGCCTTCACATCGCCCAGCCTGCGCGCGGCCTGCGCCACTTCGGCCAGCGGCGCCAGCGCCATGCCGGCCAGTACCACCACGGCCGGCAGCCAAGCGGCATCGATGTGTCCCTGGTCCAACAGCCAGGCGGCCACGGCAGCCATGGCCAGGGCCGACACGGCCGGCAACGGGTCCGCGGTGGCCAGTTGGCCCGCAGCAAGCGACGCATGCCTGCGCACCTGCGGGGACAGCGCCGCAGCTTTGGCACGCATGCGTGCCAGCCAGCGCGGGCCGGCCTCCAGCAGCGCCAGTTCACGCAGCCCGCGCAGGCCTTCCACCACATCGGCATTGAGTTCGCCCTGGGCCGCTGCCAGCGCCCTGGCCTGCCGCTGCGCCTTGCCGGCCAGCCACCAGGACAGCAGCACCGGCAAGGCAACAAAGGGCAGCCAGGCCAGGGCGAGCAGCGGATGCAGCCAGGCCAGCAGGCCCAGTGCCGCCAGCGGCACGCACAGGGCGCCGGACAGCTCGCCCAGCATGTGGGCGTAGAAGTGCTCCATCAGCTCGGCATCGGCCGTGGCCGTGGCGGCGATGTCGCCGCTGCGCTGCGGACCGGCCGCATTGCCTGCGCCCCGCTCCAGCCCGTCGTAGATGCCCAGCTGCAGTGTTTCTATCAACGCAAACGCCAGTGCATGGGAGGCATGGGCCTGCCACCATTGGCTGAGCGCGGCCACCAGCGCCGTCAAGGCCAATGCGCCCAGTGCCGGTTGCAGCGCAGTCCACGGCGCGCCCATGGCGGCCTGTCCGGCAATCCAGGCAGCCAGCACCCAGGAGCCGACCACGGTAGCCTGCGCCAGCGCGGCGGCCAGCAACGCCGCTGCCAGCAGGCGCTTGTGCGACGCCACCGGCGCCAGCAGGCCGGCCCAGCTGCGGGGCTCATCTCGGATCATGCGGCCTCCTCCGTCGTCCTCTTGGCCTGCGACGCCGCCCAGAGCCGTGCATAGCGGCCGCCGCGGCGCAGCAGATCATCGTGCGTGCCCTGTTCGGCCACCCGGCCGTTTTCCAATACCACGATGCGGTCCGCCTCGCGCGCCGTCTCCAGGCGGTGCGCGGCCATGACGAGAGTGCGGCGGCCCCGCAATGGCCGCAACACCTGCAGCAAGGCCTGCTCCGTGCGTGGATCTGCGCTGGATGTGGGCTCGTCCAGCAGCAGCACGGGCGCACGCCTGAGCAAGGCACGCGCCAGGGCCAGCCGCTGGGCCTGCCCGCCCGACAGGTGCGCGCCGAATTCGCCCACCTCGGTCTGCAGGCCCTGGGGCAGGCTGTCCACCAGATCGGCCAGTTGCACATCACGCAGGACAGCCTCGATGTCGCGGCGGCAGGCCTGGGGGCTGGCCATGCGCAGGTTGTCCTCCAGGCTGCCGCTGAACAGCAGCGTGTCCTGGGCGACCAGGGCGACCCTGGAGCGCAACTGCGCCAGGCTCAGCTCCCGCAGGTCCCGGCCGCCCAGGCAGACCATGCCGCGCCGGGGATCGGCGGCGCGCCACAGCAGCGACAGCAGTGTGGACTTGCCGACGCCCGAAGGCCCCACCAGCGCCACCCATTCACCATCGGCGATATCCAGGTCCAGCCCGCGCAGCACCTCGGGCCGCCCCGGCTCCTGCCCCTGGTCATGGGCAAAGCACACCCCACTCAGCGAGATGCGGCCGTCTGCAGGAGCAGGCCCGGGCCGCTGCGGCTCAGGCACGGGCAGCGGCGCGTGCAGCAGCGCGTCGATGGCATGCAGGCCGTCGCGCGCGGCCCAAGCCGCATGAAAGGCTTTCTCCAGCCGCTCCAGCGGCCTGAAGGCCTCACGCGACAGCAGCAGCACGGCCAGCAGCGATGCCGCATCCAGCCGGCCCTGGCCCAGTTGCCAGCTGCCCCACCCCAGGACACTGGCCATGCCGGCCAGGCCAACGAACCGCGTCAGGCCGGTGCGCAGCAAGGTGGCGCGCAGCGTGTGCATGGACTCGGCACGCAGGCGGGCGGCCTGTTCGGCCAGACGCATGCGCCAACGCGCCGAGGCGCCAAAGGCCCAAAGGGTCTCCATGCCGCGCAGGCTGTCCAGCAGCTGCGCCCCAAAGGCAGCCAGGGCCGCCATGACGCCGCTGGCCCCGGGCATGTGCCGGCGCAGCCACAGCCGGTCCAGCAGCGGCTGGCCCAGCACGAACACGGCCAGCAGCAGCGCGCAGCCTGCATCCACCCAGGCCAGGGCGCCCAGCGCCAGCGCGCAGCCGAGCACGGCTCCCAGCAGGCTGGGAACATGGCGGCTGGCATGGACCTGCACGGCATCGACAGCCGCAACCAGCGTGGCCTGCAGCTCGCCCGTGGGGCGGGCCGCAGCCCAGGCCGGCCCCAGGCGCATCAACCGGGCCAGCAGGCGTTCGCGCAGCACGGCGCGCGTGCGCATGCCCACCTGCTGCGCCCACCACTCTTCCAGCCACACCAGGACGCCGCGCAGCACCAGGGCCGCCAGACCGATCGCCAGCCAGGGATGCAGCGACGCCCCCTCCATGGCCTGGGCCAGCAGTCGAGCAAGGCACAGCGCGTGCACCACCAGCATGGCCTGGGCCAGCAGCCCGCAGGCCACCGTGGCCGCCAGCTGCGCGCGCGAGCGCGACACCATCCAACGTTCCAGCGAGGTGCTCATGACGGCTCCTGCCCACGGCCGCCCAGCGCGTGCCTCACGGCGACCAGACGCCGGCCGTTGACCGTTTCCACGACAGCCTGCACGCGGTAGACCTCGTGCAGCAGGGCGCTGTCCACCACCTCGACGGGGCTGCCGGCACGCACCACGCGGCCCTGGTCCAGCACCATGATCCGGTCTGCCCAGCCCATGGCCAGGTTGATGTCGTGCAGCACGGCCAGCACCACCAGTTGCCGCTCGTGTGCGATCTCGGTCACCACGTCCAGCACGCGGTGCTGGTGGTAGAGGTCCAGGGCGCTGGTCGGCTCGTCGAGCAGCAGCAGGCGCGGACGGCGCACCAGGGCCTGGGCCAGACCCACCATCTGGCGCTGGCCACCCGACAGCGCAGCCAGCGGCCGGTCGGCCAGGGCCGTCAGCTCCAGGCGCTGCAGCACCTGCTCCACGGCGGTCTCGGCCTCATGCGTGCCGACCAACGGCCAACCACGGGCCGCCTGTGCGGGCTCGCCGGCCATGGCCGCGCTGAGCACGGACTCGAACACCGCCAGTCGCGAGCGTTCGGGCAGGCTTTGGGGCACATAGACCACCTGGCGCGCGCGCTGCAACGGCGGCTGGGAAGACAGCAGCGCCGTGCCCAGGCGCACCTCGCCGCGCATGCGCTGCAAGCCTGCAATGCCGCGCAGCAGCGTGGATTTGCCTGCGCCATTGGGCCCCACCAGCGCGTTGACCGAACCCGCAGCCAAGGGCCCCAGAGTGGCACCGCGCAGCACGGGAGCTGCGCCATAGCCCATGTGCACATCGCTGACATGCAGCGCGTTGCGGAATGGCATGCTCAGCGCTCCTGCCGGCCCGTGCGGGCAACGATGGCCATGAAAAAGGGAATGCCCACCAGCGAGGTCACGATGCCCACGGGCACCAGCACGCCCTCGATCAGCGTCTTGCTGGCCACCGAGGCCATGGACAGGATCAGTGCCCCCGCCAGCGCCGAGGCCGGCAGCAGCACGCGGTGGTCGTCGCCCACCAGCATGCGCGCGATGTGCGGTGCGATCAGCCCCACGAATCCTATGGTGCCCACGAAGGAGACGGCCACGCCCGACAGCAGGCTGATGCGCAGCAGCGCCCAGCCTCTCAGCGCCGTGACCGGCACGCCCAGGCTGCGCGCGCGGTCCTCGCCCAGCGTGAGCGCGGTCAGCGACCAGCTCTGGCTCCAGGACCAGGGCAGGCACAGCGCCAGCACGGCGGCCATGACGGCAATCCGGTCCCAGGAGGCGCGTGCCAGGCTGCCCAGGGTCCAGAAGACCAGCTGCTGCAAGGTGTTCTGGTCGGCCACGAACTGCAGCAGTGCCACCAGGGCGTTGAAGCTGAACACCAGGGCGATGCCGAACAGCACCAGGCTTTGCACGCCAAATCCGCGCCACATGGCCAGCCCGTACAGCAGGCCCACCGACAGCAGCGCGAAGAGGAAGGCGTTGAGAGACACCACGTACTGCGCCGGCACGCCCGGCACGCCCAGTCCCAGCACGATGGCCAGGGCCGCGCCAAAGGCGGCGGCCGCCGACACGCCCAGCGTGAACGGGCTGGCCAGCGCATTGGCCAGCACGGTCTGCATCTCCGCGCCAGCCAGCGCCAGCGCCGCACCCACCAGCACGGCCATCAGCGCATAGGGCAGGCGCACGTTCCAGACGATGACGGCCTCCACGCGCGACACGCTGCCCGGATCGCCCAGCACCTGCCACAGCCGTGCCAGCCCCATGCCCGACGGGCCGGTGGCCACGTCCAGTGCCAGGCTGGCCAGCAGCGCCAGGGCCAGCAGCGCCAGCACCAGCCCGTGGCGGGCATGGCGGCGGCGGTAGCGCTGCGCGGCACCGGCCGCCGCAGCGCCCGTCTCTGCCGCCACGGCACTGGCCTCCATGGCCGCGCTCATCGGCCGGCCCCGGAAGGCAGGTCGGTCAGCAGCACGCCGGTCATCGGAATCGGCATGAAGCGCTCGTACAGCTCACGCCGCGTGCGCAGCGGGTCGATGTCGGCAAAGAGTTCGGGATGCAGCCACTTGGCCAGCGCCTCGACGGCAATCACATGCTCTGGCGAGTCGTAGAAGATGTGCCACAGGCCGTGCACGCGCCCCTTTCGGACGGCGGACAGCTCGCGCGTTTGGGCACGCTGCGCCACCGTCGCCAGGCTGGCCTGCGCCTGGGCAGGCGTGGCCTGGTAGCCCAGCGTCACGCCGCCCTGGCCACTGGCGAAGACGCCTGTGGCTACATAGACGGCAGGATCGCGCGACAGCACATATTCGAGGTTCAGCGTACCGATGGGACCGGGAATGCGGCCGGCGCCGATGTTGTCGCCACCGGCCAGCTCCACCATTTCCCCGAAATTGCCCTTGCCCGGCGAGCCGCAGCAGTCGCGCAGACCGGCCAGCATGTCGATGAAGATGGCGGGCCGCTGGAATCCGTCCTTCTGGCGCGCCGCCGCGACACGCTGGCGCACGCGCTCGATGCGCTGCTCGTAGAAGGCGATGAAGTCCTCGGCGCGCTGCTGGCGGCCCAGCACCTGGCCCATCAGGCGCAGGCTGGGCACGGTATGGGTCAGCGGATGCTGGCTGAAATCCACAAAGACCACGGGCACGCCCGCCGCCTGCAGCTGGCGCACGGCCTCGCTGTCGGGCGCGGGCCCGTGACCGCCCGAGACGGCCATGAAGGCCACGTCGGGACGCACGGCCAGGGCCTGTTCCACGTTGAAACTTTCGGGCGTGGCGCCGCCTACCAGCGGCAGTTTCTCCATGGCAGGAAAGGCCTTGGAGAAAGCCGCATAGCCCTGGGTATCGAGCAGGCGGAAATCCCCCTGCCAACCCGCCACGCGCTCCACCGCCTGCCGGCCTTCCAGCAGGGCCATGGTGTAGACCATGCGTCCCTCACCCAACAGCACGCGCTGCACGCGGTCCGGCACCTGCACGCTGCGCCCCGCCATGTCCGTCACGGTCAAGGCTTGGGCCAGCCCACTCCAAAGCGCCAGCGCCGCCACCGCAGCGCGCAACACGCGCCGCATTCCTGTCTGTATTTGCATCTGTTTTCTTCTCTCAGTCGTTACCGGCATACCCAATGCAACCGGCGCGCCCCAAAGCCTGGGACAGCAAGCAAGGGCCTGAGCCGGCCGCAACGCCCCGCAGCGAGGCTGCCGTCCCCCTCAGGCTGCCGTCGCAAAGCGGCTCAGGGGGTCAAAACCGGCCGCGCAAGCTCACCTGCACATTGCGCGGCTCGCCATAGACATTGCCGAAGTTGGCCGGCCCGAATCCGCCGCTGCCCAGGCGCGTGTAGTAGCTGCGGTCGAACAGGTTGCTGACGTTCAGCGCCGCACTCCACTGCGGGCTGATGCGGTAGCCCACGCGCAGGCTGGCCGTGGCGTAGCCGCCCTGGGTGGCTCGAACAAGGGGCTTGCCGCCCTCGCTGTAGGTGCCGCTTTGGACGTTGATGCCGCCGCCCACATCCCAGGCGTTGAGCGCGCCCGGCAGCCGGTATGTGGTCCACAGCCGCAGCAGATGCCGGGGGCTGAAGGTCCTGAAGGACTGGCCCTGATAGCTGGGATCGCGCTTGTATTCGCTGGTGTTGTAGGTGTAGCCGGCCATGGCCTGCCAGCCCGGGGCGATCTGTCCCGCCAGCTCGGCGTCGAAGCCCTGGCTCTGCACCTTGCCCTGCGCGGCGTAGCAGCAGCTGTCCACGATGACGGGCGACACGGCCACGGCGCGGTTGCTCTCCACGATGCGGAAGGCCGCCAGCGCCACCTGCAGCCGGCCATCGTTGAGCGAGCCCTTGATGCCGGCCTCGTAGTTGGCGCCAACCACGGGCGGCAGTCCGCCGCCATCCTCGCCCCGGTAGTTGCTCTGCACGCGGAAGATGTCGGCATAGCTGGTGTAGAGCGACCAGCGGGAGTCCAGATCGAAGACCAGGCCCGCGTAGGGCGTGAAGCGGCCGTCCTGCCGGTAGTCCGCCGTCTGCGCGCCCGTGCGCTGGTTGACGGAGTCGGTGCGCCACCAGCTCCAGCGACCGCCCAGCAGCAGGGTCAGCGGATCGGCCAGCTTCAGCCGCGCGGCACCATAGATGCCGTACTGGCGCGTGCGCGATCGCGAGTCCGATGTCCACTGCACGGCACCCGGATCGGCGTAGGCGGCCGGGTCGAAGTCGAACACATTGACGGGAATGCCGCCAAAGCCCGGGAGGCTGCCGCCTTGCGAGCGCGCGTCGCGGTCGTACCAGTTGGCGCCCAGCACCACCTCGTGGCGCCGGCCCCAGGCCTGCCAGGCCCCGCTGAGCATGGCGTCCAGCGACAGCTGTTCGTTGTCGTAGTCATTGGCGCCACCCATCAGGCGGGGACCCAGGCCCGTGGCGCGGTCCACCGCGCCCGAGACATAGGCGTACTTGAGCGCGCTGGACTCGCGGTCGGAGACCGCCGCCAGCTTGAACTGCCAGTCTGCATTGATGGAATGGCTGAGGTCGGCGAAGACCTGGGTGGCCTCGAAGTCCCAGTGCGTCCAGGGCGTGCTCAGGAAGGTGCTGCGTGCCAGCCCCAGGTCGCCGCCGTCGGCGTAGCGCGGCACGCCCATCATGGGCGGCACCCAGTCGCGCGTCTGGTGGCCGGCGCCCAAGGAGACGGTGGTGGCCGATCCCAGGTCGGCCTCGACGATGCCGTACAGCGAATCGCGCCGGCTGCTGGCATAGCGCACATGGGAGTCGCGCTGGTCGTGCGCGGCCGCCAGGCGGGCACGCACCGACCCATCGGCGTTCAGCGGGGTGCTGTAGTCGATCTCGGCACGGGCCGCATTCCAGGAGCCCAGGCCCAGCGAGCCCGTGAAGCGCCGGTCGCCCGTGGGACGCTTGCGCACCAGATTGATCACGCCGCCGGGCTGGCCCGCGCCATTGAACAGGCCCGCAGCGCCGCGCAGCGTCTCCACATGGTCGAACATCACCATGTCAGGCTGGCTCCAGGAAGCGCCGCCTGTCTGCACGGGAAGGCCGTCGTACTGGAAGTACTCGATGGGATAGCCGCGCGCATAGAAGGCCGGAATGACACCCGTGCCCGACAGGTCCACGGTCACGCCGGGGGTCTGCGCCATGATCTCGTCCAGCGTGTGCAGGTTCTGGTCCTCGATCTGCTGTCGCGTGATGACGGAGACCGAATGCGGCGTCTCCCTGAGCGTGGCAGGCAGCTTGGTTCCCACCGAGACGCCCGGGGCCGCGTAGCCACCCGTCAGCTCGGTGGGCCGGTCCTTGACCGCCTGGCCCGTGACCTGCACCTCGGGCAGCCTTTCCTCGGCCGCCCGGGCCAGGGCGCACTGGCCCAGGACGCAGACGGCCAGCGCGATCGATGTGATGGAAAAACGGGGCGGGCCGGCATCCCGGTCCGCAGAATCTGGCAGCGACATTCAACCCTCTCGAAGCAAATGAAAATCAATTGCATTCGACTGTAGGCAAGAGGAAGGCTCGCCGCTTTCGCTGGCCGGAGTTTGGCTTTCGCTCGCCGGAGACGGCTCAGCGCAGCAACTCGCTGGGCGCGATGCCGAAGCGCTTGCGAAAGGCCGTCGAGAAATGCGCAATGCTGTAGCCCACCTCCAGCGCCACCTGCGTGACCGAGGAGCCGCCCGAAGTCAGCAGGCCGTAGGCCTGCTCCAGCCTGTGCTGCTGCAGGTGCTCGAACACGCTCATGCCGAACAGCTGGCGAAAGCCGGCCGTGAGCTTGCGCTCGTTGATGCCGGCCTCGCGCGCCAGCTCGGCCAGCGACAGGGGACTGCGAGCGTGCGCCGTGGCCACCTCGCGCGCATGCCAAAGCCGCTCCACATCGGCGCGTGACAGCTCGGCGCCAGCCCCCTGCGCGCCCGCCGCCGGCAGGCACTGCTGGAGCACGGCAGCCGACAGTTCCAGGCTCTTGGCATTGAGGAACAGATCACGCATGGGCCCCTGATAGGGGCAGACCAGAATCTGTGTGGCCAGCGCACGCGCCGTGGCCGACAGCCCCTGGCGCAATACCAGCAGATCGTTGTCGTTGAAGCAGTGGTGGCCGCTGCGCGCGATGAGATCGAGCCCGAAGCCCTGGCGCTCCGCCGCCTCGGCGTCAAAGCCTATGCGCACATAGCGCTGAAGGCTGTGGGATTCATAGCGGTCCAGTCCCTCATGCAGGCCCGTGGCCAGCACCAGGTAGACCCCGGCATCGGACACCTCCATCAGACGGCCGTTGACCCCGGCCTGCACCTTGCTGTTGAGGGCCACGATGATCTGCAGGCCCTGGAACACCGGCGCGCGGACCTCCACAGGCTCCTGCGTCATGCGGCAGCCGGCCGCAAGGCACAGCTGGTTGTCGAATCTGGAATTCCACTGGAACACGTTGCAAATCTATGAATGAGAATTATTCTCAAATCATACGTTCAACAGCCAAGACCTTGTACCGCCTCGTCAATCCTCCAACGGCGGCCACTGGCGCGCGGTGTGCACCAGGGCCAGCACCCAGACCGTCGTGCCATCGATCTCATAGACAAGGCGGTAGCTTTCATGGGGGATCAGCTCGCGCGTGCCGGCAATCCTGCCCGCTTTGCCCATCTTGGGATACGCGGCCAACCGGGCCGCTGCGTCGCTGAAAAGCAGGTCCATGCGCAAGGCTGCGCGAGGATTGTCAGCTGCGATGTAGTCCCAGATATCGGCGCGATCCTGCTGCGCCTGCGGCGTCCAGATGACTTTCACGCACGGTCTGCCGCAACCTGACGGCGCCGGGCAGCGAACTCGGCCTCGACTTCCTCATTCGAGCGGCCAAGTCCAGCGCGCATGGAGGCACGTCCCTCCTCGACCTTGCGCTGAAGATAGCCGTCATATTCACGGGCCTTGCGGCGCTGCTCAATGTAGTCGCGCATCAACTCCCGCATGACCTGGGATGCGGGCCGGTCCTCGCCTGCGGCTTCGGCCATGAAGTCTTCGCGCAGCTCGGCTTCCAGTTTCATGGTGAAAACGGCTTCCTTGGGCATGATTGACTCCTGTGAAGATACCAACAAAGTATATACATCGTCAGTACCAAACACTCCAGAGACTCAACCGCTTCATCCCATTCGCAACTTGCACTTGCCAATGCATCAAGCAAATCAGGACTAGTTGCAAGCAAGGCCTCTTTCTATATTCGCGCCTCGACGGCGCCCGGCTTCCATGGGCCGCAGCTGCGCACGACACTACTGCGGGGACCCCACCCCTGCCTGACTGACCCACAACAAGGAGAGACTGCGATGACCGATCTCACCATCAACGGCAAGACCGTTTCCATGGACCTGGACCCCGAGACGCCCATTCTGTGGGCCCTGCGCGACACGCTGGAGATGACCGGCACCAAGTTCGGCTGCGGCGCGGCGCTGTGCGGCGCCTGCACGGTGCACATGAATGGCCAGGCCATACGTTCCTGCGTGACGCCGATCTCGGCGGCCGCGGGCCAGCAGATCACCACCATCGAGGCCATGACCTCGGGCTCCGACCGCGTGGGCACCGCCGTGCGCGATGCCTGGGTGCGCCACGACGTGGCCCAGTGCGGCTACTGCCAGAGCGGGCAGATCATGAGCGCCACGGCCTTCCTCAAGTCGCTGCCCAAGGGCAAGAAGCCCAGCGGCGAGGAGATAGACGCGGCCATGGCCGGCAACATCTGCCGCTGTGGAACCTATGCACGCATCCGCACGGCCGTGGCCGATGCCGCGCGCACCCTGGGCTGAACGGAGAACGCCGCATGCTGACCACCTTCAACCCCGCCGAACTGCCGCGCGCCCTGCAGCACATCCTGAACCGTGGCGAGGCCGCTGCTGCCATCGCCGACGCGCCAGCCCTTGCACAGATCCCCCGCCGCAGCTTCCTCAAGATCGCCGGTGCCGGTTCGCTGGCCCTGGGCGTGTTTCCCGCCATGGCGCAGGCGCCGGGCAAGGGCGAGGCCGCCGGCCTCAAGCCCACCGAGCAGCCCGCCTCCTTCGTGGAGATCTCGCCCAGCGGCGAAGTCACCGTGGCCATCAACCGCCTGGAATTCGGCCAGGGCGTGCACACCGCCCTGCCCCTGGTGCTGGCCGAGGAGCTGGACGCCGACTGGAGCAAGGTCCGCGCCCGCCTGGGCGGCAACGATGCGGCCTATGCCGATCCGCGCTACGGCATCCAGATGACGGGCGGCTCCACCGCCCTCAAGCACAGCTACACCCAGTACCGCGAGCTGGGCGCCCGTGCGCGCGCCATGCTGGTGGCCGCCGCCGCCGCGCAGTGGAAGGTGGACGCCGCCACGCTGCGCACGCGCGAGGGCTTCGTGCTCGGCCCCAACGGCAAGAAGCTGTCGTATGGCGAGCTGGCCCAGGCCGCCATGGCCCAGCCCGTGCCGGCCACCGTCGTGCTGAAGAATCCCAAGGACTTCCGCCTGATCGGCAAGCCCACGGGCCGCATCGACGCCCGGGCCAAGAGCAGCGGCCAGCAGAGCTTCGGCATCGACATGCACCTGCCGGGCCAGCTGACGGCGGTGATTGCACACCCGCCCGTGTTCAAGGCACAGCTGGCCTCGCTGGACGACGCTGCGGCGCGTGCCGTGCCCGGCGTCAAGGCGGTGCTGCGCGTGCCCGTGGACGGTGGCGGCGAAGGCGTGGCCGTGATCGCCACCGGCTACTGGCCTGCGCGCAAGGGCCGCGAGGCGCTGAAGGCGCAATGGAACACCGACGCCGTGGAGAAGGTGGACAGCGAACGCCAGCTGGCCCAGTACCGCGAACTGGCCGCGCAGCCCGGCGCGCGCCACTTCGACGCCGATATCTCGGCGCTGGACAAGGCGCCGCGCCATATCGAGGCCGAGTTCAGCTTCCCCTACCTGGCCCATGCGCCCATGGAGCCGCTCAACTGCACGGTGCAGATGGGCGAGACCGGCGAGGCCGGGGCCGACCTCTACCTGGGCACGCAGTTCGCGGGCGTGGACGGCATGGCCGCCGCGCGCGTGCTGGGCCTCAAGCCCGAGCAGGTGCGCGTGCACGTGCAGATGGCCGGCGGCGGCTTTGGCCGCCGGGGCGTGGGCACCAGCGACTATGTGGTCGAGGCCTGCCAGGTGGCGCTGGCCGCGCGCCGCGCCGGCCTGAACGCCCCCGTGCGCATGGTCTGGAGCCGCGAGGACGACATCAAGGGCGGCTACTACCGCCCCATGCACCTGCACCGCGCGAAGATCGGCTTCGACGAACGCGGCAAGGTGCTGGCCTGGGACCACGCCATCGTGGGCCAGTCCATCACGGCGGGCACCATGTTCGAGGGCGGCATGATCAAGAACGGCATCGACGCCACGGCCGTGGAGGGCATGCGCGAGCCCTATCCGCTGCCCATGCGCCTGACCGTGCACCACCCCAAGGTCAACGTGCCCGTGCTGTGGTGGCGCAGCGTGGGATCGACCCACACGGCCTTCGTCATGGAAACGCTGATCGACGAGATCGCGCGCAGCAGCCGCCAGGACCCCGTGGCCTACCGCATGCAGATGTTCGGCGACAAGCACCCGCGCCATCGCCTGGCCCTGCAGCTGGCCGTGGACAAGAGCGGCTACGGCAAGCGCCAGCTGCGCGCGGGCCGTGCCTGGGGCGTGGCCGTGCACGAGTCCTTCGACACGGTGGTGGCCTATGTGGTGGAGGCCTCGGTCAAGGACGGCCGCCCGGTGCTGCACAAGGCCACGGCCGGCGTGCACTGCAACCTGGCCGTGAACCCGCGCACCATCGAGGCGCAGGTGCAGGGCGCGGCGCTGATGGGCCTGTCCATGTGCCTGCCCGGCGCGGCGATCACGCTCAAGGACGGTGTGGTGGAGCAGAGCAACTTCGGCGACTTCGCCGTGCCGCGCATCACCGACATGCCCGAGATCGCCGTCCACGTCGTGCCCAGCGCCGAGCCGCCCACGGGCATGGGCGAGCCCGGCCTGCCACCGCTGGCCCCGGCCTTCGCCAACGCCGTGGCGCAGCTCACGGGCAAGCCCGTGCGCAAGCTGCCGTTCGATCTGGCGTGATCGATCTGGCGTGATCGATCTGGCCTGAACGGCCGGACCTGATCCCGGTCAGCCCCCGGAAAGGGCGGCGGCACCTGCGGCCGCCGCCCTTTCCAGTTCTTCCATGGACAGCAGATAGTCCGGGCAGTCCTGCAGCCGCTGCACGGCCAGGTCGATGAAGGCACGCACGCGCCGGGGCAGCGCGTCGCGGCTGCCGTAGTAGACATGCAGGCCGATGTGCTCGCTGACATGCGCCAGCAGCACGGGCACCAGGCGCCCCGCGCGGATGTGCGCGGCCGCGCAGATGTTGGACAGCTGGCCTAGCACCTGGCCGGCCAGCACGGCATGCAGCTCCAGCTCGGCATCGTTGGTGGACAGGGCCGGCTGCAGGTAGCGGTGCGTGAGCTCGCCATCGACCGGCAGGTACCAGGGCATCACCGTGTCCGTGGCCGCATGGCGGAACATGCTGCAGCGGTGCGCGGCCAGTTCGTCCAGCGACCGGGGCACGCCATGGCGCTGCAGGTACTGCGGCGCCGCGCAGACGATGAGCTGCACGGGAAACAGCCGCCGCCCGATCACGCTTTCATCGGGCGAGGCGCCGATGCGAAACCCCGCATCGACCCGGTCCAGCACCCAGTTGCCTATGCCATCGTCCAGCCGCACATCGGGGACGATGCCCGGGTGCAGGCGGCAGAACTCATCGAGCAGCGGCATCAGCACGGGCGCAAAGCAGGACTTGGGGCCCACGATGCGCAACGGCCCCGCAATGCCCTCGCGGCTGTCGCGTGCCAGGTTCAGTGCGCGGTCCAGCGCGGCCAGCGCCGGCTGGGTGTCCTGCAGGAAACGCTGGCCCTCCTCGGTCAGCGCCAGGCTGCGCGTGGTCCGGTGCAGCAGGCGCACGCCCAGGTGCTGCTCCAGATGGGCCACCGCCTGGCTGGCGGCCTGGGGGCTCACGCCCTGGGACAGCGCCGCCTGGCGCAGGCTGCCCAGCTCGACCGCCTTGGCAAAGGTGGCGATGGCGCGCAGTTCATTGATGGGCATGGTGCGGAAATCCGGTATTCGTGGGCTGACAGTGCCGCAGTATCCGCCTTTGCGCATGCCCTGCCCGCGGCTTGCGGGGCAAGCTAGCGCCCCTGGCGCGCCAGCCACACGCCGGCTGCCGTCAAGGCCATGCCCGCCAGCGCCAGGCCGCCCAGTGTCTCGCCGAACATGGCCCAGGCGATCAGGGCCGTGGCCGGCGGCGTCAGGTAGAACAGGCTGGCCACGTGCACGGCGCCGCCGCGGCGTATCAGCAGGTTGAGCAGGCTGACCGCGCCCACGGACAGCACCAGCACCAGCCAGCCCAGCGCGAACAGGAACTCGCCGCTCCAGCGCACCTGCATGGTTTCCGTGGCCAGGGCCAGCGCCCCCGTCGCCACCAGGCAGGGCAGGTACTGGATGACCGAGCCCGTGCGCAGATCAAACGATGGGCAGAACCGCTTCTGGTACAGCGTGCCGGCCGTGATGCCGGCCAGCGCCACCACGGCCGGCACCAGCATGGCCAGCAGGGCATGGACCGGCACCGAGGCGATCTTGCCCGCCACCACCAGGGCCACGCCCGTGAAGCCCAGCGCCAGCCCGGCCCACTGCCGGGGCCGCACGGACTCGCCCAGCAAGGTGCCGGCCACCAGGGCCGTGATCAGCGGCTGCAGCCCCACCACCAGGGCCGTCACGCCCGAAGGCAGGCCGTGGGCGATGGCCGTGAACACGCCGGCCAGGTACACGCCATGCACGAACAGCCCTGACACGCCAATGTGCAGCCACTGGCGTGCCGAACGCGGCCAGGGCGCGCGCAGCACCAGGGCCACCGCCGCCATCAGCACCAGGACGATGGCATAGCGCAGTGTCAGAAAGGTCAGCGGCTCCACATAGGGCAGGCCGAACTTGGCGCCGATGAAGCCCGTGCTCCACAGCAGCACGAACAGCCAGGGAAGCAAGGCGGCCGCCATGGCGGGCGGCGAGGTTTTTTGGGTCATGGAGCGGATGCGCAAGACGATAGGGGCGGTGCCAGTGTGTCATGCCCCGTGCGCCAGGGGCTGCGCGTGGCAAACCACCGCACCAGGCAGTCGCGCAGCGCCGTCATGGCCGCGCTGCTGAACGCCGCCGAGGGCCGCACGAAGTAGATGCCCGAGGCGCCATCCAGGCGCCATTGCGGCAGCACCCGCACCAGCCGGCCTGCGGCCATGTGCTCGCTCATCAGCCAGTCGCCGCCGGCCAGAATGCCCACGCCCATGACGGCGGCCGTGAGCAAGGCCTCGCTGTCATTGCTGACCATGGGGCCGCGCACCAGCACCGTGTGCCGGGCCTGGCCCTGAGGCACATCGCCCGATGCGCCACCGTGCACCAGCTCCCATTGCGGAAACGACTGCAGTCCCGTGAAGCCCAGGCAGCGGTGCGCCGCCAGGTCCTCGGGGTGCACCGGCGTGCCGTGGGCCTGCAGATAGGCGGGCGCGGCGCCCAGGATGCGCTGGTGCCCGCCCAGCCGCAGCGCCACCAGCCGGCTGTCCGCCAGCCGGCCTATGCGCACCGCCGCGTCGAAGCGCTCGCCCACGATGTCCACGAAGCGGTCCGCATACTCCACCTCCAGCACGATCTGCGGATGGGCCAGCGCAAACTCGGCCAGCAGCGGGCTGAGCCAGCGCCGTCCCATGGCGGCCGGCAGCGACAGCCGCAGCCGGCCCCGCGCCTGCGAGGCGCCCTGGGCGGCCTCCTTCTGGGCGTCGGCAATCAGGCCGGCCGCCTGGCGCACCTTGTCCACCAGGCGCAGGCCCTCGTCGGTCAGGTGCAGATGGCGTGTGCTGCGCTCCACCAGCCGCACGCCCAGCCGGGTCTCCAGCGCGTTCAGGCGTTTGGACAGCACGGACGGATGGCGCAGCAAGGCCCGCCCCGCCGCAGCGAAGGAGCCTTGTTCATGCAGCGCCACCAGGGCCGCCAGTTCATCGGCGTGCTGGCTGTCCAGAAGGTTCATGGGGTCAGGATGATCGCACCTTGGGAGCGTCCCTGCTCCAGATCGCCATGCGCCTGCGCCACCTCCGCCAGCGCATACCGGCGCCAGACGCCGGGCACGATGATGCCGGCCGCCACGGCGGCCAGCACGTCCCGTGCGCGCTCCTGGTACTCGGCCGCCGTGGCCGTGTGCGCGGCCAGCGAGGGGCGCGTGAGGAACAGCGAGCCCTTGGCATTGAGCGTGGCCACCGAGATGGGATCGGGCAGGCCGGACGTCGCGCCGAAGGACACCAGCAGGCCGCGCGGGCGCAGGCAGTCCAGCGAGGCGCCCAGCGTCGTGCGGCCGATGGGGTCGTAGACCACGTCGGCCTTCAGGCCCCCGGTGGCCTGCAGCACCTGGCCCGGCAGCGTGGCCGCGTCGAACACGAAGACCTCGTCGCAGCCGGCCGCCCGCGCGCGCTCCACGCTGGCTGCCTTGGACACCACGCCGATCACCAGGGCGCCCAGGTGCCTGGCCCAGGCGCACATCAACTGGCCCAGCGCACCGGCGGCGCCATAGATCACGATGCGGCTGCCGGGGCCCACGGCATGGGTGGTCTTGAGCAGGTACTGCGCCGTGATGCCCTTGAACAGCACGGCCGCCGCCGCGTCGTCAGGCAGCGCATCGGGCAGCTTCACCAGGCGCTCGGCCGGATACAGGCGGGCGCTGGCATAGGCGCCCAGCGGCCCCGTGGCGTAGCCCACGCGCTCGCCCACGGCCACATTCGTCACGCCCTCGCCCACGGCGGCCACCCGCCCCGCGCCCTCCAGCCCCAGGCCCGAGGGAAAGGCGATGGCGACCGCGCCCTTGCGCTGGCTCACGTCCAGCGGGTTCACGCCGATGGCCGTCTGCTCCAGCCAGACCTGGCCGGGGCCGGGCGCCTGCACCTCGACCGGCTCCAGGCGCATGGCGTCGGGGGTGCCTGCGGCGTCCATGCGGACCTTGATCAATGCATTCATCTCGCTGCTCCGTGAAATGGGTGCAGCGTAGAAGAAGCGATTGACGGCAGCAATAGGCCGGCGTGCAGTTCACTGCTGCATGGGGTGCAGCAATGACCACGAACCAGCGCGCACGCAGCCCACGCTGCCCGTCAGAAGTCGTGCCGGAGGCCCAGCTCGAAGGCCGTGGAGGCGCGCCCGCCAAAGTAATTGGCCGCGGCCGGATTGCCGCTGACAGCCGCACCCCCGGCAATGGCGAAGGCCGCCCCATTGCGGTTGGACATGCGGGCCGCATGCGCGTACAGCGCCGTGCGCCGCGACAGCGAGTGCACATAGCCCAGCGCCCACAGGTCGGCATCGCTGGCGCTTTGCGCCGCCGTCGCGCCCGTCTGGTCGGCCTTGACATAGCTGAGCTTGACCACGCCGCTGCCCACGGGAACGCTCATGCCCACCAGGGTGTTGACCGTGCGGTCCACGCCATGGACCCAGCGGCGCTGGGCCAGGCTGGCCTTGAGCCAGCCGAAGTCGTAGGAGACGCCGTAGCTCTGGTCCTTGAAATGGATGCCGCTCAGGGTGTTGCGCGTGGTGAACTGCGCGCCCGCCACGTTCCAGCCCGCGCCCGCCCAGCCCAGCCGAAAGCCGTTGCCGCGCGTCTGGCCTGCCGCCGTGGCGCCCTTCTCGCCCAAGGTGGCGATCAGGCTGCCGGACACGCCCTGCAGCCCGCCCAGGCCGGCCGGCAGGAAATACTCCACCGCATTGCTCACGCGCAGCGTGGGATTGGCAGCCTGCGACTCCGGCGCCGTGCCGAAGGCCTGGCCCAGCGCGCGGGAAGCCGTGAACGAGCGAAAGCCATTGGCGCTGCCGATGCCCAGCGTGGCAAAGGGATCGAAGCCGCTCCACACCAGGTGCGTGGGCACCCAGTCCCGCCCCAGCCGCAGCTCGCCCCATTGCCGCGAGGCCAGGCTGACCGTGGAGCGCCGGTCCCAGAACGGGCCGCTGGCCCCCATGGCGCCGGTGTCGGCCAGCAGGCTGCCGTCCAGGTAGAAGCCCGCGCTCAGGCCATCGCCCAGGTCCTCCTGCCCCCGCAACACCAGCTTGCTGGTGGAGTTGGCGCCGCTGGCCTGCGAGGTGACCGTTCCCAGGCCCTGGTTGCGCACTTGCCTGACGCTCACATCGACGGTGCCCGAGATCGATACCGAGGACTGCGCGCCCGCATGCGCGGCGGCCAGCCCCAGCGAGGCGGCCAGGGCATGGCGTATGAATACCTGCATGTTGTCTCCTTGTGGTTTTTTGCTTTGCTTTGCTTTTGCTCTTTGCTCTTTCTCGGGCGTGTGCCGGTGTCTGCCCGGCTACTCGGGCTTGAAGCCCGCGCCCTTGAGCAGCGCGGCGCTCTGCGCCACATCGGCGGCGATGAAGCGCTTGAACTGCTCGGTGCTCTCCGAAACCGTGTCGATGCCCAGGCTCGCGAAGGCGCCGGACCTGGCCAGCTCGGCCACCGCCGCGTTGGAGGCCTGGTTCAGCCGCTGCACCCGGTCGGCAGGCGTGTCCTTGGGCGCCCACAGTCCGTACCAGGACGTGTAGGCAAACCGGGGCAGTCCGCTTTCCTGCATGGTGGGCACCTCGGGCGCCAGCGGACTGCGCTTGCCGGAGGTGATGGCAATCGGCCGCACCTTGCCGGCCTTGGCCAGGGGCAGCACGGAGACCATGGAGTCGAGCAGCAGGTCCACATGGCCGCCGCCCACATCCACCAGCGCGGGCTGCGTGCCCTTGTAGGGCACGTACTCGAGGCGCATGCGGCCCTGCTGGGCCAGCAGCAGCGTGGCCAGGTGGCTGGGTGCGCCCACGGCGGGAATGGCCGCCGTCCACGTGCTCTTGGCGCCTGCGGCCAGCACCTCGCCCAGCTTGCTGTGGGGCAGCTGCGGGGAGATCACCAGCATCAGCGGGGCCTCGCCCACGCGCGCCACGGGGACAAAGTCTGTCTGCGGGTCATAGGGCGGATGGGCCAATACCTGCTTGGCCAGCACATGCGTGGCGGCCGAGAACAGCAGGGTGTAGCCATCCGGGGCGGCCGCCAGCACCGCACGCCCCCCCACCACACCGCTGCCGCCCACGCGGTTCTCGACGATGACCGTCGTGCCCAGCTGCTTGCGCAACTGCTCGGCGAACAGGCGCGCCGCGCTGTCCACGCCGCCGCCCGCCACGAACGGGACGATGACCTTGACCATCTTGCCCGGCTCGGGAAAGGCGGCGGGCGCACTGGACGAGGCCATGCTGGCGATGGGCAAGGCAGCCAGCGCACCCAGTAAGGCGCCCAGCACCGGCCCCTTCAGCCGTGTCAGAGTTTTCATGCTTTGTCTCCTGTTTCTTTTGAAAATGGGCCGGCCGTTGCGTGGCTCAGCCCGGGTCCTGATTCGGCGCGCGCCGCCTGTGCCTGCGCACCAGCACGCTCAGCGTGTCGTCCAGGGCCTGCGCATCCAGCCCCCGCGTGATGAAGACGATGCGCGTGCGCCGGTCGGCACCCGGCCAGCGGGGCAGCGTCTGCGGCGGGGCGAACAGGTGCTGCACGCCATGGATGATCAGGGGCTGGTCCGGGTGCTCCTGCAGGTGCACGATGCCTTTGACGCGCAGCAGGTCATCGCCGCGCATGGCCGTGACCCAGTCCATCCATTCGCCGAACGCCTGCGCGGGCAGGGGCTCGTCGCGCTGCAGCACAAAGGACGAGATGCCGTCGCGGTGCGTGCCTGCCGGAGCTGTCACCGGAGCCATGGCCCGGTAGCCGGGTGACTGGAGCATGCCCGCAGCGGCGTCCTGCTGCCCCGTCGCGCCTTCCGACATCAGCCGCTGCAGCAGCGCCACATGGTGGCAGGGGTCCATGCCTTGCGGCGCCTCGCAGTTGATGGCCTGCACCTGGGCCAGCAGTTGCGCAGCGGGCTGTGCGCCGCCCAGCAAGTCTGTCTTGGTCAGCAGCACCAGGTCAGCCACAGCCAGTTGCCGCACGGCTTCGGGATAGCCTGCCAGCGTGGCGCTGCCCAGCACGGCATCGACCGTGCAGGCCACGCCGGCCAGCGCATAGCGCGCCCGCACGGCGGGCTCGTCCAGGAAGGAGCGCAGTATCGGCCCCGGGTCCGCCAGGCCGCTGGTTTCGATCAGCACGCGGCGCGGCGCGCCCTGTTCGCGCAGGGCCAGGCGCTCCAGCGCCTCCACCAGATCGCCGCGCACGCTGCAGCACAGGCAGCCATTGGCCAGCAGCACCGTGTCCTCGCAGGCCAGGCTGGTCAGGTCCTGGTCGATGCCGACCGCACCGAACTCGTTGACGATGACGGCCGTCCCGTGCAGGTCCGGCAGCGCCAGCAGCCGGTTGAGCAGCGTGGTCTTGCCGCTGCCCAGAAAGCCCGTGAGCACGGTGACCGGAATGCGCTGCCCCGCCGCTTCGGGCAGGGCCAGCAGGCTGGAGAAATGCCCGCTCATGACGCCACCCCACCATGCACCTCGGCGAACGAGCGCAGCGTGCGCTCCAGCCGCGCCAGCGCCCACTGCGCCACGGCCTGCGGCACCTCGTCCGAGCCCAGCGCATCGAGCAGGCCGCGCAGCGGCTGCGCGCCCTGCCCGGGTGCTGGCCGGGCACGGAACCAGGCCGCCACCTCGGGCTGCTCGCAGCGCTCGCCCCCGTCCTGCAGGTAGTCCACGATGTCCAGCTCGAAGTCCTCCAGCCGCAGGCTGATGCCGCCCGCCCCGCAGGCGCAGGCACCGCCCAGGGCGACATGGCGCAGCGCCAGGGTGCACCACAGGTCCCAGAGTCGCTCGGCCTGCAGGGCGTGGTCGGAGGCCATGGCCGTGCTCACTGCCCGTCCCAGGCAACGGCTGAGGTTGCCGTTGCGGCCGACGGAGACCTGCCGCTGCGCAGCGCCTGCGTGCCCTCGTGGTCCACCTGTCCCTGGCCATCCAGCGCCACGCGGTAGACCTCGCGGGCCACCTGGGCGCTCACATAGCCTTCGCGCACGTCCTCGGCCACCTTGTCCAGTTCTCGCGCCAGCGGGTCGCCAAAGCCCCCGCCGCCGCCCGACAGCATGCGGTAGGCATCGCCGCGTTCCAGGCGCACGTTGAAGATCTTGGCGTTGGCGTGGTCGGTCTTCCACTCGCCCTTGTGGCGCACGGCCAGGCCGTTGCCCATGGCGTCGCCGCCGCCCTCCAGGCCCCAGGGCTTGCAGTGCACGCGGTCGATGCGCGTGGTGACGGTGAAGGGCGACAGCGCCTGCACCACCATCTCCGCGCCCAGGCCGCCCCGGTACTGGCCCGCGCCGGCCGAGTCCTGGCGGATCTCGTACTTCTCCACCAGCACCGGGTACTTGGCCTCGAGCTGCTCGGTGGGGCTGTTGTGGGTGTCGCCGTCATTGATGCAGACGGTGACGGACACGCCGTCCTCGCGGCTCTTGGCGCCCCAGCCACCGCCCAGCGGGCCGATGCCGACGATGAACAACCGCCCGTCCTCGGGCGAGATGCCATGGATGTTGGGAAACACCAGGTCCGCATGGTGGCCCGCGATGGAGCGGTCGGGAATCGCGGGCGCCAGGGCTTTGAAGATGGTGTCGATCACCGTCATGGGGAAGGTCATCCACACGCGCATGGGATACGGCCTCTCGGCGCTGATCACCGTGCCCATGGGCATGATCACCTTGAGCGGCCGAAAGCTGCCGTCGTTGACCGGGTAGTCGGTTGGCGTGGTGAGGCATTTGTAGGCCACCTGCGCGCAGGCGATGCCCGTGGTGAAGCCGGAGTTGTAGAAGCCGCGCACCTGCTTGGAGACATCCGACAGGTCCACCGTCATCTCGTCGCCCTGCACCGTGACCTTGACGCGGATGGGAATGCGCTTGCCGATGTCCAGCCCGTCGTCGTCCATGAAGGACTCGGCCTCGTACACGCCATCGGGAATCGACAGCGTGTTCTTGCGCGCCACGGCCTCGCTGGAATCCATGATCTGCGCGATGGCGCCGTTGACCGCATCCACGCCATAGCGCTGCAACAGTTCCACATAGCGGCGCTCGCCCGTGGTGATGGCCGTGATCTGCGCGCGCAGATCGCCCAGGGCCCGCTCGGCCAGGCGCACGTTCATCGCGATGATGTCGATCAGGTCCTGGTTGACCTCACCCTGGCGCTGGTACTTCATGATGGGGATCTGTATCCCCTCGCTGAAGATGTCCGTGGTGACGTTGCCCAGCGTGCCGCCCACGTCCAGCCAGTGGGCCATGCAGCAGGTGAAGCCTTCGAGCCGGCCCTCATGGAACACCGGCATGGTGAACGTGAAGTGGTTCAGGTGGCTGCCGGTGGTGTAGGCATCGTTGGTGACCAGGATGTCGCCGGGCAGGATGTTCTCGTAGCCGAAGTGGCGGATCTTGGCCTTGACCGTCTCCGACATGCCGCGGATGAACATGGGCAGGCCCAGGCCGATGGACACCGTGTCGCCCTCGCGCGTGAACAGGCCGACCGTGAAGTCCAGCGCCTCGTAGATGATGAGGTTGTAGGCCGTGCGGGTCAGGTTGGTCTTCATCTCCTCCGTGACGGCGTACAGGCCGTTGCGGATGATCTCGACGGTGACCGGATCGACGGGCCTGGAGTCAGTGGGGTGGTTCATGTGCGGTCGCTCCCGATGTCGATTTGCAGATTGCCCAGTTCGTCCACGCGCAGCCGGTCGCCGGGCTGCACGACGGTGGTGGATGCGTGTTCCTCGATCAGCGCGGGCCCCGCGATCTCGTTGCCCGCCAGCAGGCGCTCGCGCAGATGCACCGGCGTGTCCACCCAGCCGCTGGAGCGGAAATAGACGGGCTTGACCGTGCGCACGGAGGCACGGCTGGGCTCGGCACTGCCGCGTTCCACGCTGTGCCTGGGCGGTTTCTTCATCGTGCCCAGCACGGTGACGCGCAGGCTTACGAGGTCGGCCGGCTCCTGCGGGGCCGAGGTGCCGTAGCGCACCTTGTGCAGCTCGTCGAACTGGCGCTTGATGGCCGAGCGGTCCCGTCCCTCGAAGAAGGCCATGGGCAGGTCCACGGTCACCGCATGCTCCTGGCCCACGTAGCGCATGTCGGCGGCGCGCTCGATCACGATGCCGTCCGGCGCGATGCCGGACTGCGCCAGCGCGGCGCGGCCCTCGTCCTCCATGCTCTGGTAGGCGGCCTCGATCTCCTCGAAGGAGACCTCGCCCAGCTTGCGGAACACCGAGCGCACGTAGTCGTAGCGCAGGTCGGAGAACAGCATTCCGTAGGCCGAGAAATAGCCGGGCGCATAGGGAATCAGCACCTTGCGGATGCCGATCTCGCGCGCAATGGCCGAGGCGTGCAGCGGCCCCGCGCCGCCGTAGACGACCATGGTGAAGCTGCCCGCATCCAGGCCGCGCTCGGTGGTCACGGCCTTGACGGCATGCGACATCTGCGTCACGGCGATGCGCAGGATGCCGTCGGCCGCCTCGGTGGACTCCAGACCCAGCGGGGTCGCCACGCGCTCGGCCATCTGGCGCTGGCAGGCGTCCATGTCCAGCTGCAGCTCGCCGCCCAGGAAATGCTCCGCGTCCAGCCGGCCCAGCACCAGGTTGGCGTCGGTCACCGTGGGCTCCAGCCCGCCACGGCCATAGGCCACGGGGCCGGGGATGGAGCCGGCGCTCTGCGGGCCCACACGCAGCGCGTTGCCCGTCTCCACGCGGGCGATGGAGCCGCCGCCCGTGCCCACTTCGTGGATGTCCATCATCGGGATCTGTATCGGCAGGGCCTGCTCGTAGCCGCCGATCAGCGCCGAGCCCGTGGTCAGCGGCCGGCCCTCGCTGATCACGCCGGCCTTGGCCGTGGTGCCGCCCATGTCGAAGGCGATGGCGTCGCCCATGCCCAGTTGCGCACAGATGGCCTGGGCGCCGATCACGCCGGCCGCCGGACCCGATTCGAGCATGCGCACGCAGCCCACCTTGGCATGCTCGACCGGGAACAATCCGCCCGTGGACTGCACGATGTAGAAGTCGCCCTCGAAGCCCTTGCCGCCCAGGTGGTTCTCCAGCTGGCCCAGGTACTGCGACACGCGCGGCCCCACATAGGCATTGGCCACGGCGGTGGACACGCGCTCGAACTCACGGTACTCCTGCGACAGCTCATGCGAGGCGCAGACAAAGGCGCCCGGCATCTCTTCCTGCAGGATCTGCTTGACGCGCTGCTCGTGCGCCGGATTGCGGTAGGAGTGCAGCAGCAGCACGGCCACGGCCTCCACGCCCTGCCCTGCCAGCTCGCGGGCCAGCTCGCGCACGGCCGCCTCGTCCAGCGGCTTGTGCAGGCTGCCGTCGGCGCGCAGGCGCTCGGACACCTCATGGCGCAGCGAGCGCCGCACCAGCGGCTGGTGCTTGTTGAAGAACAGGTTGTAGGCATCGGGCCGGTTCACGCGGCCGATCTCGTAGATGTCGCGGAAGCCCTCGGTGATCAGCAGTGCGGTGTGGGCGCCATTGCGCTCCAGCAGCGTGTTGATGGCAATGGTGGAGCCGTGCAGGAACAGATGGCCGTCGCGCCAGTCGATGCCCGCGCTGTCTATCGTGGCCTGGATGCCGTTGACCAGCTCGCCATGCGTGGACAGGGCCTTGCCGAACAGCAGCCGGCCGCTGGCCTCGTCAAACGCCGCCATGTCGGTGAAGGTGCCGCCGATATCGACGGCAATGCGCAGCCGGGGCCGCTGCGAAATCGCTTGTTGGTTATCCATGAAATTCTCCAGAGACAGTTATTCACAGCGCCATGCGCCGCCCACAGTCCTTGAAACCGGCGTGCCCCAAAGCGAGAGACACCGAGGAAGGGCCGCCCCGCACCGAGGGTGTCGTCCCCCTCCCGCGAAGCGAGAGAGGGGGAAGGCGCGAAGCGACTCAGGGGGTGTCATCTCAGACATCAGTGCCGATACGGTTGCGCAGCACGCCCAGGCCCGTGATCTCGACCTCGACCACATCGCCATGCTTCATGTACAGGGGCGGCTCGCGGCGGTCGCCCACGCCGCCCGGCGTGCCCGTGGCGATCACGTCTCCGGGCGACAGCGGCGTGAAGCGCGACACATAGGCCACGATGGTGGGGATGTCGAAGATCAGGTCGCCCAGGCTGGCCTGCTGCACCACGCTGCCGTTCAGGCGCGTCTGCAGCGCCAGGCTGCGCACGTCGGCCACCTCGTCGCGCGTGACCAGCCAGGGGCCGAAGGGCGCCGTGCCGGGAAAGTTCTTGCCGGGCGTGAACTGGTGCGTATGGCGCTGCCAGTCGCGCACGCTCACATCGTTGAAGCAGGCATAGCCGGCGATGTGGTCGAAGGCATCTTCCTTTGCAATGTGGCGCCCGCCCCGGCCGATGACGAAGGCCAGCTCGCCTTCCCAGTCGAAACGGTCCGAGAAGGCCGGGCGCAGCAGCTCGTCGCCATCGGCGGCCAGGCTGTCGTTGAAGCGCAGGAACAGCGACGGGTGCTCGCTGTCGGCGCGCCGCGTCTCGGCCACATGGGTCTTGTAGTTCAGGCCCACGCAGATGAGCTTGCCGGGGTTGGGGATGACGGGCAGCGCCTGGGTCTGCGCCGCATCGACGGACACGGCGCCGGCCTGCAGGGCCTGCTCCAGCTCGCCCAGCGCCTGTGCGCGCAGCACGGACAGCAGGTCGGGATGGCGGGCGAGAAATTCGGCGGGCGGCAGCAGGAAGCGCTCGGCCAGAACCTGCCCGTAGCGGGGCTGTCCGGCATGGATGAAGCTGGCGAGTTTCAACGGATTTTCCTTAGGTTCAGTGTCTGGAAAACCTGCCAAGGCAAGGCCGCTGGCAAGGCATGACTGCACTGTAGAAATCCCGTTGATATCTGGATAGATAGAATTTCAGGCTTTCAGAATTGCCTCATCAGGCATACCTCAACCGGGTAACCACCATGCACCTGCCCAGCGTCAAGCTCTTCCTCGAGGTCTCCGAAGCCGGGAGCATCAGCAAGGTCGCGGCACGGCGGCACACCGTGCAGTCGCACATCAGCCGGCAGATCAGCGAATTCGAAGCGTCTCTGGGCGGCCCCTTGCTGCGGCGCACGGGCCGGGGCGTCACGCTGACGCCGCTGGGCGCGCGGGCCGCGCTGCGGCTGCGCAGCTGGCTGCAGGAAACCGAGCAATTGCAGGAAACGCTGCGTGCGGACGCAGGCCAGCTATGGGGAGAGGTGCGGCTGGGCATCGTGCCCTCGGCCGCGCACCCGCTGATGACGCATGTGTTCGACTGGCTGCAGCGCGAGCACCCCGGCATACGCCTGAACATCACCGAGGCCCAGGGCACGGAGCTCGACGCGCTGCTGGACAGCGGCGCCGTGGACCTGGCCATCCTCTTTCGCTTCGCACGCCCGGCCGGCGGCGACGAGCGGCTGCTGAGCACCGCGCACAGCTATCTGGTGTCGCGCCCTGGCGACCCCTTGACCCTGGCGCCCACCACGGAGTTCGCCGCGCTCGACGGCCTGCAACTGGTGCTGCCGCGCCGGCCCAGCCATTGGCGCGACGCGCTCGATGAGGCCGCGCACAGCCACGGCTTTCGGCTCGCGGCGGCGGCCGAGGCCGACTCGCTGACCGTGCAAAAGGAACTCGTGGCCCACGCGCCCGGCCTCTACTCGGTGATCGGCCCGTATTCCATCGATGCCGAACTGCGCCAGGGCCGGCTGCAGGCCAGCCGCCTGGTCAACCCCGGCCTGGTGCGCCATGTGACGCTGGCCCTGCCCCGGCACGGCAAGCTCACCCAGGCCTGCCGCGTGGTGGGCGATGCCATCGAGGCCTTGACGCAGGCCTGGGGGCAGCAGCTGTCGCCGGGGCCGCTGAGCACCTCGGGACTGCTCGGCGGTTGAAGGGATCAGATATCGGCCCCATCGGCTCCAGTCGTCGGCCATGCACGCCGTGGCCAGGCCATCGGAACAGAACGGCCGCAACCATGTCAGCGGGCCTGGCCATCACGCACGGCTGCAATGGCCTCGATCTCGATCATGGCCGCCGGGTCGTACAGCGCCTGGATCTGGGCAATCGTGTCGGCCGGATAGGGGGCGCCGAAGAACTCGCGGCGCAGGGCAACCACCTCGTCGAAGTGGCCCATGTCGGTGACGAAGATGGTGACCTTGATCACGTCCTTCAGGCTGGAGCCGCCCGCCTCCAGCGCGCGGCGCAGATTGGCAAACGCCTGCCGGCCCTGGGCCAGGAAGCCGCCCGGCACGATGCGGCCATCGTCTCCGGCGCCGGCCTGGCCGGAGATGAACAGCAGCTCGCCAAAGCGAATGCCTTGCGACAGCAAAAACGGCTCGTAGGGGTCGGGTTGCGTGGTGACACGGTGCAGCATGGTTTCATTTCCTTCATCCATCCCCGGCAGGATCGCGCTTGGGGCATGGGTGGACGATAGGCAAGCCGGATGATTGCGACAAAGGTTCATTTGTCAGGCATAAGATGAGTTTTCCTCACCCCATTGCTCACCCGACCCTTGCGTCCTCCAGCCCTCATGCAACGCAACCAGCTGCCGCTTTCCGCACTGCGCGCCTTCGAGGCCGCCGCACGCCTGGGCAGCTTCAAGCAGGCCGCCGACGACCTGGCAGTGACCCCCACGGCCATCAGCCACCAGATCCGCGCGCTGGAGGAACAGCTGGGCCTGGCGCTGTTCGATCGCCAGGTACGCAAGGTGGTGCTGACCGAGGCCGGCGCCCAGCTCTATCCGGTGCTGCGCGATGGTTTCGACGCCTTTGCCGCCACGCTGGAGCGCCTGCTGCAAAAGCGCCTGCGCGCCCAGGTCAGCATCTCGGCCACCAATGCGTTCACCGTGAAATGGCTGGTGCCGCGCATGGCCAGCTTCCGCGCGATGCACCCGGAGGTGGACCTGCAACTGCAGGCCTCGGACGATGTGGTGGACCTGCGCTCCCATGCCGTCGATATCGCCGTGCGCTACGGGCGCGGCCCCTATCCGGGCCTGGTGGCCGAGCCCCTGTTCAGCGACCGCTTTGCGCCCGTGGCCAATCCCCGGCTGGGCGTGCTGGGTCCGGCCGACCTGGCCCGCCTGCCGCTGATCCGCTTTGACTGGAAGACGGCGCACGCCAGCAATCCCACCTGGGGGCGCTGGTTTGACGAGGCAGGCCTGGCCTGGAATTCACCGGCGGGGCAACTGCGCTTTTCCGATGAGGGCCATGCCATCCAGGCGGCCATCGCCGGTCATGGCATTGCCCTGGTGAGCCTGGCCCTGGCGGCCGAGGACATTGCGGCCGGCCACCTGCTGCAGCCCTTCGGCCCCTCGATCACCGGCCATACCTACCATCTGGCCGTGGGCGAGCAACGGAAGCCGGGCCCCCATGTGCGCGCCGTCATGGACTGGCTCAGAAGCCAGTCCATGACCGTGCCATAGCCGTACCGTAGCCGCCCTCAATAGCCCCGCGCCGCGTCCACCGCCTGCGGCAGCTCGCCGCTGGCGCGCCAGCGCCGGATGTTGCCCGCCACGATGGCCGATGCCGTCGCGCGGTCCGTGGGTGCCGAGATGTGGGGCAGCACGGTCACGGCGGGGTGCGCCCATTGCCAGGACGATTCTGGCAGGGGCTCCTGGTCAAACACGTCCAGCACGGCATGGGCCAGGCGGCCGCCGTCCAGGGCGGCGCGCAGCGCGGCATCGTCCACGATGGGGCCGCGCGCAAAGTTGATCAGCGAGGCATGGGCAGGCAGCGCGGCCAGCGCCTGCGCGCCGACGATGCCGCGCGTCTGCGGCGTGAGCGGCAGCAGGCATACGAGGATGTCGGTCTGCGCCAGCATGGCGGGCAGCTCGGCATCACCCGCATGGCATTGCACGCCTTCCATCTGCCTGGGCGTGCGGCTCCAGCCGCGCACCTGGAAGCCTGCCGCCAGCAGCCGCCGCGCGCTGGCTTCGCCCAGTGCGCCCAGGCCCAGCAGCGATACCGTCCTGTCCTGCGCGCGCACGCCGTCATGCGCCAGCCATTGGCGCGCGGCCTGCTGGCGGGCATAGCGCGGCATGTCGCGGTGCAGGTACAGGGTCCAGGCCAGCACGGCCTCGGCCATGGTGTCGGCCAGTTGCGGGTCCACCAGGCGGACGATGCGCAGGTCCGTATCGCCCAGGTCGGCCACCAGGCGCTCCACGCCGGCCCAGACGCTGTGCACCCATTGCAGGCGCGGCAGCGTGCGCAGGTCGGCAGGCTGGGGGTTGGCGACGATGGCGACCTCGCAGGCCGCGCGCTGGCCCGCATCCAGCGTATCGAGCGCCACCACGCGCTCCTCGGGCAGGGCCGCCTGCAGGGCCTGCAGCCAGGCCTGGGCTGCCGGGTAGCCGGGTGCGCAGACGAAGGGGAGCGGGGGGAGCGGTGGCAGCGAACCGCTCATTTGGCGAAGACCTTGTCCAGGTCGGCGAAGCCCTTGACCTCGATAGGATTGCCGCTGGGGTCGCGGAAGAACATGGTGGCCTGCTCGCCGGGCTCGCCCTCGAAGCGGATGCCGGGCTGCAGCACGAAATCCACTACGCCGCCCGACAGCCGCGCGGCCAGGGCCTTCCAGTCGTCCATGGCCATCACCAGGCCCAGGTGGGGCATGGGCACCATGTGGTCGCCCACGCGGCCGGTGTTCGTGACCGGGAAGGGCTCGCCCAGGTGCAGCGAGATCTGGTGGCCGAAGAAGTCGAAGTCCACCCAGGTCTCGGTGCTGCGGCCTTCCTGGCAGCCGAGCAGCGTGCCGTAGAAGGCGCGCGCTTCGTCCAGATCGCGGACATGGTAGGCAAGGTGGAAGCTGGTGCGCATGGCTGATCCTTTGGTTGTGCTTGTGGTGCAGGCAGGCTCGCAGGCCGTGGCCTGCCGTGGGTGGCGCGAGCCTAGCAGAGGCTTTTCAAAAGTGATAGCGTTGATTTCTTTGCAATCCTCAAGGAAATCTTTTGGAGACCCGCTATCTCAAGAGCCTGATCGCCGTGGTGGACAGCGGCTCCATCGCCGATGCGGCGCGCGCCGAGCACCTGACCGCCGCCGCCGTGGGCCAGCGCGTGCAGGCGCTGGAGCGCGAGCTGGGCTTTGCCCTGCTTTCGCGCAGCGGCCATGCGGCCCGCCCCACCCAGGCCTGCCTGGCCCTGCTGCCGCGCGCGCGGCGCCTGGTGCGCGAGGCCGCGCTGCTGGGCAGCGATGCCAGCGCCGATGGCCTGGCCGGCACGCTGCGCATCGGCGCCATCTCGACCGCGCTCACGGGCATGCTGCCGGCTGCGCTGCGCAAGCTCACGCAGGCGGCGCCGCAGTGCCGGCCCGTCATCGTGCCGGGCACCTCGCGCGCGCTGTTCCAGATGCTGCAGTCCGGCGAGCTCGATGCCGCCGTCATCGTGGCGCCCCCTTTTGAACTGCCCAAGGCGCTGCGCAGCGTGCAGCTGCGCCGCGAGCCGCTGGTGCTGCTGGCACCGCCCCAGGCACGCGGCCGGCCTGCCGCGCTGCTGCGCAGCCTGCCCTACATACGCTACGACCCCGATGCCTGGGGTGGCCGCCATGCGGCCGACTGGCTGGCCGATCAGGGGCTGGAGCCTGCGGTGCTGTGCGACCTGGACGCGCTGGAGGCCATCGCCATGCTGGCCGCCGACGGCATGGGCGTTGGCCTGGTGCCGCACTGGACGGGCCTGGAGCGCTTCATGGGCGACTGCCGCATGCTGCCCATTGCGGGCGCCGCCTATGAGCGCGCCATCTTGCTGGTGACCAGCGCCGATCCCGACCTGCCGCGCATGGCCGAGCTGCTGGAGGGCGCACTCGCGTAGGTTGCGGCCTTTGTTCTCAATCCGCCTGCACGTAGCCCGTGACGCGGATCATCTCCCGGTACTTGGCGATCTCGCGCGCATAGGCGGCCGCTGCATCGTCCAGGCCCATGGGCTTGGCGACGTCACGGCCGTCAGCCTCCAGTTTGGCGATGACCTGCGGGTCCAGCAGGGCCTGGCCGATGGCCTGGTTCAGGCGCTGCTTGACGTCCTGCGGCGTGCCCCGTTTGACGAAGTAGCCCGCCAGGCTGGCGTACTCGAAATCGCGCAGCGCCGGCACTTCGGTGATGCTGGGCACGGCCGACAGCACGGCAGGCCGGTTGCGCGACAGCACGGCCAGCGCCCGGAAGCGGCCGGTGCGGATCATCTCCAGCATGGACGCCTGGAACGGCATGATGCTGAAGTCGATCTGGCCGCCGGCCAGGTCCTGGATCACGGGCGCCGTGCCCGCATAGGGCGCGTGGGTGAACGGCACCTTCACCACCTTGCCCATGTACTCGGTGATCAGGTGGTAGAGCGAGCCCACGCCCACCGAGCCGTAGGTCAGCGAATTGCTTTCGTTGCGCGAGCGCGCCAGCGCCAGGAACTCTTCCATGTTCCGGGCCGGCAGGCCAGAACGCACCAGCAGCACCAGGTGGGTGACGGTGATGTACTGCAGGTTCTCGAACGCATCGGGCTGGTAGCGCACGGCCTTGTTGGTGAGCGGCGGCAGGATGAGTTCGTTCTGCGTGCCCTGGAAGAACATGCTGCCGTCGGCCCTGGCGCCCAGCACTTTGGATGCGGCAATCGTGCCCGTGGCGCCGCCCAGGTTCTCCACGATCACCTTGGCCGCCAGTCCCTCGCCTATGGGCTTGCTCAGAATGCGGGCGCTGACGTCGCTGGGCCCGCCTGCCGGGTAGGGCACCATCAGGCTGACCGGGCCGGGCGCCGAGGCCGCGGCAGGCTGCAGCAGCAGGGGCGCCAGCGGCAGGCCGGCGGCGATTTTCAGGAGCGAGCGGCGTGTGGGCAAGGCAAGTGGATTCATGAAAGTGCACCAGGCAGTGGCTTGAGGGGGAAGGCGGGAATCAGGCGCGCCCTACCACCGGGCGTGGGGCAGGCGCGCAATGGTGTGGAGCACCGCCAGGCCACGCGGGACGATGGTGTCCACCTCGCAATACTCGTCGGTGGTGTGGAACTTGCCGCCCACGGGGCCGGTGCCGCACAGCGTGATGGCGCCCAGGCTGGAGGTCACGCCCGAGTCCGCGCAGCCGCCGCTGAACTCGCCCTCGGCCTTGTGGCCCAGCGCGCCCAGCTCGGCCTGGTACAGCTCGAACAATTGCTGCGACTGCGGCGTGGGAACGAAGGGGCGGAACTCGCCGGTGATGTTCAGCGTGGAGCGCGTGCCCTGGATGAAGGACTTGTCGCAGATGCAGCGGATGCGGCCCACCAGGGACTCGCGCTGGTCCAGGTCGAAGATGCGCAGGTCGATGGCCGCCTTGGCCGACGGCGCCGACGTATTCACCGACAGGCCGCCCGACACCAGGCCCACGTTGACGGTGACGCCCTTGTCCAGGTCGGTGAGCGCGTCCAGCGCCACCACCTTGTGCGCCAGCTCCGAGATGGCGCTGATGCCCTCGGCGAAGTTGGCGCCCGAGTGCGCCGCCTTGCCCTCGATCTCCACGCCGAAGAACACGCCGCCCTTGCGGCCCGTGACCACGTTGCCCGAAGGCCGGCCCGGCTCCGCATTGAAGACAAAGCCCGCCTTGCGCGCAAAGGGCTCGATGACGGACTTGCTCAGGGGCGAGCCGATTTCCTCGTCGCAGGTGAACAGGCCCGTGACCTCGGGCGCAGGCTCCGCGCTGTGGGCCAGCGCAGCCAGCAGGAAGGCGTTCATGACGATGCCCGACTTCATGTCGGCCACGCCCGGGCCGTAGGCCCTGCCGCCTTCGATGCGGAACGGCCTGCGCGCGGCCTCGCCTTCAGGGAAGACCGTGTCGCAGTGTCCCATCAGCAGCACGGGCCTGCCCACGGTGCTGCCCGCGTTCACGGTCACCGAGATCGCCGCCTCCACGCCATCGACGAAATGCGGGCTGACCTGCAGCCCCTGGCTCAGGAAGAAGGCCTCCAGGCGCCGGAACACGCGCGCCACGCCGGGCTTGTCGAAGCTGCCCGAGTCGATGTTGACGATGTCCGCCAGCAGCGAAAGCATGTTCTCCCGCTGGCCCTTGATCCACTCCGACGCGCCGACCGCCCGGTCCGCACTGACAATGGCTTGCTGTGGCATCCGCTGCCTCCGTATTTTTCAATACTTGGTATTGTTATTTAATACTTAAGATTCACAATCAGGTAAAACGATGATCGAAAACGCGTTGTATGTGGGCTCCGTGGGCAAGGCATTCCGCGTGCTGGACTGCTTCAAGGGCGCGGCGGGCGACCTGAGCCTCACGGAAATCATGGAGCGCAGCGGCCTGGACAAGAGCGCCGCCCAGCGCTACGCCTACACCCTCAGCGCCGAGGGCTACCTGCAGCAAAACAGCCAGACCCGCCGCTACCGGCTGGGCCCGGGCGTGCTGGACCTGACCTTCCATTTCCTGCGCACCCATGCGCTGGCCGAGGCGCTCAACCCCCTGCTGCTGCAGCTGTCCAAGGACACGGAGCAGAAGATCAGCCTGTCGCTGCGCGACGGCGACTGGCTGGTGCACGTGCTGCGCCACCAGACCAGCACCGAGCACTACCACGCCTCGCTCGTGGGCCGGCGCGTGCCCCTGCAATGCACGGCGGGCGGGCGCGCCGTGATGGCACGGCTGGACGAGGCGCAGGTGGAGCAGCTGCTGGCCCCCGGCCGCCTGCTGGCCAGCACGCCCCGGACGCTGACCACCGCCAAGGCCGTCCAGGCGGAACTGAAGAAGGTGCGCGAGCGCGGCTACGCCATGGTGGTCGATGAATTCATCATGGGCGAGGTCGCGCTGGCCGCCGCCGTGGTCGATGCCGACGGCGTGCCGCTGGGCGCCCTGCACCTGAGCGGCTCGTCAAGCCAGTGGAGTGGAGCCGACTACGCGAAGAAGTTCTCGCCCCTGCTGCTCAACGCCATCGCCCAGTACGAGCGGCGCAACGCGTAGCGCCTGGCGTCCAGCGCGGATCCCGCTATACTGCGCCCCTTCTTTCTTGAACGAGCTGCTGCAGGAAAGACGTTTTCCGGGCCTTTGCCGCCCGGGTGTCTTTCATCGTCCGTATACCCATCGGACGCGGCGAGCGCCAACCAGGCCTCGCGGATCTGCAGCCATGAGCACTCCTCAACGACTCCAGCGTGCCTTTGCACGCACGGGCATCTCTCTCGACTATCGCGACGGCATCTACCACGTGCGCGATGGCCAGGCCGAGGCCCACATTCTTCTTCCCGACAGCCTTCCCCTGGAGGACAAGGCCGTGCGCCAGTTGCTGGCCTTTGCGGCCGTGCGCCGGCATGACGGCCAGGGCAGCCACGGCGCCGTCTGCCGCGCCTGCGCCACGCCCGACTTCCATCCGGGCACGGTGGCGCCCGTGGGCAGCGTGGTGGCCACGCCATCGGACTTCGTCATTCCGGCCGCCATCGGCACGGACATCAACTGCAGCGTGCGCCTGCTGACCACGGGCGCCCGGCTGGACCAGCTCGCACCGCACAAGGGTCGGCTGGTGGAACTGCTGACCGCCAGCCTGCTGGGCAGCGGGCGCGACGTGCCCGTGACCACGGCCGCCTTCCGCGCGCTGTTCGACCACGGGCCGGCCGCCTTTGTGGACCGGCTGAACGGCCAGGGCCTGTGGGGCCATGTCGACAGGGATCGCCTGCACCGCGAGCTGGCCGCCTGCATCGGCCTGGACAGCTTCGCGGGCAGCGCCCGCCACGCGCCCCATGCCTATCTGCAGGAGCGCCATGCCGTGTTCCGCGACCCGTGCCTGGGCACGGTGGGATCGGGCAACCATTTCGTGGAACTGCAGGTGGTCGACGAGGTGCTGGACCGCCACGCGGCCTACCGGGCCGGCCTGCGCGCGGGCGACGTGGTGGTGATGATCCACAGCGGCTCGCGCGACCTGGGCTTTTACGTGGGCCAGGCCTGGATGGACCGCGCCCGGGCCGAGTGGCCGCAAGGCGTGAAGCACCCTGCCAGCGGCCTGTACGGCCTGTCGGGTCCGCTGGCCGGCGAGTACCTGCAGGCCATGGGCGTGGCGGCGCGCTATGCCTGGGCCAACCGCGTGGTGCTGGCCGAGCTGGTGCGCAAGGACCTGGAGCAGATCGTGGGCGCAGCGGATTCGCGCCTGGTGGTCGATGTGCCGCACAACGTGGTCCTGCAGCAAGGCGGCATGAACATCCACCGCAAGGGCGCCACGCCGGCCAACGAGGGCGACTTCGCGCTGATCCCGGGGTCCATGGGCGATGCCTCGTACCTGGTCACGGGCCTGGGCGCGGCCGACTGGCTCTGGTCCTGCAGCCATGGCGCGGGGCGGCGAATGCGCCGCCAGGCCGTGCGCGCGCTGCGCCCCGAAGCACGTGCAGGCCATGCGGGCGAGCAGGGCTGGCAATGCGTGACGCTGCGCGAGGAGCGCCGCATCGAGGAGGCCCCGGAGGCTTACAAGCCCATCGGCCCGGTCATCGAGTCGCAGGAGGCCGCCGGCCTGATCCACGCCGCCGTGAAGCTCAGGCCCTGGATCACCTTCAAGGCCTGAGCACCGGCAGGCGCCTCACTGCAGCCGCAAGCCGTCCGCCGCACGGTCCTGGGCCAGCTTGCGGTACAGCGTCTGGCGGCTGATGCCCAGCATGCGCGCGGCCTGGGTGACATTGCCCCGGCAGTTCTCCAGCGCCTGCCGCACGGCCGAGCGCGAGAGTTCATCCAGGCTCTGCGGCGCAGCGTCGAGCCGGGGGCCGCTGCGGGCGGTCTGCGCCAGCTCGGCCTGGAAGTCGTCGGGCAGGTGCTGCCATTGCAGGCAGTCCTCATGGGGATCGAGCATGGCACAGGCCGTTCTCAGCACGCTGGCGCACTGGCGCAGATTGCCGGGCCAGCCATGGCCGGCCAGCTGCGCCAGCAGGGCCGGTGCCATGCGCAGCGGGCGCGCGGGTTCGATGTCGGCCAGCATGCGCGCGGCCAGCGCCTCGAAGTCGCCGCGCTCGCGCAGCGGAGGCAGCTCCACGGCCAGGCCGTTGATGCGGTAGTACAGGTCGGCACGAAAACGTCCCTGGTCGGCATCCTCGCGCAGCCTGCGGTTGGAGGCGCTGACCAGCGCGAAATCGACCGCAACGGGCGTGCCACCGCCCAGCGGCACCACCTGCCGCTCCTGCAGCACGCGCAGCAGCCGGGTCTGCAGCGACAGCGGCATGTCGCCGATCTCGTCCAGGAACAGCGTGCCGCCGTGCGCCTGGCGCAGCAGGCCCGCCTGTCCTTCGCGCCGCCCGCCCGTGAAGGCGCCCTGGCGGTAGCCGAACAGCTCGGCCTCGATCAGCGACTCGGGCATGGCCGCGCAGTTGATGGCCACGAACGGACCGTCGCGGCGCGGCCCGCTGTCGTGGGCCGCGCGCGCAAACCATTCCTTGCCCACGCCGGACTCGCCCTGGATGAGCAGCGCAATCGGCTTGCCCAGCACGCGCCGGGCCTTGTCGGCCGCCGTGCGCCAGCGCGCATCGCCCGTGTCCAGCCGCGCCAGCGCATCGCGCGCCGGCTGCTGCGGCGCCCGTTGCCGTTGCTGTTGCTGTTGCTCTGCAACCCGCTCCACGACCGAGGACCGGACCGTGCGCCGGTCCGGCACCAGCTGGCCGAACAGCGCCGTGCCGTCATGGCGCCGCAGTGGCTGGGCCGCATCGGGCTGGCGGTGCTGGCGTGACAGCAGCTCCTCCAGGCCGGCGTCCAGCACCTGCTCCAGCGACACGCTGCCCAGTTGCCCCCGCGACAGGCGCAGCAGGGCCAGCGCGGCGCGGTTGGCGCCCACCAGCCATCCGTCCGCGGAGATCAGCGCAATGCCTTCAGCCACCGTGCCAATGCCTTCGGGCCGCGCGTGCAGGTGCAGGCGGATGTGGCGCTGGCCGTCGCAGGCCATGAGGCGGTTTTCGATCATGCGGGCCGCCGTGCCGACAAGGCCCAACGTGTGCGGGCTGCCCCGGCCATGTTCGCTGGAGATGTCCAGGATGCCCAGCAGCTGGCCCGTGCCCGACAGGATGGGCGCGGCCGCGCAGGTGAGAAAGCCGTTGCGCTCCAGGAAATGCTCGCCGCCCTGGATTTCGATGGAGTCCATCTCGGCCAGTGCCGTGCCGATGGCATTGGTGCCGCGCTGCGCCTCATGCCAGGACGCACCGCTGGCCAGGGCCACGCGCTCGGCCTTGCCCAGAAAGAAGGGGTCGCCGCAGGTGTCCACCAGGGTGCCGCAGGGGCCGGCCAGCACCACCACGCTCTGGCTGCCGCGCACTTGCTCGGACAGGTATTCCATGACGGGCCGTGAATGCGCCAGCAGCGCATGGTGGCGGCTGCGCAGCACGCCCAGCGCGTGCTGCTCCAGGTTGTCGGCGGCGCCCAGCCGTCCTGTGGGACGCAGTCCCTGCTCGATGCAGCGCTGCCACGAGCGCGCCAGGCGCTCGTCCACCAGGCCGCTGGGGCACAGGCCTGACTCCATCAGGCTGTGACGGGCCTGGCGCAAGGCCACAAGGGAGGCTCTCGATTGCATGCTGTCTCCTGCTCGGGCGTCATTGCGCCGCGTTGCAGACCAGTATGCGGGGCCGGCGGGCACCGGGCAAGCCAAGTGGCAGGCCAGGCGCCCGACTGTTCCATTTCTGGACAGTTGTCCTGTTGCGGAACGTCACGGTACAGGGCGAACGCGCACGGGAATACCCGCAGCAGCCACGTCCCGCGTGCCTTTGCGGGCATCTGCCCTGCGGCCTGCAGGCTGGCACGGCTTTTGAATCATGTCTGCCGTCCGGCCATGGCCGGATATCCCGATCCACACCCGATCACAACAGACCCATAAGCATCCTCAGGAGACAAGCAGCATGACCGTCTACGCAGCACCCGGCGCCGCTGGCGCCAAGATCGCCTACAAGGCCCGCTACGACAACTTCATCGGCGGCAGGTTCGTACCTCCGGTCAAGGAGCAGTACTTCGACGTGGTCACCCCCATCAGCGGCAAGGTCTACACCCGCGCCGCGCGCTCCACGGCCGAAGACATCGAACTGGCGCTGGACGCCGCCCATGCCGCCAGCGACGCCTGGGGCCGCACCAGCGCGGCCGAGCGTGCGAACGTCCTGCTGAAGATCGCCGACCGCATCGAGGCCAACCTGGAGCTGCTCGCCTATGCCGAGACCGTGGACAACGGCAAGGCCATCCGCGAGACGCTGAATGCCGACATCCCGCTGACCGTGGACCATTTCCGCTATTTCGCGGGCTGCGTGCGCGCCCAGGAAGGCGCGCTCAGCCATATCGACGAGACCACGGTGGCCTATCACATCCAGGAGCCGCTGGGCGTGGTGGGCCAGATCATTCCCTGGAACTTCCCCATCCTCATGGCGGCCTGGAAGCTGGCGCCCGCGCTGGGCGCGGGCAACTGCGTGGTGCTCAAGCCGGCCGAGTCCACGCCCATCAGCATCCTGATCCTGGCCGAGCTCATTGCCGACCTGCTGCCGCCCGGCGTGCTCAACATCGTCAACGGCTTCGGCCGCGAGGCCGGCATGCCGCTGGCCACCAGCAAGCGCATCGCCAAGATCGCCTTCACGGGCTCCACCTCCACGGGCCGCGTGATTGCCCAGGCCGCAGCCAACAACCTGATCCCGGCCACGCTGGAGTTGGGCGGCAAGTCGCCCAACATCTTCTTCGCCGACGTGATGGACAAGGACGATGCCTTCCTCGACAAGGCCGTCGAAGGGCTGGTGCTGTTCGCCTTCAACCAGGGCGAGGTCTGCACCTGCCCCAGCCGCGCGCTGATCCACGAAAGCATCTACGACCGCTTCATGGAGCGCGTGCTCCAGCGCGTGGCCGCCATCCGGCATGCCAACCCGCTGGACACCGACAGCATGATGGGCGCGCAGGCGTCCAAGGAGCAGCTCACCAAGATCCTGTCGTACCTGGACCTGGGCAAGCAGGAGGGCGCCGAGGTGCTGGCCGGCGGCGGCCAGGCCCATCTGGGCGGTGACCTGGAAGGCGGCTACTACGTGCAGCCCACGCTGTTCAAGGGCCACAACAAGATGCGCATCTTCCAGGAGGAAATCTTCGGCCCCGTGCTGGCCGTGACCACCTTCAAGGACGAGGCCGAGGCCCTGGCCATTGCCAACGACACGCTCTACGGCCTGGGCGCGGGCGTGTGGAGCCGCAACGGCAACGTGGCCTACCGCATGGGCCGCGCCATCAAGGCCGGGCGCGTGTGGACCAACTGCTACCACGCCTACCCGGCGCACGCGGCCTTCGGCGGCTACAAGGAATCGGGCATCGGCCGCGAGACCCACAAGATGATGCTGGACCACTACCAGCAGACCAAGAACCTGCTGGTCAGCTACAGCGAGAACAAGCTGGGCTTCTTCTGAAGTTCTTCCCAGGTGAATGCGGCCGGCGGCGCACAGCGCGGCCGGCCGCCCAGGAAAGGACCAACCCATGGTTGACAAAGTGACTGCCACCGACGCCGCGCTGGCGCTGATCGCCGACCTGCAGGCGCAGCACGGGCCGGTGTTCTTCCACCAGTCCGGCGGCTGCTGCGACAACAGCGCCGCCAACTGCTACCTGCCCGGCGAGCTGACGATAGGCGCCCAGGACGTGCTGCTGGGCCAGGTGGGCGGCGCGCCCTTCTACATCGGCAAGTCGCAGTACGAATACTGGAAGCACACCCAGCTCATCCTGGACGTGATCGAGGGCCAGGGCGGCACCTTCTCGCTGGAGGGCAGCACGGGCAAGGCCTTCCACACACGCTCCAGGCTGTTCACGGACGAGGAATATGCCGACATCCTGGCCGGCGAGGGCAACGGCCCCTGACAGGGGCCGCGCGGCGGGCTACTTTCCGGTCAGCCGCTTGACCGCGGCCTCGGTCTGGCGCACATGCTCGTCCGGGTCCGAGCCGATGTGCACGAAGCGGACCTTGCCGTCCTGGCCGATCACGTAGGAGATGCGGTCGGCGCGCTGGGGATCGGCGGCGGCCGAGGCGTCGTAGGCGCGGATGGTCTGCGCCTGCGGGTCCGATGCCACGGCGAACTGGTCGCGGCAGGCCTCGGTGGAAAAGCGCTTGAGCGTATCGATGTCGTCATGCGACATGCCCACCACCGTGGCGCCCATGGCCGCGAAACGCGGCGTGGCCTCGGCAAAGGCATGGGCTTCCATGGTGCAGCCCTGGGTGAAGGCCTTGGGGAAGAAATACAGCACCACCGGCCCCTTCTTGAGCGTGGCGGCCATGTCGAAATCGAAGGCCTTGCCCGCCACCGCAGCCGGCGTGGTGAAACGCGGCGCGCTGTCGCCCACCTTGAGCGCGGCCTGGGCCAGCGGCGACAGCAGCAGCGCCGCCAGCAGGGGAGCGGCGGCGCGCGCGCAGCGGCGGCCCAGGGATGCGCGTGGGTGGATGGAATCGCCGCAGCGGATATCGGACATGCATGGCCTCCTGAGCCTGGAACGGGATGCCCCATTGTGGCCAATCGGCCCGGGCCGCTGGCGCATTTGCCGTGGATCAGCGCAGGGATTCGACACCTGGGACGTGGCCCGGGGCTTTGCCTACAGGCCCAGGTCGGACAGACCGGGGTGGTCATCGGGGCGACGGCCCAGCGGCCAGTGGAACTTGCGCTCCGACTCCTGGATGGGCATGTCGTTGATGCATGCGAAGCGCCGGCGCATGAGACCGTCGGCCTCGAATTCCCAGTTCTCGTTGCCGTACGACCGGAACCAGTTCCCGGCGTCGTCGTGCCACTCATAGGCATAGCGGACTGCGATCCGGTTTTCTCCGTACAGCCAAAGCTCCTTGATCAGCCGGTAGTCCAGCTCCTTCTTCCACTTCCTCTCAAGAAGGGCCTGGGCCTCGGCGCGGCTGTTGGCGAACTCCGCCCGGTTGCGCCATTTTGTGTCGAGGGTATAGGCCATCGCGACCTTGGCCGCATCGCGTGTGTTCCATCCATCCTCGGCCAGACGGACCTTTTGAACGGCGCTTGCGAGAGAGAAGGGGGGCAGGGGTGGGCGAGTTTCCATGATGTGACCTTTTGAAGAGATGTAGAACGATCTGTCTACATGCATCACTCTAACGGAGGTGGAACGATCTGTCTACAATGTCTTCATGAAAACTTCCGAGACATCCTTCGAGTCATTGCCCCCCCGTGAGCGCATCCTGGTGGCAGCCCATGGCCTCTTCTACGCAGAGGGCATCCGGGCCACGGGCGTGGACCGGATCATCGAGCGGTCGTCGGTCAGCAAAGTCACCTTCTACCGCCAGTACGCCAGCAAGGACGACCTGATCCGGGCGTACCTCGACTACCGCCATGAACGGTGGATTTCCTGGTTCCAGGCCAGCCTGGCGCAGGCGACGGCCACGGGCTCGTCCGCGTTGGATGCCCTGTCCGCCACCCTCAGGAGCTGGTTCGGCCAGCCCGACTTTCGGGGCTGCGCCTTTCTCAATGCCGCTGCCGAACTGGGCTCGTCCGACCCTGAGATCCTGGCAACGGTCCGGCGGCACAAGCAGGAAATGTCGTCCGTGCTGGATCGCCTGTTCGGTGGCCATCCCGTGTCCGTGGGCGCTGCGCTCACCCTGGTGGCGGATGGCGCCATCGTCCATGCGCAGATGGGTCAGCCGATCGATGAAGTCATGGAGAACTTCAAGGAAGCGGCCGAGGGGGTTGTGAATCGGCCCCTGCCCTTGCGCTAGTGCCGCACCGGGTGTGCCGTCTTGCGGCACATCCGACCCTACCCCTTGAATCCTGGCCGAATTGCCTTATTATTAGCACTCGTTGGGTATGAGTGCTAACAGTCCTCTGTCCCACATTGCTTCGAATGCCGGCCCGCCGGGCCGGCAAGTCTTTGTTTCAACTTTGTTGATGATTTAGGAGTTGGTATGAACCTGCGTCCCCTGCACGATCGCGTGATCGTGAAGCGCCTCGAGAACGAAACCAAGACGGCTTCGGGCATCGTGATCCCCGAGAATGCCGCCGAGAAGCCCGACCAGGGCGAAGTGCTGGCAGTGGGCCCCGGCAAGAAGAACGACAAGGGCGAAGTGATCGCTCTGAACGTGAAGGTCGGCGACCGCGTTCTGTTCGGCAAGTACAGCGGCCAGACCGTCAAGGTCCATGGCGACGAACTGCTGGTGATGAAGGAAGACGACCTGTTCGCAGTCGTCGAAAAGTAATCCGCGCTTCGAAACCGCACTTTCCAACTGAATCCGGAGAATTGAAATGGCAGCAAAAGACGTAGTTTTCGGCGGCGAAGCACGCGCCCGCATGGTTGAAGGCGTGAACATCCTGGCCAATGCGGTCAAGGTCACCCTGGGTCCCAAGGGCCGCAACGTGGTGCTGGAGCGCTCCTTCGGCGCCCCCACCGTGACCAAGGACGGTGTCTCGGTCGCCAAGGAAATCGAACTCAAGGACAAGCTGCAGAACATGGGCGCCCAGCTCGTGAAGGAAGTGGCCTCCAAGACCAACGACATCGCCGGTGACGGCACGACCACCGCCACCGTGCTGGCACAGGCCATCGTCCGCGAAGGCACCAAGTACGTGGCCGCCGGCCTGAACCCCATGGACCTCAAGCGCGGCATCGACAAGGCTGTTGCCGCCCTGGTGGAAGAGCTGAAGAAGCAATCCAAGGCCACCACCACCTCCAAGGAAATCGCCCAGGTCGGCTCGATCTCCGCCAACTCCGACGAATCCGTGGGCAGCATCATTGCCGAAGCCATGGACAAGGTCGGCAAGGAAGGCGTGATCACCGTTGAAGAAGGCAAGTCGCTGGCCAACGAACTCGACGTCGTCGAGGGCATGCAGTTCGACCGCGGCTACCTGTCGCCCTACTTCATCAACAACCCTGAAAAGCAGGTTGCCCTGCTGGACAACCCCTTCGTGCTGCTGTTCGACAAGAAGATCAGCAACATCCGTGACCTGCTGCCCACGCTGGAAGCCGTGGCAAAGGCCGGCCGTCCCCTGCTGATCATTGCAGAAGACGTCGAAGGCGAAGCCCTGGCAACGCTGGTGGTCAACACCATCCGCGGCATCCTGAAGGTTGTGGCTGTCAAGGCTCCTGGCTTCGGCGACCGCCGCAAGGCCATGCTGGAAGACATCGCCATCCTGACGGGCGGCAAGGTCATCGCTGAAGAAGTGGGCCTGGCGCTGGACAAGGTGACCCTGGAAGACCTGGGCCAGGCAGTGCGCATCGAAATCGGCAAGGAAAACACCACCATCATCGACGGTGCTGGCCAAGCTGCTGAAATCGAAGCCCGCGTCAAGCAGATCCGCATCCAGATCGAAGAAGCCACCAGCGACTACGACCGCGAAAAGCTGCAAGAGCGCGTGGCCAAGCTGGCTGGCGGCGTTGCCGTGATCAAGGTTGGCGCTGCCACCGAAGTCGAGATGAAGGAAAAGAAGGCCCGCGTTGAAGACGCCCTGCACGCTACCCGCGCTGCTGTGGAAGAAGGCATCGTGGCCGGCGGCGGCGTGGCTCTGCTGCGTGCCAAGCAAGCCGTGGGCGACCTGAAGACCGGCGATGCCGAGCAAGACGCCGGCATCAAGCTGATCATGAAGGCCATCGAAGCACCCCTGCGCGAAATCGTGGCCAACGCCGGTGGCGAGCCCTCGGTGGTGGTCAACGCCGTGCTGAACGGCTCGGGCAACTACGGCTTCAACGCTGCCAACGACACCTACGGCGACATGCTGGAAATGGGTATCCTGGACCCGACCAAGGTGACGCGTACAGCCCTGCAGAACGCCGCTTCCGTGGCATCGCTGCTGCTGACGACCGAAGCCATGATCGCCGAGTCTCCCAAGGCTGAAGGCGGCCCTGCCATGCCCGACATGGGCGGCATGGGTGGCATGGGCGGCATGGGCATGTAATTGCCCGCCGCAACCGGGCAGGCCTTGCGCCATGCCCGGTTTGCCCAGCAAGACAAAGGCCGCCCTCGGGCGGCCTTTGTCATTGCATGAACGCTTTTGCCGATGTCTTTCAGGACACGGCCTGGCCCCAGGCCCGGCCCAGGCGTGCCACGGCCTCGGTGATCTGGGGCACGGTGGGCGCCGCATACGACAAGCGCATGCACAGGCCGGCCTTGTCTGCCTCTTCGGCCGGGAAGAAGGCCTTGCCCGGCACATAGAGCACGCCCTGCTCCACCGCTGCCGTGAACAGCGCACGGGCCAGGGCCTGGGAATCGCCCGCAAGCCGCTGCGGCGGCAGCAGCCGGGCCCAGACGAACATGCCCCCCGCAGGCCGCACGAAGCGGATCTGATCGCCCAGCGCCGACTGCATGCCAGAGCACAGCGCATCCATGCGCGCCGCGTACTCGGCGCAGGCCTGGGCCAGCTGGGGCGCATAGCGGCCCGAGCGCAGATAGTGCGCGGCGATCATCTGCGCCAGCGGCGAGGTGCAAAGATCTGCTGTCTGCTTGGCGATGGTGCAGCGGCGCAGCAGTTGGGCGTCGGCCAGCATCCAGCCGATGCGCAGCGCAGGCGCCACGGTCTTGGACAGGCTGGACAGGTAGACCACGGGATTGGCCTGGGCGCCGCACAGCGCCAGGCCCGTTTCGTAGATCGACGGTTCGCGCTGGCCGGTAAAGCGCAGCTCGCCATAGGGGTCGTCCTCGACGATGACAAAGCCATGCTCGCGTGCCAGCGCCACCAGGGCCGTGCGCCGCGCCGCGGGCAGCAGGGTGCCGCCCGGGTTGGAGAAGTTGGGCACGGTATAGAGCAGCTTGGGGACGCGCGCATGGGGCCACTGTGCCAGCAGGCGGGCCAGGGCCTCGGTGTCCAGGCCCTGCTCGTCCGTGGGCACGGCAACGACCTGTGCCTGGGCCAGCTTCAGGGTCTGCAGCGTGGCCGGGTAGGCGGGCACTTCGACCAGCGCCGGATCGCCGGGCTCGACCAGCACCTTGACCAGCAGGTCGAAGGCCTGCTGCGAGCCCGTGGTCACGATCATGTCGGCCGGCGTGCAGGCAATGCCGCGCGTGGCGCACAGCGCGGCCAGGGCTTCGCGCAGTGCAAGCTGGCCCTCGCTGGCGCCGTACTGCAGGCTGGTGGCGGCATCCTGCTGCAGCGCGGCCATGGCGGCCTGCTGCAAACCTTCGGCATCGAACAAGCTGGGCGATGGATAGCCTCCGGCCAGCGAGAGCATGCCGGGACGGCTCAGGTAGGGAAACAGCTCGCGGATCGGCGAGCCTTCGGGCTGTGCGAACAGCGGGTTGAACAGATGGGCGGTGGGCGACGACGCGCCCTGGTCTGCGGTGCTCATGAAGGCCTCCGGCAAATGGCAAAAACAAAGGGGCGCACGCGCAGGCCTGGCGCCTGTGCATGCGCCCCGGGGAAGGGGATCAACGGTGGCGGGCTCAGCCCGGGTCAGCGCCTATGCAGCGACCTTGGTGGCCTGGCCGCGCAGCGCGCTGCGCAGCTGGTCGATGGAGCGCTGCTGGGCCTGCTCGTACAGCGCGATCTCGTCATGCACGCGGGCACCCAGGTCGGCCTCGAAGGCCTGCTGGGCCGCATGGGCCGCGTACTGCTTTTGCTCTTCGCCGCCCAGGTTGGACTGGAAGATGCCGGCCGCGCTCACGGGCAGGAAGTCTTCGTAGACGATGGGCTCGGCCTGGGCCAGGCCGCGGGCGATCAGGGCGTCCAGGTCCGACGCGGCGGCCGCTGCGGCCTCGCCTGCGGCCAGGGCGGCTCCCTCGTCGCTCAGCGTGAAGCGGTAGAAGGCCAAGTCTTGCCGGCGCAGCTGCTCATGGGTGTCGGGGAAAGCCTCGAAGACCTGGGCCAGGCGGCTGCCGTAGTCCGGCGCGGCACTGCCTGCGCTGCCCATGTCGCGCACCTGGGCCAGCAGCTGGTCGTAGAGCGCGCGGCCCTTGCGCGTGAGCGCCACGCCGCGCTGCTCGATCTCGCCGAAGCGCGCCGTGTGCGAGCCCGCGCCCGTGGCATCGCCCGCAAAACGCACGGTCTCCTTGAGCGCCTTGAAACTGGTCTGGCGCAGCAGGATGGGGCAGGCGCGGCGCGGCGGGCCTTCGACCACGTCCTTGGCGTCCATGCCGCGCTCGGGCATGGCGGCCTGGGCGGCATCGATGTCCAGGGTGCGCGGCGTCAGGTGGTTGATGTGCGGGCCCTTGAAGCAGACCACGTCGGCGATCAGGCGGTGGGCCTTGTGCAGCGCGTCGTAGGTGGTGCCGTCCACGGTGGACTCGCTGTGCCAGCGGAAGGTCTCCAGCGCCTCGCGCACGAATGCGTCGGCATCGGCGTCGGCCAGGCCGCCATGGGCTTCGGCCTGGGCGATCAGCGCCAGCGCGCGTTCGGTGAAGATGTTGCGTTGCGCCAGGATGGCGCCCGCCTGGGCCCGCAGCGCCTCGTCGGCAATCAGGTCCAGGCGCAGCAGCGAGGTGAAGACGCGGAAAGGGTTGGCCAGCAGCGCCGCATCGCCCACGGGGCGGAAGGCCGTGGAGTGCACGGGCACGCCGGCCACCGACAGGTCGTAGTAGCCCACGGGCTCCATGCCCATGATGGCGAACAGGCGGCGCAGCATGGACAGCTCGGCCGCCGTGCCCACGCGGATGGCGCCGTGGCGCTCCACGCCCAGGCGGGCCAGCTCGCCGCTGCGCTGCATCCGGGCCAGCAGCGCGGGCTCGGCCTGCAGCGTGCGCTGGTTGATGTCGGCCACGAGTTCGATCAGCGTGCCGTACTGGGGCACTTCATCGCGGTACATCTCGGACATGGCGCTGGAAAACCGTGCGCGGATCTCGTCGGAGGGCACGAAGGTGTGGGCAGGCGTAGAGGACATGGTGCTCGTGGGGACTGAAGTTGGAGCCACAGGGCAGCCCTGCGGCAGAGTGGATTCCTGGCACGCATGCTAGGTCTGCGCCTTGAGCCTGGTCAAACGATAATCAGGCCCATAGGTCATTCCCAAACAGAATGCCCCTCCCACGATTGCCCCACCGCCCTCTGCCATGCTGCTGTCCCGCCGTTTCCTGCCCCCCATGTCCCTGCTGTGCGCCTTCGAGGCGGCGGCCCGGCACCAAAGCTTCACGGCAGCTGCGGCCGAGCTGCACCTGACGCAAAGCGCCGTCAGCCGCCAGATCCGCGCGCTGGAGGAGCGGCTGGAGGCGGAGCTCTTTGTGCGCGAGCGCCAGACCGTGCGGCTCAGTCCGGCCGGCCAGGCCTATGCCCAGGAGATACGCGGCGCGCTGATGCGCATCTCCACCGCCACGCTGGGCTTTCGGGCCAACCCGCGCGGCGGCAGCCTGAACCTGGCCATCCTGCCCACCTTCGGCACGCGCTGGCTGGCGCCGCGCCTGCCGCAGTTCTTCAGCGCCCACCCGGGCATCACCATCAACCTGACGACGCGGCTGTCCCAGTTCGACTTCCAGCTCGAAGCCGTGGACGCCGCCATCCATTTCGGCCTGCCGCACTGGCCGGGCGCCGAGCTGGCCTTTCTGATGAGCGAGACCGTGGTGCCTGCCTGCAGCCCCGCCCTGCTGGCCCAGCATGGCTTTGCCCAGCCCCAGGACCTGCTGCAGGCGCCGCTGCTGCACCTGGCCTCGCGCCCCGATGCCTGGCAGCGCTGGCTGTCCGTGCACCATGCGCCCATGGCCGAGGGCCAGGGCATGCTGTTCGACCAGTTCGCCACCGCCGCCCAGGCCGCCATCGCCGGCGTGGGCGTGGCCTTGCTGCCACGCTTTCTGATCGAGCGCGAACTCGCCCAGGGCGATCTGGTGCGTGCCCTGCCCCATCTGCCCGAGATGGAAAGCGCCGAGCGCTACTACCTGGCCTGGCCCACGAGCCGCGGCAACTACCCGCCGCTGCAAAGCCTGCGCGAGTGGCTGCAGCAGGCGGCCCAGGATTTCATGCGGGACGGCCCGCAGCCCTGACGCCCGCAGCGCCTGCCACCAGCGCCTGCAGCGCGGCCACCGGCAACTGCCCGGCCAGGCCGATGGCCACGATGGCGGGCACCTGCTGCTGCACGGGCGCTGATGCGGCGCGCAGCCGGCCGCTGCGCCCGGCAAATTGAAGCTCGCTCCAATGGCCCGCCCCGGTCTGCACCACGCCCTTGAGCCGCAGCACGCCAGCCGGCATGGCCTGCAGCCACGCCTGCAGGGCCGTCTCGGACAGCACCCCGGGCGGCTGGCAGGACCAGGTCTCGAACTGCCGGCCATGCATGGGGCGCGCAGTGCCGGTACCCCATGAAACCTCCCGCACGCCACGCAGCAGGGCTGCGCCACTGAGCAGCTCCACGGGCACCCGGGCTTCGTGCACATCGCAGCGTTGCGCGGCTGGCGCGTGGCTGGCTATCCAGCGGTGCACGCGCTCCAGGGTCCGGGTATCGGCCAGATCGGTCTTGTTGACGATGACCAGATCGGCCCGGGCCACCTGGCGCTGCAGCGTGTCGGCCAGCAGCGGATCGGCCGCCTGCCCGGGCAGGGCAACGGCATCGACGACCACGATGACGCCGTCCAGCGCCAATGCGGGATCGGCCAGGCCCAATTGGGCAATGCGCCAGGGATCGGAGACGCCGCTGGCCTCGACCACCACGGCGTCGAAGCGATCGCGCTGCTGGAGCACGCCGATCAGGGCCATGGACAGGTCATCGCCGATCTGGCAGCACACGCAGCCATTGGTCAGCGCGATGGTGTCGCCGCTGTGTTCCTTGATCAGGCCTGCATCGATGTTGAGCGCACCGAAGTCGTTGACCAGCACGGCCAGCCGCTGGCCATCCGCATGGCGCAGCCAGTGGTTGAGCAGCGTGGTCTTGCCGGCGCCCAGGAAGCCGCCGATGACCGTGAACGGCAACCGCTGCCCCATGTCATGCCGCCTTGAAGACACGCCCCGACAGCACCGTGCCCCAGACCCGGAGGTCCTTGAGCACCATGGGGTCCAGGGACAACGGATCGTCTTCCAGCACGCAGAAGTCGGCGCGCTTGCCGCATTCGATGCTGCCGATCTCGTGGTCCAGCTTCAGCGTCCAGGCCGCTCCCAGCGTGACCGCATGCAGGGCCTGGGCCACGGTCAGGCGCTCGGCCGCGCCCAGCACGCGGCCCTTGGGCGTGATCCGGTGGACCGCGCACCAGGCGGTGAACAGCGGCCCCAGCGGCGTGACGGGCGCATCCGAATGGATGGCCAGCGGCACGCCGGCGGCCAGCGCGCTGGCGCAGGCATCGAGCCGCATGGCCCGGTCCGGCCCCATGGTCATCTCGTAGTGCTGGTCGCCCCAGTACCAGAGGTGGTTGGCGAACAGGTTGGCGCACAAGCCCAGCGCCGCCATGCGGCGAAACAGCGGCGCATCGATCATCTGGCCATGCTGCAGCGTGTGGCGGTGATCGGGCCGGGGGGCGCGGGCCAGCACGCGGCCTATGGCGTCGATGGCGGCCTCGCTGGCCTCGTCGCCATTGGTGTGCGTATGGATGAGCAGGCCTGCGCGGTGGTAGGTCTCGAAATCGGCCTCGTACTGCGCGGGCGCGGTGACCCAGATGCCGTTGGGCGCGCCGTTGTAGTGACCGGGCCAGCGCAGGCGGGCCGAAAAGCCCTGGATGGAGCCGTCCAGCATCATCTTGACCAGGCCGTAGCGCAGCCGGTCGGTGTTGCGCGCCATGAGCGCGCGCACATGCCCGGCACCGGCCTCGGCGCCATGCGTGCCGTGAAACGCCTGGAAGGCCGGCAGGATGCGGATGGGCACCTGGTCGTCGGCCAGCGCGGCCTCCAGCACGCGGCAGTCCTGCTCGCCCAGCCTGTTGACCAGGTCGGTGGCCGTGGTCACGCCCTGGCGGCAGGCCAGGCGCGCAAAGGAGCGCACGCCAGCCTCGGTCATGGGCGCCAGCAGCCCGGCGTTGCCGATCTTGCGCAGCACCAGGAACATGGCGGCCGGCTCCTGCAGCTCGCCCGTGGGCTCGCCGGCCAGGGCGTGGCCGGGCGCAAAGCGCACCACGCCCTCGACCTCGTTGTCGCGCGTGATCTCGGCCAGGCGCAGCATGGCGCTGTTGACGTTCATCAAATGGCCGTTGGCGTGCGAGAGCACGACGGGACGACCTCCTGCGGCGCGGTCCAGGTGCTCCACCGTCATGCGCTCGCCGCCAAAGTAGATGGGATCGAACCCCCAGGCGATCAGCGGCTGCCCAGGCGGCAGGCCCTGCGCATCCATGCGCGACGCCACCTCAGCCAGGCGGTCCACCACGGCATCCATGGAGCGCAGGCCGGGCCAGGTCTTTCCGTCGGGGTCGCGCCGGTCGAACCAGCCCGTGTATGTCCAGTCCCACATGCTGCCTTCCTTGAGGTGGCAGTGACCCTCCACCAGGCCGGGCAGCAGCACCTGGTCGGCAAAGCGCTCGTCGACGCGGCACTCGCCCCAGGCCGTGCAGCGCGCGAGGTCCCCGACCGCGAGGATGCGCCCGTCGCGCACGGCCACATGCGTGGCCTCGGGCTGCATGGGGTTCATGGTGATGATCTTGCGGGCGGCGTAGACGGTGATGCTCATGGTGGCGGGTGCTCCGGGTTCAAAGGGCCAGCGGCGCGCGCGGCACGCCATCGATGTGGTCCACGCGGATGCAGCGAACCCAGTGGCCGGGGGCGGCTTCGCGCAGCGGTGGCGTCTCGGCCGAGCACGCAGGCACGGCCACGGGGCAGCGCCCGGCGAAGCGGCAGCCCGCAGGCGGGTTGATGGGGCTGGGCGGGTCGCCGGCCAGCCGGATGCGCCGCGCCGCGCGCTCGCGCCCGCCGCGCACCGTGGGCACGGCCGACATCAGGGCCACGCTGTAGGGATGCAGCGGCCGCGCGAAGAAGGCCTGGCGCGGTGCGCGCTCCACGATCTGGCCCAGGTACATGACGGCGATGTCGTCGCAGATGTGCTCGACCACGGCCATGTCGTGCGAGATGAACAGGTAGCTCAGGCCCAGCTCGCGCTGCAGCCGCGCCAGCAGGTTGAGGATCTGGGCGCGGATGGCGATGTCCAGCGCCGACACGGGCTCGTCGCAGACCACCAGTTCGGGCCGCGTGGCCAGGGCGCGCGCGATGTTGATGCGCTGGCGCTGGCCGCCCGAGAACTGGTGCGGGAACAGCTGGCGCTGTTCGGGCCTCAGGCCGACCTGGGTGAAGAGCTCGGCCACGCGCGCCTCACGCTCGGCCGGCGTGCCCACGTCCATCAGGTCCAGCGGAGCGCGCACCGCATCGCCCGCACGCTGGCGCGGATTCAGCGAGGAAAACGGGTCCTGGAACACGATCTGCATGCGCCGCCTCGCCTGGCGCAGGGCCTCGCCCGACAGGCCGCCCAGGTCGGTATCGCCCAGCTGCATACGGCCCGCCGTCACGGGCGCCAGGCGCATCACGGCCAGCGCCGTGGTCGTCTTGCCCGATCCCGACTCGCCCACCACGGCCAGCGTGCTGCCGCGCCGCAGGCTGAAGGACACGCCGTCCACGGCCTTGACCACTTCGGGCCTGCCGAACAGGCCCTTGCCCGGGCGCGGAAAGTGGACCTGGAGATCGTCCACCTGCAAGAGGGTATCGTCCATGCGTGCGTTCATGCCAGGGCCTCCGTGTGGGCGCGGATGCGGGAAGCGGGAGCGTGCAGCCAGCAGGCCACGCCGTGGGATGGATCATCCAGCGCGGTCAGTGGCGGCGCCTCGCTGGCGCAGCGCGGCTGGGCCTCGCGGCAGCGCGCACGAAAGGCGCAGCCGCTGCCCAACTCCCAGATCGAGGGCACGACGCCGGGGATCTCGGGCAGCTCGGTGCGCCCGCCTGCCTGGCTGCTGCCCAGCTCGGGCAGGCAGGCGATCAGGCCGCGCGTGTACGGATGGGCGGGCGCCGACAGCACCTGCTCGCAGCGGCCCTGCTCGATCACGCGGCCCGCATACATGACCATGACGCGGTCCGCCATCTCGGCCACGGCCCCCATGTCGTGCGTGATCAGCACGATGGCCGTGCCCTTGTCGCGCTGCAGCTCGCGCAGCAGGTCGAAGATCTGCGCCTGCACGGTCACGTCCAGCGCCGTGGTGGGCTCGTCGGCGATCAGGATGTCGGGCCGGCACGCCAGGGCCATGGCGATCATCACGCGCTGGCGCATGCCGCCCGATAGCTGGTGCGGGTACTCGTGCACGCGCCGCTCGGGCGCGGGGATGCCGACCTGCCGGAGCATTTCCACGGCGCGCTGGCGCGCGGCGGCCGCATCCAGACCGGCGTGCAGGCGCAGCGGCTCGGCGATCTGCTCGCCCACGGTGAGCACCGGGTTCAGCGAGGTCATCGGCTCCTGGAAGATCATGGAGATGCGGTTGCCGCGCACCTGGCGCATATGGGCCTCGCCGGCGGCCACCAGGTCCTCGCCCTGGAAGCGCACCTGCCCGCCCGTGATGCGGCCCGGAGGCGAGGGAATGAGACGCAGCAGCGCCAGCGCCGTCATGCTCTTGCCGCAGCCGGATTCGCCGACCACGCACAGGGTCTCGCCCGCGCGCAGATCGAAATCCACGCCGTTGAGCACCGTGGCCTGGCCGCGCCGGCCCTGGAAGGCCACGCGCAGGCCGCTGACTTGCAACAGGGGGGTGTCGGTGTCCATCAGCGCTCCCTCAGCTTGGGGTTGAGTGCATCGTTGAGGCCATCGCCGATCAGGCTGACGGCCAGCACGGTGACGAAGATGGCGGCACCGGGAAAGGCCACGGCCCACCAGCACGACAGCAGGTACTGGCGGGCCGACCCGATCATCAGGCCCCAGCTCATCTGGTTGGGGTCCCCCAGGCCCAGGAAGGACAGGCCGGCCTCGAACAGGATGGCGGCGCCCACGGCCAGCGTGGCCGACACCACCAGCGGCGGCAGCGCATTGGGCAGGATCACCTTCCAGATGATGCGGCCGTGGCGCGCGCCGATGGCGCTCTCCGCGCGCACGAATTCAAGCTGGCGGATGCGCATGAACTCGGCCCGCGTGAGCCGCGCAGTGGCCGGCCAGCTGACGCTGCCGATGGCCAGCGTGACCGTCACCAGCGAGGGCGAGAACAGCGTGACCACCACCATGGCGAACAGCAGCGCCGGCAGCACCTGGAAGAACTCGGTCACGCGCATCAGCAGCGCATCGACGCGGCCGCCGTAGTAGCCCGCCATCGCCCCCAGCGTCACGCCGATGCACACCGACAGCAAAGCCGCGAAGGCGCCCACCATCAGCGTGGCGCGGCCGCCGTGGATGATGCCCGTGAGCACGTCGCGCCCCAGCTGGTCGCTGCCCAGCCAGGCCTCCTCGCTGAACGGCGGGCTCAGCGGCATGGTGCGGATCTCGAACGGGTCCGCAGGCCAGATCCAGGGGCCGGCGATGGCCACCAGCAGCACGATGAGCAGCATGGCCATGCCGGCAATGGCCGAGGGGTTGCGCAGGAACATGCGCAGCGCTTCGCGCGCCGGGTGCTCGGCATGGGCTGCGGCCTGCGGCGCGGCGACGCTCGGCACGGACACGGAAGGTGGTGTGATGGCATTCATGGTCTCAGGCCGCCTTGATGCGGGGATCGATCAGCCGGTAGCACAGGTCGGTGACGAGGTTCATCACGACCACGACGATGGAGGAGAACAGCAGCACGCCCAGGATGGTCGGGTAGTCGCGCCGCAGCACCGAGTCGAAGGCCAGCCGGCCCAGGCCCGGCCAGTTGAAGACCGTCTCGACGATGATGGCGCCGGCCATGACGTTGCCGAACTGCAGGCCCAGCATGGTCACCACGGGCAGCAGCGCGTTGCGCAGCGCATGGCGGTAGAGCACCACATGCTCGGCCAGTCCCTTGGCGCGCGCCGTGCGGATGTAGTCGGCGCCCAGCACGTCCAGCATGGACGAGCGCGACAGCCGGCTGTACTGCGCCAGGTAGACCAGGGCCAGTGTCAGCGCAGGCAGCACCAGGTGCCGGGCCACATCCAGCAGGTCGGCAAGGCCTGCGCCGCCTGCGGCATCGGCCGAGCGCATGCCCGACACCGGCAGCACGGGCCACCAGGAGGCAAAGGCCAGCACCAGCAGCATGCCGGTCCAGAACACGGGCGCCGCAAAGCCCACCAGGGACAGCACGGTGATGCACTGCGACAGCAGGCCATTGGGCCGGCGCGAGGACAGCACGCCCAGCAGCGTGCCCACCACGAAGGCCGTGAGCACGGCGGCCAGCACCAGCAGCAAGGTGGCGGGCACGCGCTCGGCAATCATCTGCGCCACCGGCAGGTTGAAGAAGTAGGAGTAGCCCAGATCCCCGCTGGCCACGCGCGCCAGGTAGATGCCCAGCTGCACGGGCAGCGGCCGGTCCAGCCCGTAGCGTGTGCGCAGCTCGGCCATGAGCTCGGGCTCCATGCCGCCGCTGGCGCCGGCAATGGTCTCCACGGGATCGCCGGGCGCCGCATGCACCAGCATGAAGTTCAGCACCACCACGGCCAGCACCAGCGCCAGGCCCTGCAGCAGCCGCTTGAGGAGTGTGCGAAGAAAAGCCATGGACTGCACCTCCCCGACTACTTCAGAAAGATCTCGTCGTAGGGCGAGGCCGGCCCCCAGACCGTGGTCGGCAGGTTGCCCACGTTCTTGCGCGCAGCCGTGTGGTAGGGCGAGTTGTTGATGAAGATCACCGGCAGCTCGTCCGTCACGGTCTTCTGGAAGGCCGCATAGAGCTGCTTGCGCTCGGCCGTGTCCAGCGTGCCGCTGGCCGTGTTCAGCAGCTCGTCCACCTTGGGATTGCGGTAGGACTGGGTGTTGGTCCAGACCACGGGCTTGATGTTGGTGGACAGGTAGCTACGGTGCACGCCGATGACCGGATCACCCCAGTTGAAGACGATGTCCATGGACAGGTCGAAGTCATGCGTGGCCAGGCGCCGGGCCCAGGCCGGGAAGTCGGCCGAGGCCCGCACCTCGACCGCGATGCCCACCTTCTTGAGCTGGGCGCGCACGTACTCGGCCACGTTCTTTTGCTGCTCGTCCGTGCCCGGCAGGTAGTCGATGGTGATCTTGAAGCGCTCTCCGTTGGCCCCGGGCTTGAGGCCGGCCTCGTCCAGCAGAGCCGCCGACTTCTTGAGGTCCAGCGGATAGCGCACCAGGTCGGCCGAGGCAAAGGGGCTGGCCGCCACGATGGGGCCGTCGGCCACGGTGGCGAAGCCGCCCATCAGCGCCTTGGTGATGAAGTTCTTGTCGATGGCATGCGCAATGGCCTTGCGCACGCGCACATCGTCCAGCGGCTTCCTGTCGGTGTTGATGGCCAGCCAGTTGATCGAGCCTATGCCCTCGAAGCCCTTGCCGGTCAGCGTGATCTGGGGATTGGTGGACAGGCGCTTCAGGTCGATGGAGGCCTGCAGGTAGGGCACCATCTGCACGTCGCCGCGCTCCAGGCTCAGCAGCAGGCTGGAGGAGTCGGGCACGATGTTGAAGACCAGCTTGTCCAGATAGGGCCGGCCGGGCAGGAAGAACTTGTCGAAGCGCTCCATCACGATGCGCTGGCCCGCGCGGAACTCGGTCAGCTTGAACGGCCCCGAGCCCACCACGTCGGCGCTGTTGCGCGCATGGGTCTTGAGGTCGGCACCATCGCCATAGATGTGCCTGGGCAGTATGGGCGCCAGCGCCGGGTTCATGGCCAGCAGGATGGCCGGATGCGGCGCGCTCATGCGGATGATGGCCGTGTAGGGGTCGGGCGTGTCCACCTTCTCCACGGGTCCCAGCATGGTCTGGAACGGATGGTTGGCCTTGATGGCCATGATGGAGAAGGCCACGTCGGCCGAGGTGATGGGCTTGCCGTCATGGAACACGGCATTCCTGCGCAGGTTCAGGGTCAGCGACTTGCCGTCCTCGGCCAGCTTCCAGGACTCGGCCAGGTAGGGCTGGGGCTTCCACTGGTCATCGAAGCGCAGCGGGCTGGCGAACAGCTGGGTGGAAGGCATGGCCGTGGCAATGCCCGATTGCACGGCGCCGTTCAGGTGCCGTGGCACCTGGGTGCTGCCCACGATCAGGGTGCCGCCGCGCTGCGGCTCCTGGGCCTGCAGCGGCGTGGCCGCCAGGCCCGCCAGCGCGCCGGCCAGGGCCAGGGCCGCCAGGGCGCGGCGTCGGAAAGTGATGGTGTGCATGGACTGTCTCCCTCGTTGGATCGCCAGGCCGCGCGGCTCGCTGCCTTCAATCCAGAATACGCAACAAGGGCGCGGGCCGCGGGGGCCACAGCCGTCCAAACGTAGGAGCCAGAGGCCCGGTGTTTACCCGCGTCGGCCGGCCCAAACCTTTACTTGCCCGCACCCGCACCGCAACATGGCGCCGACCGCGCGCCCTCTGCCCGGTCGCGCCAAGAACGCCCCCCGATTGCCTCCGTTGCGCCATGAGCACCCCTTCCGCCACAGACCCACGCCACCAGTGGGCCCGCCTGTTCGCGCTGCCCGAGCAGCCCGGCCTTCCCCTGAAGGACCGCCTGCGCCTGGCCCTGGTCCAGCCCATCCTCGAAGGCCGCCTGCCGCCCGGCGCGGCCATGCCGCCCTCGCGCGAGCTGTCGCGCCTGCTGGAGGTGTCGCGCAATACCGTGACCACGGTCTACGAGCAGCTCGTGGATGAAGGCTTTCTGGAAGCCCGCCCGCGCAGCGGCGTGTTCGTGGCCCGGGATTCGCGCCTGGCTGGTGTGGACGGCGCCGTGGCCCTGCCTGCGACAAGTCCCGGGGAGCCCGCACCGGACTGGTCTGCACGCGTGCTGCGCTCGCTGACGGACAGGCACACGCTGTCCAAGCCGCTGCAGTGGCGCGAGTACCCCTACCCCTTCGTCTACGGCATGCACGATCCCGCGCTGTTTCCCACCGAAGGCTTCCGGGAATGCTGCACGCGCAGCCTGGCGCGCGCCCAGCTGCCGCAGTGGACGCCGGACTTCGAGACCGACGATGTGCCCGACCTGATCGAGCAGATCCGCCTGCGCCTGCTGCCCCGGCGCGGGGTGTTCGCGCTCAAGGAAGAGATCCTGGTCACCGTGGGCGCGCAGCAGGCCTTCTACCTGCTGGCCGACGCGCTGCTGGCCCCCTCGCAGCGCCTGGGCTTCGAGGAGCCGGGCCACCCGCATGCGCGCAACACCTTTTCGCTGCGCCGCCCCCACTGGGTGCCCGTGGCCGTGGACGAGGAAGGCGTGGTGGTCGATGGCCTGCCGCCGCTGGACTATCTGTTCGTCACGCCCTCGCACCAGAGCCCCACCACCGTGACGCTGAGCCTGCAGCGGCGCGAGCAGCTGCTGCGCCGCGCCGAGCAGGGCGATTTCGTGATCATCGAGGACGACTACGAGGCAGAGAACCTCTACCAGGGCACGCCCATGCCCGCGCTCAAGAGCCTGGACAAGGGCGGGCGTGTGATCTATGTGGGTTCGCTGTCCAAGAGCCTGTCGCCCGCGCTGCGGCTGGGCTATATCGTTGCGCCGCGCGCGCTGATCGACGAGTTGCGCGTGCTGCGCCATGCCATGGTGCGCCACCCCAGCGCCTTTCTGCAGCACGCCTATGCGCTGTTCCTGTCGCTGGGCCACCATGAGGCCCATGCGCGCCGCGTGAACCAGGCCATGCTGGAACGCGTGGCGCAGGTGGACCGCTCGCTGCGCGCGCACCTGCCGGATTTCATCTTCCGCCAGCCCCAGGGCGGCGCATCGCTGTGGGTGCAGGCACCGGCGTGGCTGGACGCCGATGCGCTGGCCGCCGTGGCGCGCCGCCACGGCGTGCTGATCGAGGCAGGCAGCGCGTTCTTTGCGACGCCGCGCCAGCCCTGCCCCTTTTTCCGGCTGCGCCTGTCCTCCATTGCCATCGATCAGATCGATGCCGGCATCCAGGCGCTGGCGCGGGCGGTGATGGAGCTGGACTCAGCCCGCAATCACTGCTGCGCGTAGGATTCCAGCGGCTTGTCGTTGGGCTTTTGCAGCAGCTGCTTGAGCAGGTCGCTCATGGGCAGGTTCAGCGGGGCATTCTTGGGCGGAATGGGCTGCACGAACCACTTGTCGTAGATCTTCGCCACTTCGCCCGAGGCCATCATGCCCACCAGCACGTCGTCCACGGCCTTCTTGAAGGCGGGATCATCGCGGCGGAACAGGATGGCGATGGGCTCGGAGCCCAGCACCTCGCCCACGATCTTGAAGCCTGCAGGGTTCTTGGAGTTGGCGATGACGCCGGCCAGCAGGTTGTCGTCCAGCACGAAGGCATCGGCACGGCCCGATTCGAGCATCAGAAAGCTCTCGAAATGGTCCTTGCCCAGCGAGGTGGGCAGGTTCACGCCATTGTCGCGCCCGTACTTGCGCAGCAGCTGCACGGCGGTCGTGCCGGCCGAGGCCGCCACGGGCTTGCCGTCGAGCTGCTTGAAGGAGGTGATGCCCGAGTCGGCGCGCACGGCCATGCGCACCTGGCTCACATAGGTGGTCACGGCAAAGGCCACCTGCTTTTGGCGCGCGAGGTTGTTCGTGGTCGGGCCGCAGCCGATGTCCACGGTGCCGTTCTGCACCAGGGGCATGGTGTTCTGCGAGGTCAGGGCCATGTACTCGATCTTGGCCTTGGGCACGATCTGAGCCAGCACCTTCTCGCACAGCTCGACGTGGTAGCCCACGTACTTCTGCGTGGTGCCGAAGGCATAGGCCATGGGCGCCGAGCTTTCGCGCACGCCCATCACCACCTTGCCTGTGCTCTGGATCTTGTCCAGCGTGCCGGCCGCCTCCTGTGCATGGGCAGCGCCAGTTGCCGCCACCACACATGCCATCGCCACATGGGCCAGTACGAATCGCATCGAGGGTCTCCTTGGATAGTTGTTGCAGGTCCGAAGGCGCGCTGCGCCTCCACCCTGCCGTGCCGCCGTCACCGGCTGCCTCCAGGCAGGGCCGCCGTCAAGGCGATTGCATCAACTATCGAGCAATCAGGCGCCTGTGCATAACGATGAAATGGAAGAAGGTCATGCTCCACCCACATGACCCGGCACCCTGCTGGTGCGCCGCGGTGGCCCCAGGCCCGCCGCGCCCGGTCAGCCGGCCGACCCTGCCGCAAGCCGGTGCATGAGGCCCTGCGTCGAGGCATCGACGCCCTGCCAGTCGCCACTGTCCTGGCGCGCATGCAGCTGGCGCGCCAGGTGCTTGCCCAGCTCCACGCCCCACTGGTCGAAGCTGTTGATGCCCCAGACCGCACCGGCGGAGAAGACACGGTGCTCGTACAGCGCGATCAGGGCGCCCAGCGATGCCGGGTCCAGCTGCTGCAGCAGCAGGAAGCTGCTGGGCCGGTTGCCCGCGCAATGGCGCTCTGCCCCTTCTTCGCCGTGGCGCCCCTCCATCAGGGCCTGGGCCTGGGCAATGGCGTTGACGACCAGGCTCTGGTGGTGGGCGCCCAGGTATTTGCCGCCGTCGCGCAGCGCGATGAACTCCACGGGAATCACGTCCTGGCCTTGGTGCAGCATCTGGAAGAAGGCATGCTGGCCATTGGTGCCGGGCTCGCCCCAGATCACGGGCGCCGTGCGCACGGGCAGTGTCTGCCCGTCGCGCGTCACGCCCTTGCCGTTGCTCTCCATCTCCAGCTGCTGCAGGTAGGCGGTCAGCCGCCGCAGGCCATGGCTGTAGGGGGCAATGCAGCGGCTGGAGAAGCCGCAGAAATCGCGGTACCAGACGTCCAGCAGGCCCAGGCGCAGCGGCAGGTTGCCCTCCACGCCCGAGGAAAAGAAATGCGCATCCATGGCATGCGCGCCGTCCAGCAGCGCACGGAACTGCGCCGCGCCAATGGCGATGGCCACCGGCAGGCCAATGGCCGACCACAGCGAAAAACGCCCGCCCACCCAGTCCCAGAAACCCAGCGTGCGGCGGATGCCGAAGTCGGCTGCGGCCTGCACATTGGTGGTGAGCGCCACGAAGTGCCGGTCGATGGAGCACGCGGCCTGCGGGTCCTCGCTGCCGCCCTGCTCCAGGAACCACCGGCGCGCCGAGTGCGCGTTGAGCATGGTCTCGGCCGTGGTGAAGGATTTGGAGGCGATCAGGAACAGCGTGCTGTGCGGGCGCACGCGGCGCAGCACATGGCCGAGCTCATGGCCATCGACGTTGGAGACGAAATGGAAATTCTTGCCCGCATCGACCCAGTCCTCCAGCGCATTGACCACCACTTCGGGGCCCAGGTGCGAGCCGCCGATGCCGATGTTCACGATGTCGGTGATGCCCTCGTCGCCACGCACCTGCTCGGCCAGGGCCAGCATGGCGTCCAGCGTCTCGTGCACCTGGCCCAGCGCCTCGTGCATGGCCGGCTGCCACTGCTGCACGGTGGCGCAGTGGCGCAGCTGGCCGCCGTCGCGCGGCATGCGCAGCAGCCAGTGCATGACGGCACGGCCCTCGGTGCAGTTGACGGGCTCGCCGGCCAGCATGGCGTCGCGCTGGGCCAGCACGCCGGCCTGCTGCGCCAGCTCGCGCAGCAGCTCTTCGGTGCGCTCGGTCCAGAGGTTCTTGGACAGGTCGGCAAAGACATGGGGCGCCTGCTGGCTCAGCGCGTCCAGCCGGCCCGCGTCCGCGGCAAAGGCCTGGCGCAGATCCAGGGTCTGGATGTCTTCGTGGAAATGGCTTTCAAGTGCCGGCCATGCCGGCAGGGTATTGCACAGAACGGGCAAGATCTTCATCCAATCAGTCTGCGGCCTGCTGCATCAATGCTTCGAGCTTGCGCGTGTCGGCAGCAAAGGCGCGAATGCCTTCGGCCAGCTTTTCGGTGCCCATGGCGTCCTCGTTGAGGGCCAGGCGGAACCCGGCCTCGTCGTAGTGCACGGGATCGAGCTCCAGGGTCCGCGCCGCCTCGGGGTCCAGGGCGCGCGACAGGGGCGCATCGCTGGCGCCCAGCTGGGCCAGCAGTTCGGGGGCGATGGTCAACAGGTCACAGCCGGCCAGTGCCACGATCTGGCCCGTGTTGCGAAAGCTCGCGCCCATGACCTCGGTGGCGATGCCGAAGTGCTTGTAGTGCTCGTAGATGGCGCGCACGGAACGCACGCCGGGGTCGTTGGCGCCGGCCATGGCGGCCTCGTCCCACTGAGCGCCGGCCTGCTTCTTGTACCAGTCGTAGATGCGGCCCACGAAGGGAGAGATCAGCTGCACCTTGGCCTGGCCGCAGGCCACGGCCTGGCAGAACGAGAACAGCAGCGTGAGGTTGGTGTGGATGCCGCGCAGCTCCAGCTGGCGCGCCGCCTCGATGCCTTCCCAGGTGGAGGCGATCTTGATGAGCACGCGGTCGATGTGCACGCCTTCGGCCTGGTACAGCTCGATCAGGCGCTCGGCACGTGCCACGGTGGCCGAGGTATTGAAGGACAGGCGCGCATCGACTTCAGTGGAGACACGGCCCGGAATGGTGTTCAGGATCTCGCAGCCGAAGCGCACCAGCATGCGGTCCATGACCTCGTCGAGGCTGCGGCCCTTGTACTGGGCCACGGTGGCACGCATCAGCGGTGCGTACTCGGGCTTTTGCACCGCCTTGAGGATGAGCGAGGGATTGGTGGTCGCATCCCGCGGCTGGAACTGGGCCAGTTGGTGGAAGTCGCCGGTATCGGCCACCACGGTCGTGTACTGTCGAAGCGCATCAAGCTGGTTCATGGAACATCCTTTGGGCGGGAGCCTGGCGAGGGGCGGCATCGCACCAGGGCGGTGCGGTTGTACCGGCAAATCCTCCAAGTGTATGCGCCCGCATGGTTTGCATCGGCGTCAGGAAAGTAAGCGAAGGCTGCCGCTCATGCAAAATGCGCGCTGGACCTGCCTTGCGGCAACCGCTTCCCTTTACCCACAGAACAACGCCCACCGCCTAATGCTGGACCGCATCACCGCCTCGCTGCCCTCGCTTGCTCCCGCCGAACAACGCGTGGCCCGCCTGGTGCTGGCCGATCCTCGGGCCTTCGCACGGCAGCCGGTGCGCGAACTGGCCGAGCGTGCCCATGTCAGCAAGCCGACGGTGGTGCGCTTTTGCCGCAGCATGGGCTACGACGGCCTGGCCGACTTCAAGCTCAAGCTGGCCGGCAGCGTCAGCGAGGGCGTGCCCTTCATCCACCGCAGCGTGGACACCGACGACAAGACCAGCGACGTGATGGTCAAGGTGGTGGACAACGCCGTGGCCGCCTTCCTGCAATACCGCAATGCCGCCAGCACCACGGCCATAGAGCAGGCGGCGCAGGCCATCGCCTCGACCTGGCAGACGGGGCGGCGCATCGAGTTCTACGGCGCAGGCAATTCGGGCATCGTGGCGCAGGATGCACAGCACAAGTTCTTTCGCCTGGGCGTGACCAGCCTGGCCACCAGCGACGGCCACATGCAGGTGATGAGCGCCACCCTGCTGGGACCCGGCGATTGCGCGGTGATCATCTCCAACTCGGGCCGCACGCGCGACCTGATGGACGCCGCCGACATCGCGCGCAAGAACGGCGCCACCACGATTGCCATCACCGCCAGCGGCTCGCCCCTGGCCTCGGCCTGCCACATCCATCTGGCCGCCGACCATCCCGAGGGCTACGACCGCTACAGCCCCATGGTGTCGCGCCTGCTGCACCTGCTGGTCATCGACGTGCTGGCCACCTGCGTGGCGCTGCGCATCGGCCCGGCCCTGCAGCCTGCGCTGGAGCAGATGAAGAACAACCTGCGGGCCAAGCGCTACACGTAGCACCGGCCCCCAGGCCCACCCGCCTCGTTCAGCCCTGCCAGCGCCGGAGCACCAGCGAGGCGTTGACACCGCCAAAGCCGAAACCGTTGACCAGGGCATGCTCCATGGCCCAGGGCCTTGCCGCGCCGGCGATCAGGTCCAGCCCCTGGGCCAGGGGATCGGGCTCCACGAGATTGCGCGTGGCCGGCGCCATCTGGTCGCGCAGCGCCAGCACCGTGAAGATGGCCGCCACCGCGCCCGCCGCGCCCAGCAGATGGCCCGTGGCCGACTTGGTGGAGCTGATCGCCACGCCGCTGCCCTCGCCAAACAGGGAGCGCATGGCCGCCAGCTCGCCGCGGTCGCCCACGGGCGTGGAGGTGGCGTGGGCATTGAGGTACTGCAACTGATCCGGCGACAGTCCGGCCATGGCCAGCGCTTGAGCCATGCTGCGGCGCGCGCCGTCGCCATCTTCCGGCCCCGAGGTGATGTGATAGGCATCGGCGCTGGTGCCGTAGCCCACCACTTCGGCCAGCGGCACGGCGCCGCGCGCCAGGGCGTGGTCCAGCCCCTCCAGCACCAGGGCGCCCGCGCCCTCGCCCATGACAAAGCCGTCGCGGCCTGTGTCGAAGGGGCGCGAGGCCTCTTCGGGGCGGTCGTTGTATCCCGTGGAAAGGGCCTTGGCCGCCGCGAACGCACCCAGGCTCACGCGGTCGATGGCTGCCTCGGCGCCGCCGCACAGCGCCACATCGGCCTCGCCCGAACGGATCATGCGCAGGCCGTCGCCCACCGCCTGAACGCTGGCCGCGCAGGCCGTGACCGGCGCACCCAGCGGGCCCTTGAGTCCATGCCGTATCGACACATGCCCGGCCGCGAGATTGACCAGAAAAGACGGCACGGTGAAGGGCGACAGACGCGACACCCCCCGGCTGTCCGTGGTGCGCACGGCCTGGGCAATGGCGCCAAAGCCGCCGATGCCCGAGGCAATGATGCAGGCCGTGCGCGTGCGTTCCTGCTCGCTGGTCGGCTGCCAGCCGGCCTGGGCCAGGGCCTGGTCCGAAGCGTCCAGCGCCAGCGGAATGAAGCGGTCCATCTTGCGCTGGTCCTTGGGTGAGACCACGGCATCGATGTCCCAGCCGCCTTCCGGGTCCCGGGCCAGGTCGGGCACCTGGCCTGCCACCTGGCCCGGCACATCGGGCGCCAGATCCTCGGGCAGCCGGCTCAGGCCCGATGCGCCGGACAGCAGCCGGCGCCAGGCCAATTCAGTGCCCCGCCCCAGCGGCGAGACCATGCCCATGCCCGTGATGACCACGCGGCGAGGCAGGTGGGCCGCCGTATGGGACGTCTGGGACGTCTGGGACGTATGCGCCGTATGGGCCGTATTCATGAGCCGCTCCCGGCACACCGTGCGGAGGTCGGAGCGGGCCCAGGCAACAGGCTGCGCAGAAGTGAACAGGCATTCATCGGTTCTTCCCTGTAGAGTGCACAGCCCCTGCAGAACATGGCGCACAGGCCATGGCAGGGGCTGATTTATGATGATGACCGTCATCATAAACGTGTTTTGATAACGACCACAATCATTGGACAGCGCACATGAAAGTCACGAAAGCCCAGGCCGCGCAGAACCGGCAGGACATCCTCGAAGCCGCCGCACGGCTGTACCGCGAGCACGGGCTGGACGGCGTCGGCGTGGCCGAGGTGACGCGCGGCGCGGGGCTCACGCACGGCGGGCTCTATCGCCACTTCGAATCCAAGGATGCGCTGGTGCGCGAGGCCTGCGCACGCGCCTTCGACTGGTCCATCGCGCCGCTGGACGGCCTGCAGGGTGAACAGGCCGACAGCCTTGCCGCGCGCGTGCAGTCCTATCTGTCGCCGCAGCACCGCGACAGCCCCGGCGAGGGCTGCCCCGCTGCCGCGCTGGCCGTGGACGTGGCCCGGGCAGGCGGTGATCTTTCAGCGGTGTTCGCCGAAGGGGTGGAACGCAACATCGGCAGATTTGCGCGCGTGATAGGCACACTTGGCGACGATCAGGCACCCGATGCCACACAGCGCGCCCAGGCCATGGCCATGCTCAGCAGCATGGTGGGCGCCCTGGTCCTGGCACGCGCCACGGTCGCAGCCAATCCAGCCTTGTCCGACGAAATTCTGAAAACGGTGCAGGCCCACCTTCTTGCGCCCGAGAGCCAGGCCCGTTGACCCGCTCCGCCTGCGCTATACGTCCTGCGAATGCAGCGGCATGGCCTGCTCGATCAGGCTGGCGTGCAGGGCAGCGCCCAGCGGCAGCACTTCGTCGTTGAAGTCATACCGGCTGCTGTGCAGCGGCACCCCGGGCTGGGCGCCCGTGGATTGCCCCAGGCGCAGGTAGGCACCGGGCTTGTGCTGCAGCATGAACGAAAAGTCCTCGGCCCCCATGCTGGGCTCCAGCTGCCGGTCCAGGTTCTCCACCCCCACCAGCGACTGGGCCACATCGGCAGCAAAGGCGGCTTCCGTGGGGGAGTTGATGGTGGCGGGATAGATGCGCTCGTAGTTGACCTTGGCCGTGGCACCCAGCCCCAGCGCCACCGCGCTGCACAACTCCTGCAGGCGCTGCTCGACACGGTCCTGCACGGCGGGGTCGAAGGTCCGCACGGTTCCCACCAGCGTTGCCGTGCCCGGCATCACGCTGAAGGCGCCCAGGTCCCCGGCCTGCACGGCGCACAGGCTGATGACGGCACTGTCGATGGCGCGCACATTGCGCGAGACGATGCTCTGCACCGCCGTGGTGATGTGCGCAGCCGCCAGCACTACGTCCACCGTCTGGTAGGGATGCGCACCATGGCCGCCGCGCCCCGTGATCTCGATGGTGATGCGGTCGGCAGCCGCCATCATCGCGCCCATGTTGATGCCCACCGTGCCCGCACGCATGGCGGGCCAGTTGTGCATGGCATACACGGCCTGCATCGGAAAGCGGTCGAAAAGACCATCGGCAATCATGGCCCGTGCGCCGCCGCGCCCTTCCTCGGCGGGCTGAAAGACCAGCACGGCCGAGCCATCGAAGCGCCGCGTCGCGGCCAGGTAGCGGGCGGCGCCCACCAGCATGGTCGTATGGCCGTCATGCCCGCAGCCGTGCATCAGCCCCTGCTTGCCGGACTTCCAGGGAAATTCGTTGTGCTCGACCATGGGCAGTGCGTCCATGTCGGCACGCAGGCCAACCATGGCGCCCGAACTGTGGCCCTGCCCGCGGATCACGGCCACCAGGCCCGTGGTGCCCAGGCCCTCATGGATCTCGTCCACACCGCACTGGCGCAAGGCCTCCTTGACGCGCGCCGCCGTGAAGCGCTCCTCGAATCCCAGCTCCGGATGCGCATGCAGCTCGCGGCGCAGCGCCGTCAGCTCCGGGTGGTACTGGGCGATCTGGGCAAAGGCCCGACCGCCTGCCTTGTATCGAGTGGCTTCCATAGCCTTGGTTCTTTCGCTTCGTTGGCCTGCGCATTACCTTAACGCAGGAAATCGCGCCCGCCCACCGTCAGCCCATCGACAGGAAACAAAAAGGCCTCCCGAAGGAGGCCTTTCGTTGCGCAGACGCTGCGTGCTCAGAAGCGATGGCGCAGGCCGACGGTGAAGCCCGTGCGCTTGGTGGCGCCATTGGCGTCCAGCATCACGCCCGAGCCACCGCTGGTCTTGGTGTGGTCCAGGGCCACATAGGCATCGGTACGCTTGGAGAAGGCGTAGTCGACCACCGCCACCAGGAAGTCTGCCTTGCCATTGAAATTACCCGTGCCCGAGCCCGACTGCTTGGCATGGTAGTAATGCGCGCCCACATTGATCTGGGGCGTGATCTGGTAGCCGAAGCCCATCTTGTACATCTGGCGCTTGTTGGCGTCGCCGGCCACGAAGCCGCCGTTGGACGAGCCCGTCCAGAAGGAATTGAGGATGGCCTGGTCGAATCCACCGCCTGCGGTTGCCGCCGGGAATGCGTCCTTGCGCTTGTTCAGGCCGTAGCCCAGGTTGACGTACCAGGGACCCACACGGTACGAGCCGCCCAGGGTATAGGCATCGACCTTGGTGCCGGCCGGCAGCGTGGTGCCCAGGTAGCCGGCGCCTGCGGAGATGCCGCTTTGCGAATAACGCAGATAGCCGCCGGCCGTCTTGATGGCGCCACCAGGGGCCACGCCGGTGCCGACCTTGTCGAAGGTGTTGTTCTCGTCGAACGAATACTGCAGGGCACCGCGCACGGGGCCGAACTCGGCCAGGTACTTGACCATGTTGCTGGCGCGCGCGCCCATGGACATGCCGATTTCAGGCTTGTAGGCCTCCATGTACGGCGAGTACGGGAAGGAGGCATAGGTGGAGGTCACCAGGTCGAACAGCATGTTGTACTGACGACCCAGGGTGATCTGGCCGAAGCTCTTGCTGCGCAGGCCCACCCAGGATTGCTGGAAGTAGCTGGCTGCAGCCTGCTCGCCGGTGTCGGTGAGGAAACGGGCTTCCAGGTTGGCAATGGCTGCCAGACCGCCGCCCAGGTCCTCGGTGATGTTGATGCCCCAGCGGCTTTGCGACATGCCGCCGCCGATCATCTGGGTCTTGCCGCTCTTGGTCGGGCCTTCATTGGTGGTGTGGCGCACGCCGGCATCGACGATGCCGTACAGCTGCACGCTGCTTTGCTGGGCGAATGCTGCCAAGGGTGCCGTTGCTGCCAACACCGCCAGTGCCACGCTCTTTTTCACGAATGAAGAATTCATTGTGTTGTCTCTCTCTTGTTAACGATTGGTTGGTGGAAATTTCATTCTAGAAACGCTTTTCCCGCCTCGTCACCGTTGGCACAAGCACAACACAGGTCTTTCCCTAGCACAAAACAAAAGAGCCAGTCCGAAGACTGGCTCTTTTTTGCTTCAAATGGCAACTGGCTTACGCCAGCCGTTCATTAGAAAGCGTGGCGGATGCCGACTTGCACGCCAGTCTGGCTTTCGCCAGCTTGCACGCCACCAGCGTACACGCCCTTGGCTTGCAGGCCCAGGGTCGAAGCATCCTTGTTCTTCAGGAATGCCAGGTTGCCGTACAGAGCGGTGCGCTTGGACAGGTTGTGGACGTAGCCCAGAGTGATCTGGTGAGCCTTGGAGTCGATGGCCTTTTGGTCGTACAGAGCGTATTGCAGCTTGACTTCGCCCACGCCGCCGACGGGAGCCGAAGCGCCCAGCATGTAGGAGTTGGTCTTGATGTCGCCGCCGATGTCACGCTTGAACTTGGTCTGTTGCAGCAGGCCGCTCAGCTTGGCAACGCCGAAGTTGTACGAAGCACCCAGGGTGATTTCGTCACGGTCGGTAGCCAGGCCGCCAACGGCAGTCTTTTGCTGGGCCAGGCCCAGGCTGGCGCTCAGGGGGCCGTTGTCGTATGCAACGTAACCGCCGATGTAACGGCCGACGCTGTCAGCAGTACCGATGGTTTGCTTTTCGTCGAAAGCGTAGCCAAAGCCGGCGTTGAAACCGCCGAAGTTGGGGGTGTAGTACGAGATCAGGTTGTTAGCGCGGATGCCGTTGTCGTCGGCGCCTTGGCCAGCTGCCCAGTTACGGAAGCCCATGAATTGGCCGATACCGGTGGCGCTGAACAGGTCGTAGGAGGTCAGCTTTTGGAAGGTCGGGACTTGGTCACGGCCCAGGCGCACTTCACCGAAGTTGCCCGACAGGCTCACGGTCGAACGACGCTTGAAGTTGAAGCCGCTGGCGTTGCCATCGTCACCGAAGATTTCGCCTTCCAGCCAGAAGCCAGCCTTCAGACCACCACCCAGGTCTTCCGTGCCGCGCAGGCCCAGACGGCTCGTGGAAGCGCCGCTGGTGCCCAGGCCGTAACGGCTGTCGCCAGCTGCGTCCTTGTTCACGTAGGCAACGCCAGTGTCGACGATACCGAACAGGGTCACGGAGGATTGAGCCATTGCGGCGCCGGAAGCAGCCAGCACTGCCAGGGCAATCAGAGATTTTTTCATTACGAGTTACTCCAAGGTTTAGAAGGGCGCCGGTCGTGAGGAAGAGAGGCTTGGCCTGATGCTCCACCGGTTTCCCGCGCCAACCTCCTGGTGGGGAAGTTAGGGCCTATTGCACCAGACCACCGCTGCCCATGCAAAGAAATTCACCCACAAACGGGCATTACCCCCCGTTTTTCGTTGCACTGCCGCAACAAACCTGCAAGCCAACACAATCAGGCCCAACCCGAACATCGCGCCGGCCTTGTTGCGCTTGCACAAAGAGAGGGCATGGCGTCCTGGTGTACCGTTCAGACCCTGAATTTGCCAAGATTTTCCGCTCTAGGGACCGCCCATGGACAAGATACTGACTGCCGCCGATGCGGCGCTTCGCACCCTGTTTGCACAGCCTTCCGCCGCCGAACGCTCCCCGGCCGCCGGCATCGCGGAGGGAGAGCTGACCGAGGCACAGCGTCGGCTGTCGGGCGCCTTGATGCGCGTCAATCACGTCGGAGAGGTCTGCGCCCAGGCGCTGTACAACGCCCAGGCCATGGTGACGCGCGACATGGTGCTGCGCGAGCACCTGCTGGAGGCAGCGCGCGAGGAGACCGACCACCTGGCATGGACCCGCGACCGGCTCAACGCCCTGGGCGACCGGCCCAGCCTGCTGAACCCGCTGTGGTTTGCCGGCGCCTTCGCCATTGGCGTGGTGGCCGCCAAGATCAGCGACGCGGCCAGCCTGGGGTTTGTGGTGGAGACGGAGGAGCAGGTGTCCGCCCATCTGGAAAGCCATCTGGGCCTGTTGCCCGAGGAAGACCGCGCCTCGCTGGCCGTGGTGGCCCGCATGAAGGATGACGAGGAACGCCATGCCGCCGCTGCGCGCGAAGCCGGAGCCCTGCAATTGCCGCCTCCCGCCCGCGCCTTGATGCGCCTGGCAGCCAAGGTGATGACGACAACCGCCCACCGCATCTGAACCTTCGGAAACATCTGAAGCAGCATTCCATCCAAAAAAAGCGGGCCTTGCCCGCTTTCTTCATTTCAGGAGGGGCGCCGAGGCGCAAGCCCAGCCATCGGCGGCATCAGGCCTCGACGATGTCGAATCCCGTGGTGATCTCGGCCGTCTTGCCCAGCATGATGGTGGCCGAGCAGTATTTGTCATGGCTCATGGCGATGGCGCGCTCCACCGCCCCCGTGGGCAGGCCCGTACCGCTGACGGTGAACTGCATGTGGATCTTGGTGAACACCTTGGGGTCCGCATCGGCGCGCTCCGAGGTGAGCTTGACGCTGCAGCCTTTGACGGCATGCCTGCCGCGCTTGAGGATCAGCACCACGTCATAGGCCGTGCAGCCACCGGCGCCGGCCAGCAGCATCTCCATGGGGCGGGGTGCCTGGTTCTGCCCTCCGTTGGCGGGGTTGGCCGCATCCGGCGCCCCATCCATATTGACCACGTGGCCGCTGCCCGTTTCCGCCACGAAGCCCATGCCCGAGCGCATGCCGGTCGTGCCGCCTGTCCAACTCACTGTGCATTCCATTGTTGCGTCCTCAAAAAACTGTTGCTATTTTGCATCAACTACACAAAAACCCTGATTTTGTTGCAACGCAGCACCTGCCGTGCATACAATGCACCCAAGCGTTATCTGAAGGGTTAACCCGGACACCCCTCCAGATGGACTGCAGATTGTGAACCAACTTCGCTCTGCATCGCACCAGTTGTCTCCTCCACCTCCTCTATTGGTGGATTCAGCCCCCGGCTTTACAGCCTGGGGCTTTTTTTTGGTTTCGTCGCTCCCGGCCTGTGCAGGACGCTGCACTGCAGCATGATTCACAAGCGCCTATGATGGCCGCCTGACACCGACGGGCCGCCTCCCGGCCTGCTGCTCTCCAGCCTTTCGCCGACGATGAACCACCCCCTGACCCCTGCCGACTACCTGACCAAGATCCTTACCGCGCGCGTCTATGACGTGGCCGTGGAGTCGGACCTGGAGCCCGCCAAGGCGCTGAGCCGCCGCCTGCACAACAAGGTGCTGCTCAAGCGCGAGGACCAGCAGCCGGTGTTCAGCTTCAAACTGCGCGGCGCCTATAACAAGATGGCGCACCTGTCGGCCGAGCAGCTGGAAAAGGGCGTGATCTGCGCCTCGGCCGGCAACCATGCGCAAGGCGTGGCCCTGGGCGCACGCAAGCTCGGCTGCCGTGCCGTGATCGTGATGCCGACCACCACGCCCCAGGTCAAGATCGATGCGGTGCAGGCGCTGGGCGGCGAGGTGGAACTGGCCGGCGAAAGCTATTCCGACGCCTACAAGCACGCCGTCAAGCTGCAAAAGGAAAAGGGCCTGACCTTTGTGCACCCCTTCGACGATCCCTACGTGATCGCCGGCCAGGGCACGATTGCCATGGAAATGCTGAGCCAGCTGCAAAAGCTGGGCAGCCCGCGCCTGGACGCAGTCTTTGTCGCCATCGGCGGCGGCGGCCTGATCTCGGGCGTGGCCAACTACATCAAGGCCGTGCGCCCCGACGTGAAGGTGATCGGCGTGCACACCAAGGATTCGGACGCCATGCTGCAGTCCGTGCGCGCCGGCCACCGCGTGGAGCTGGCCGACGTGGGCCTGTTCGCCGACGGCACGGCCGTCAAGCTGGTGGGCGAGGAAACCTTCCGCATCGCCCAGGGCCTGGTGGACGACTACGTGGTGGTCGATACCGACGCCGTCTGCGCCGCGATCAAGGACATCTTCGTGGACACGCGCTCCATCGTCGAGCCGTCCGGCGCCCTGGCCGTGGCGGCCATCAAGCAGTACGTTGCCAAGCACAAGACCAAGGGCGAGACCTATGCCGCCATCCTGTGCGGCGCCAACATGAACTTCGACCGGCTGCGCTTCGTGGCCGAGCGGGCCGAGGTGGGCGAGGAGCGCGAGGCCCTTTTCGCCGTGACCATCCCCGAGGAGCGCGGCAGCTTCAAGCGCTTTTGCGAAGCCGTGGGCAAGCTGCCCGGCGGCCCGCGCAACGTGACCGAATTCAACTACCGCATCAGCCACGAGAACAAGGCCCACGTCTTCGTGGGCCTGACCACGGCGGCACGCGGCGAGTCCGAGAAGATCGCCAGGAACTTCGAGAAGCAGGGCTTCGAGGCGCTGGACCTGACCTTCGACGACATGGCCAAGGAGCATCTGCGCCACATGGTCGGCGGCCATTCGCCGCTGGCGCAGGAAGAACGCCTGCTGCGCTTTGTCTTCCCCGAGCGCCCCGGCGCATTGTTCAAGTTCCTCAGCCTGATGGCGCCGACCTGGAACATCTCGCTGTTCCACTACCGCAACCAGGGCGCCGACTACGGCCGCATCCTGGTCGGCATGCAGGTGCCCGCCAAGGATGGCAAGAAATTCGACGCCTTCCTGAGCAATCTTGGCTACCCCTGGGTCGAGGAAACCGCCAACCCGGCCTACCAGCTTTTCCTCAAGTGACGGACCTGGCTGGCCGGCACTGACACGCCCATGCAGCCGCTTCGCCACTTTGTCCTGGCCGTCCAGTTCTTCAGCCGCATCCCGGTCACGGGGCGGCTGGCCGCCTGGGCTGGCTGGAGCCCCCAGCTGCAGCACGCCAGCGTTGCCCATCTGCCCGGCGTCGGCTGGCTGGTGGGCGCATGGGGCGCAGCGTGCCTGATGGCAACGGGCTGGCTGCTGGCACCCAGCCCCTGGATGCCGCTGGTTGCCGCCGTTCTTTCCACCGTGGCCACGCTGTGGCTGACCGGGGGACTGCACGAAGACGGATTGGCCGATGTGGCCGACGGCCTGGGCGGCTTTGTCCCGCCCGAGCGCGCGCTGGAAATCATGAAGGATTCGCGCCTGGGCGCCTACGGTGCCATGGCCCTGGTGATGGCGCTGCTGGCCAAGCTATCCCTGGTCGCGCTGCTGGTCGACATCCGCGTGCAATGGGCGGCCTTGCTGCTGTGCAGCATCCATGTGCTGTCGCGCATGGCGCCGCTGGCCCTCATGCAATGCCTTCCCTATGTGGGCCAGGCCGCCCACTCCAAGGCCTTGCACGCCGCGGGTCGGCCATTGGCTGCCAGGGGCCTGGTCGCGGCAATCCTCTGGTGCCTGCCCGCCCTGGCGCTGACAGGCTGGCTGGCGGGCCTGCCGCTCGTCATCGGCCTGGTTCTGCCCGGAGCCCTGGCCACGGCCGCCATGGTGCGCTGGCTGCGCCGCCGGCTGGGCGGCATGACGGGAGATTGCCTGGGCGCTGCCCAGCAGGTTTGTGAACTGGCCATGCTGCTGGGAGCCGCCGCCGTACTGGTGCGCGTGCCATGAACTCCGTCTGCGCCAACCCGGCGCCACGCCTTTGGCTGGTACGCCATGCTCGCCCCCTGGTGGCGCCCGGCATCTGCTATGGCCGACTCGACATGCAAGCCGACGCCCAGGCCACGGCCGATGCGGCGCAGGCCCTGCATCTCGCCCTGCCTGCGGATTGCCAGCTGGTGCATTCGCCCCTGCGCCGATGCCGTCAATTGGCCCGGGCCCTGCAGGCACTGCGGCCCGGCCTGGCATCGGCGGCGGACAGCCGCCTGCTGGAGATGGATTTCGGCGAGTGGGAAGGCCAGCCCTGGGATGCGCTGGACCGCGGCGCCATCGATGCCTGGGCGGCAGACCTTGCCGGGCACGCGCCGGGCCGGGGAGAGTCCCTGTCGACCATGCTGCGCAGGGTGGATGAGGCCTTGCAGCAGGCGAGCAGGGGTTCGGTGGGCGATGGCACCGCACGCGACACCGTCTGGATCACCCATGCCGGCGTGGCGCGCTGCGTGCAATGGCTGATGCGCGAAGGCAGCGCCCTGCCCCGGGCGGCCCAATGGACGCTGCCCGCGCCTGACTTTGGCGGCTGGCTGGTGCTGGACCTGCCGTTGCCGCGTTGACCGGGATCAGCGCTTGTCGGGCAGGGGAATCTGCAGCGTGATGGAAGCCGGGCCATCGACCCTGGGCCCTAGGCGCGCCTCGCGGCCCGACACCGACTGCAGCACCACGCCGTCTTCCACGGCGCGCCCCACGCGGAAGGGCTTGGCCGGCTGGTTGCCCACGGCGATGACCGCCGCGCCGCCGCCGCTGTCGCGCCCGGCCAGCACACCGACCAGCGCATAGCGCGAGACCACAGGCGCTGCAGCGGGGGCGACGGCGCCCTGCGCGGCTGCCACGCCTCCCAGCGCCTGCGCCAGCGCGGGCGCATCGACCTGCAAGGGCTCGGCGGGCGCAGGTGGCACGGGCGCTCCCGAGCCGCCGTTGCCCAGGCGCATGGCCCAGAAAGCCACGACGCCGGCAGCCAGCAGCCAGAGCACGAATGTGGCCGCCTTGACATGCCAGGTCCGGGCCTGGCCGCGGTTCAATGAAAGTGTCACCATCGCGCGATTATGATGGAGCGATATGTCCAATTTGCTGCACCGTTCCATGACCAGCCTTCCCCGCCATCCGTTGCCTGCCCTGCGCACTGCCGTCCAGCGCGGCTTCACGCTGATCGAGCTGATGGTGGTCCTGGTCATCATCGGCGTGCTGGCGGCCCTGATCGTGCCCAATGTGCTGGACCGCGCCGACGATGCCCGCGTCACGGCTGCACGCACCGACATCACCAACATCTCCCAGGCGCTCAAGCTCTATCGCCTGGACAACCAGCGCTACCCCACGGCGGAGCAGGGCCTGCAGGCCCTGATCGTCCGCCCCACGAGCGGACCGCTGCCCAACAACTGGAAGCCCTACCTGGAAAAGCTGCCCAACGATCCCTGGGGCCGCCCCTACCAGTACCTGAATCCTGGCATCAAGGGCCCCATCGACATCATGTCCTTTGGCGCCGACGGCCAGGCCGGCGGAGAGGGCAAGGATGCCGACATCGGCAGCTGGCAATAAGTCGATGGCCCGGGCGACGGCCCGCAGGGGCCGCGCCGCACCGCACCACAGGCCCGCACTCCCGGCGGGCCTGCCTGCTCTCATGCCCCGCCAGACCGTTCCCACCTCCCTGTCCACCCCTTCGCGCGGCTTCACCCTGCTGGAGCTGATGGTCGTCATCAGCATCATGGCGATTGCCGCCGCAGGCGTGAGCCTGTCGCTGCGCGACAGCGGACAGGCACAGCTGGAGCGCGAGGCCGAACGCCTGGCCGCGCTGCTGGAGTCGGCCCGCGCCCAGGCCCGTGCCAACGGCGTGCCCGTGCGCTGGCGGCCCATGCCGCAGGGCTTTCGTTTCGAAGGACTGCCGGCCAGCGCGCAATTGCCTTCCCAATGGCTGCAGCCCGGTGTGCAGGCGCAGCCGGCCACGCCGCTGGTGCTGGGCCCCGAGCCACTGATTCCGCCCCAGTCCGTCACGCTGACGCTGCGCGACTCCACCAGCCCGCCGCTGCGCGTGGCCACGGATGGACTGCGGCCCTTTGCCGTGCAGTCCCTGCCATGACAGCCCTCCACGGACTGAGCCGAAAGCACGGTGCCCCCAGGCGCCCGGCACGCGGCTTCACGCTGATCGAGGTGCTGGTGGCCCTGGGCATCGTGGGCATTGCGCTCATGGCCGGTCTGCAGGCCACATCGGCCCTGACACTCAATGCCGAGCGCCAGTCCGAGGTGCTGCTGGCCCAGCTGTGCGCGCAAAACGAGCTGGTGCGCATGCGCCTGTCGCGCCAGATGCCGCCCGTGGGCGACAACAGCCTGACTTGCGAGCAGGGCGGCCGGCAACTGCAGGTCCGGCTCAGCGTGCGGCCCACGCCCAATCCCAGCTTCCGCCGTGTCGATGCCCTGGTGGTCACGGCAGAGCACCCCGTGCTGCGCGTATCCACCATCGTGGGACGCTTCTGAATGCGCTTGCGCCACCCTTCCCGCACGCACGGCTTCACCCTGGTGGAGCTGATGGTGGCCATCGCCGTCATGGCCCTGCTGGCCCTGGTGAGCTGGCGCGGGCTGGACAGCATGGTGCGCTCGCAGGAGACCATTCGCGCCCGCAACGAGCAGCAGATGGTGCTGCAGACCGTCATCGCCCAATGGAATGCCGACCTCGAAGCGCTGATGCCGCTTGAAAACACGCAGGTCATCGACTGGGACGGCCAGGTGCTGCGCATGACCCGCAAGAGCAGCGCCGCCGTGGACGACGGCGCCGTGGTCGTCGCCTGGGCGCGCCGCCAGACGGCAGGGCGCGACCAGTGGCTGCGCTGGCAGTCGCCGCCGCTGCGCACGCGCGCACAGTGGCGCGATGCCTGGAACCAGGGATCGCAATGGGGGCGCAACCCCTCGGACGACCAGCGCCGGCGCGAAACCGTGCTGACGCCCCTGGACCAATGGCGCCTGTACTACTACCGCGACAACGCCTGGAGCAATCCGCAGTCCAGCGGCTCGGACAACGGCACGGGCACGGTCAACCCGCCGTCCGGCGGCACCAACGGCAGCGCGCAGCTGCCCACGATTCCCGACGGCATCCGCGTCGAACTGACCCTGCCGCCCGACAGCGCCATTCCTGGCCGCGTCACCATGGACTGGGTCAACCCCTTGCGCTCCAACAGCCGATCATGATGCGCGCACCCCGCCCCCTGCCCGGCCGCCGCCGCCACCGTGGCGTGGCCCTGCTGGCCGCCATGCTCACGGTGACCCTGGTGGCCACGTTCGCCGCCACCGCGCTGTGGCAGCAGTGGCGCAGCGTGGAGGTCGAGACCGCCGAGCGCAACCGCATGCAGGCCGCCTGGATCCTGCTGGGTGCGCTGGACTGGTCGCGCGTGGTGCTGGCCGAGGATGCGCGCACCAGCCTGCAGGTGGACCATCTGGCCGAACCCTGGGCCGTGCCGCTGCAGGAGGCGCGCCTGTCCACCTTCCTGGCGGCGCAGAACAACGTCAGCCAGGTCGATGACGGCATGGCCGACATGCAGGACGCCTTTCTCTCGGGCCAGATCATCGACCTGCAGTCGCGCCTGAACCTGCGCAACCTGCTGAGCGCCCCCGACAAGCCCGAAACCCTGCGCCCGCTGTCCCGCCTGCTGGAGCGCCTGAACCTGCCCCCTGCCTATGCCACGCAGATCGTCCAGGCCCTGCGCGCAGCCGCCACCCCTGGCGAGGGCGCGCAGTTACTGATGCCGCGCACGCTGCGCCAGTTCGGCTGGCTGGGCCTGCCGCCCGAGGTCGTCGCGCGCCTGGAGCCCTACATCACCCTGCTGCCCGAGAACACGCCCGTCAACCTCAACACCGCCAGCGCCGAAGTCATCTGGGCCAGCGTGGAGGACCTGACCTGGTCCCAGGCCAGCCAGCTGGTGCAGTTGCGCGCATCGCGCCCGCTGCGCAGCCTGGCCGATGCCTCCAACGCGCTGGGCCTGCCGCAGAAATTCGAAGGACAGAACCTGTCGGTGGCCACCAGCTTCTTCGAGGCGCGTGGCCGCATGCGCCTGGGCGAGATCGTGGCCAGCGAACGCTCCATGTTGCGTCGCAACAACATGACAGTCACTACCATCTGGCGTGAGAGGGGGGACTGGGGATTGCCCGAAGCTCCCGCGCCATGACAGATGGCTGTCACACTCGCCCCCTACAATGCCCGCTTCCGCCCATGAGCACCTTGATTCTTCATCTGCCTGCGGGCCCCGCTGGCGAATACGCCTACGCACTCAGCAGTGACGGCCTGCGCGCCGACCGGCATGGCCACGCCGCCGCAGGCCTGCTGCCCGATCCTGGCCGCACCGGCCAGACGGTTGCCGTGGTGCCGCACCAGACCTTGTCCTGGCATCTGGTCAGCCTCCCCCATGGCGTGCCTACGGGAAGCCGGCGTGGACATGTGCGCCTGCGCGCCGTGCTCGACGGGCTGCTGGAAGAGCGTCTGCTCGACGAGCCCTCCCAATTGCACCTGGCCCTGCAGCCGCAGGCACGCGCAGGCGAGCCCTGCTGGGTTGCCGCCTGCAACAAGGCCTGGCTCCATGCCCACCTTCAGGCCCTGGAATCCGCAGGGCGGCCCGTGGGCCGCATCGTGCCGGAATGTCCGCCCCAGGCCACGCCCCAGCTCTGGGCCGTGGGCTCACCCGAATCGGCCTGGCTGCTGGCCACCGGGCTGAGCACCGCCCCGCAGGGCATGGACTCGCTGGCCTGCCTGCCGCTGCGCACCGACAGTGCCGACCCTGCCATGCTGGCAGCCCTGCTTCAGGCCCTGCCCCCCGACACCCCGATCCAGGCCGACCCGGCGCTGGCCCGCGCCGCCGAGGCCCTGCAGCGCCCCGTCAGCCTGCTGACGGACGCCCAGCGCGGCCTGGCGGCCCGCGCACAAAGCTGGGATCTGGCCCAGTTCGACCTCGACCTGGGCGGCGGCAGCCGCACACGGCGGCGCATGCTCGACGGCTGGCAAAGCTTTCTGCGCGCGCCGCAATGGAAGGCCGCGCGCTGGGGCGCCGTGCTCGCCCTGCTGGCCCAGGTAGTGGGCCTCAATGCCTGGGCCTGGACCGAGAACCGCGCCATCGCAGCCAAGCAGGTCCAGGTGCGCTCCACGCTGGCCACCAGCTTCCCCCGCGTGCCCGTCATCGTCGACGCGCCCGTTCAAATGCAGCGCGAAGTCGCCACGCTGCGCCAGACCGCCGGCGCGCTGACTCAGGGCGACCTGGAGCCCCTGCTGGCCGCCGCATCCCGGGCCCTGCCCGCTGGACAGTTGCCCCAGGCCATGGACTACCAGGACCGGCAGCTGCGCCTCAAGGGCGTCTCCCTGGAGGCCGAGGCACTGGAGCAGGCACAACAACATCTGGCCGGCAGCGGCCTGCGACTGCAGCGCGACGGCGCCGACCTGCTGCTTGCCCAGGAGGCCCGGCCATGAACATGCGCGCATCCCGCCAAAGCCTGGCACCCCTGCGCGCGCGCTGGAATGCCCTGGCGCCGCGTGAACAGAACATGACCCTGCTGGCCGGTGGCGTGGTGGCACTGGCCCTGCTGTGGTGGGTGGCCCTGGCCCCCGCCCTGCACAGCCTGCGCACCGCGCCCGAACGCCATGCCCAGGCCGACCGCCAGTTGCGCCAGATGCAGCTGCTGCAGGCCGAGGCCGAGCAGCTGCGCGGCAACGCACGCCCCGTGGTCGGCGATGCCAAGGCGCTGCTGCAAAGCTCGCTGTCCGCCGAACTGGGCGCCTCCGCCCAATTGAACTGGATGGGCGACCGCGCACAGATCACGCTCAAGGCCGCACCCGCCGCCGCACTGGCGCGCTGGCTGGCCCAGGTCCGCAGCAACACCCACGCCGTTCCGGCCGAGATGAAGCTGGCCCGCAGTGCATCTGCAAGCACTGCCGCCGCCTCCGGCGCAGCAGGCGCAGGCGCTGCCGATGCCGTGCGCTGGGACGGCAGCCTGGTGCTGGACCTGCCCGTCGATCCGTCGCGGGCGCCTTGAGCATGCAACGCAAGCCCCGCACCCAGCCGGCCCTGCGCGCACCGCGCGGCTGGGCGCTGGCCGGTGCCCTGTGCGGCCTGGTGGCCACCACCGTCGTCTGGGCGCCCGCCGCCTGGCTGGCGCGCGGCGTGGATTCGGCCACGCAGGGCCAGGTGCTGCTGCAGCAGCCGCGCGGCACGCTGTGGAATGGCTCGGCCTCCCTGGTCTTCACCGGAGGCGCCGGCAGCCGCGACCGCACAGCCCTGCCCACACGGCTGGAATGGACGCTGCGCCCGCGCCTGGACGGCGCCCGCATACAACTGCGCAGCGAATGCTGCACACCCACGCCCGTGGTGCTTGACCTGCTGCCCCGCTGGCAGGGCCTGAGCGCCGTGGTGCATGACAGCGACACGCGCTGGCCCGCCTCCCTGCTGTCCGGCCTGGGCACGCCATGGAACACGGTGGACCTGCAAGGCCAGCTGCGGCTGGCCACGCAGGCCCTGCAACTGCAGCTGCTGTGGCAATCGGGCCGCTGGCGCAGCGAAGGCAGCACGCGCCTGGAGGCGCTGGCCGTATCCTCACGCCTGTCACCGCTGCGCCCGCTGGGCAGCTACCGGCTGGACATCCTCGGGGGCGACAGCCCGCAACTGCAGCTCAGTACCCTGACCGGTGACCTGCGCCTGAGCGGCCAGGGCCAATGGGTGGGCCAGCGGCTGCATTTCCAGGGCGAGGCCTCGGCCAGCCCGGAGCGCGAAACCGCGCTGTCCAACCTGCTCAACATTCTGGGACGGCGCCAGGGGCCCCGGTCCATCATTTCCTTTGGTTGATCCATGACTCAGCAGCACACGACCCCGTTCTGGCGCAACACCCTGCACACGCTGGCCGTCAGCGCCATGCTGGCCTGCACCGCTGGCACCGCCCAGGCCCAGCAGACCAATGCACCGGCCGGCACCACGCCCAGCCTGCGCCCCGGCGAGCCTGTGACACTGAATTTCTCGGGCGCCGACATCGAGGCCGTCTCGCGCGCCATCGGCGCCATCACCAATCGCAACGTGGTGGTCGATCCGCGCGTCAAGGGCCAGATCACGCTGCTGACCGACAGGCCCGTGCCGCCTGCCACCGCCTACCAGCAGTTCCTGGCCGCGCTGCGCCTGCAGGGCTTCACCATTGTCGAATCGGCCGGCCTGTACAAGGTCATCCCCGAGGCCGACGCCAAGCTGCAGGCCAGCGAAGTGGCCGTGGGCGCGAGCCGCAGCAGCGCGGGCAGCCAGATCGTCACCCAGATCTTCAAGCTCAACTACGAGAACGCGGCCAACCTGGTGCCCGTGCTGCGCCCGCTGATCAGCCCCAACAACACCATCAACGTCAACCCGGGCAACAACTCACTGGTCATCACCGACTACGCAGACAACCTGCAGCGCATCTCGCGCATCGTGGCGACCATGGATGTGTCCAACGCCACCGATGTCGAAATCATTCCCCTGCGCCATGCCGTGGCCACCGACATGGTGGCCCTGGTCTCGCGCCTGATCGAAGGCGGCACGGCCAGCCCCGGCGGCCTCACCGTGACCGCCGGCGGCGCCAATATTCCGGGCCAGAGCGACAACGCCTTCAAGACCTCGCTGATGGCCGAGCCGCGCAGCAACTCCATCGTGCTGCGCGCGGCCAACCCCGCACGCCTGGCCCAGGTGCGCTCGCTGATCGCGCGGCTGGACCAGCCCGCCATGAACGGCGGCGGCGACCAGGGCAACATCCATGTGGTCTATCTGAAGAACGCCGACGCCGTGGCGCTGGCAGCCACCTTGCGCGCGGCCATAGGCGCCCAGGCCACGGCCGCGGGCACGGCCAGCGGCCAGCCCGGTGCGGGCGGCACCACGCCGCAGGGCGGCGGCATGTCCTCCATTCCCACCTCGCAGCCCGTGGTCTCGCGGGACTCCAGCGGCACGGCATCCATGGGCATGGGCTCGTCCTCGGGCCTGGGCAGCGGCGGCGGGGGCGGCGCGCTGGGCGTGGCCCAGCAACCCTCCACGGGCGGCATGATCCAGGCCGATCCTTCGACCAATTCGCTGATCATCACGGCCCCGCCGCCCGTCTATCGCCAACTGCGCGCCGTGATCGACAAGCTCGACGGCCGCCGCGCCCAGGTGCTGATCGAAAGCCTGATCGTCGAAATCAAGGACAACCGGCTGGCCCAGTTCGGCATCCAGTGGCAGGCCATGCTCAGCAACAACGGCCGTGTGATCGGCACCCTGGGCACGAACTCCAATGTGGCGGGCGCCAACATCCTGAACCTGCTCGGCCTGGTCAAGGATGGAGGCCTCGACGGCAGCGCCATCACGGGCGACACGCTGACCAGCCTGAGGGGCACCAACCTCGGCTTCACGCAGCGCGTCAACGGCAAGGACACTCTGGGCTTTCTGGCCAACTTCCTGCAGAACAGCGGCGACGCCAACATCCTGTCCACGCCCAACCTGATGACGCTGGACAACGAGGAGGCGCGCATCATCGTGGGCCAGAACGTGCCCATGGTCACGGGCTCCTACGCCAGCAACTCCACGGGCGGCACGGTCAACCCGTTCACCACGGTGGAGCGCAAGGACGTGGGTCTGATGCTGCGCGTGCGCCCGCAGATCAACGAGAACGGCACGGTGAAGCTGGCCGTGTTCCAGGAAGTCTCCTCGGTGGACGAGTCCACGCGCAAGGACACCAACGGCCTGACCACCAACAAGCGCTCCATCGAGTCCAACGTGCTGGTCGAGGACGGCAACATCGTCGTGCTCGGCGGTCTGATCGACGACAACTACTCCCAGGCCGAGGACCGGGTGCCTCTGCTGGGCGACATCCCCGTGGTCGGCAACCTGTTCCGCAACACCAACCGCAAGCGCAACAAGACCAACCTGATGGTCTTCCTGCGCCCCGTGGTGATGCGCGATGCGACTGCGACCAATCAGGTCTCTTCCGAGCGCTACGAAGCCATCCGCGCGCAGCAACAGAGCCTGCAGCCCGAGCCCAGCGCCCTGCTGCGCTCGGTCAACGCCGCGCCCGTGCTGCCCACGCTGACGCCGCAGCCGGACCCCGGCTCGTTCACCAACCCGGCCGCCATCGTCAACGTGCCGGGCGCAAAGCCCGAGCTGATCGACTTCCCCCAGCCGCAGCCCGCCGCTCCCGCCGTGCCGGCAGCCCCCGGCGCGCTCTGAGGCAGGAAGGCCCCATGCGCTATCCCCTGCCCTATTCGTTTGCGCGCACCAGCCAGCTGCTGATCGAGGACGACGGCCACGAGCCCCTGCTCTGGCACGGCCCCTCGCCCGACTGGCAGGCCCTGTCCGAAGTCCAGCGCAAGCATGCGGTGCAGCGCTGGCAGATGCTGGATGCGGGCACGCTGGCGCACCGCATCAGCGCCGCCTATTCGCAGGGCGAGTCCAGCGCGGCCCTGGTGGTCAGCGAGGTCGAGTCCGACGCCGACCTCTCGCGCATGATGCAGGAGCTGCCCGCCGTCGAGGACTTGCTGGAGACTGCGGACGACGCACCCATCATCCGCATGCTCAACGCCCTGCTCACGCAGGCCGCGCGCGACGGCGCCAGCGACATCCACATCGAGCCCTACGAGCGCCACTCCAGCGTGCGCTTTCGCGTGGACGGCGACCTGCGCGAGGTCGTGCAGCCCAACCGGGCCCTGCACGCGGCGCTGATCTCGCGCCTGAAGATCATGGCCGACCTGGACATCGCCGAAAAGCGGCTGCCCCAGGACGGCCGCATCAGCCTGCGCCTGGGTACGCGCGCCATCGACGTGCGCGTCTCCACCCTGCCCAGCGCCCATGGCGAGCGCGCCGTGCTGCGCCTGCTGGACAAGAGCGAGAGCAAGCTCAGCCTGGAGGCCGTGGGCATGCAGGGCGAGACGCTGAGGCGGTTCACCCACATGACGGCGCAGCCCCACGGCATCGTGCTGGTCACAGGCCCCACGGGCTCGGGCAAGACCACCACGCTGTACGCGGCGCTGTCGCGCATGGACGCCAGCCACAGCAACATCATGACGGTGGAAGACCCCATCGAGTACGAGCTGGCCGGCGTGGGGCAGACCCAGGTCAACGCCAAGATCGAGCTGACCTTCGCCAAGGCCCTGCGCGCCATCCTGCGCCAGGACCCGGACGTGATCATGATCGGTGAAATCCGCGACTTCGAGACCGCGCAGATCGCCATCCAGGCCTCGCTGACGGGCCACCTGGTGCTGGCCACGCTGCACACCAACGACGCATCCAGCGCCGTCACCCGCCTGATCGACATGGGCGTGGAGCCGTTCCTGCTGTCGTCCTCCCTGCTGGGCGTGCTGGCACAGCGCCTGGTGCGCAAGATCGACACCACCGAGCCCAGCGGCTACCGGGGGCGCACCGGCATCTTCGAGATGCTGGTGGTGGACGACACCATCCGCGCGCAGATCCACCGCCAGGCCAGCGAGGCCGAGATCCGCGACACCGCGCTGGCCTCGGGCATGCGCCTGATGCGCGACGATGGCGAGCGCCTGGTGCGCGAGGGCATCACCACGCCCGAGGAAGTGCTGCGCGTCACGCGCGACTAGGCGCAGGCGGCCACGCCCGACCCTGCGCAGCACGGGGCATCCCCGTTTGCCACAATGGTCGGCATGTTGGAATCCCTACGCGCCTGGAGCGCTCCCTATGGCGGCGACCTGTTCCTGTGGGTCGCCACGCTGAGCCTGATCAGCTACATCGCCCTGTGGTGGTTCAAGTCCCGGCTGTCCACCAGCCAGCTGCGCCGCGTCATCCGCCTGTCGGCGCTGGTGGCGCTGCCGCTGTCCTGGCTGGCCATCCAGCAGGGCGAGAACCATCTGGCGGCTGCCATCCTCCCCCTGGTCTGGTGCGTGGTGCTGGGCATCACCTGCGCGCGGGAAATGTCCAGAAGAAACTGAGTGCGCGAACGCGCACCAGGAATGCCCTGGCGCGGCAAGGCCCGCGCCGCCCCCACCCACCGTGAACTGGAAGTTGGAACCTGCCATGACATCATTCAATGAAGTCCGTCTGTCCATGCTCGACCTCGTGGCCGTGCGCGAAGGCGGCACCGTCGCCGAGGCCCTGGACATTGCGCTGGCCACGGCCCGCAAGGCCGAGGAACTGGGATTCGAGCGCTACTGGCTGGCCGAGCACCACAACATGCCCGGCATCGCCAGCTCGGCCACGGCCGTGCTGATCGGCCACATCGCAGGCGGCACCTCGAAGATCCGTGTGGGCTCGGGCGGCATCATGCTGCCCAACCATGCCCCGCTGGTGGTGGCCGAAGCCTTCGGCACGCTGGCCGAGCTGTACCCGGACCGCATCGACCTGGGCCTGGGCCGTGCGCCCGGCACCGATGGCGCCACCATGCGCGCCCTGCGCCGCGACCGCGTCGAGACCGAGGAAGACTTCCCGCGCGACGTGATGGAGCTGCAGCGCCTGCTGGGCCCGGCCACGCCCGAGCAAAAGCTGGTGGCCACGCCCGGCGCGGGCACCAACGTGCCGATCTGGCTGCTGGGCTCCAGCCTGTTCTCGGCCCAGCTGGCCGCCCACCTGGGCCTGCCCTACGCCTTTGCCTCGCACTTCGCGCCGCGCATGCTCTACCAGGCCGTGCAGCTGTACCGCAGCCTGTTCAAGCCGTCGGCCCAACTGGCCAAGCCCTACGTGATCGTCGGCGCACCCGTGATCGCCGCGCCCACTGATGACGAGGCCGAGTACCTGGCCAGCAGCACCTACCAGCGCGTGCTGGGCATCATCACGGGCCGGCGCGGACTGCTGCCGCGCCCCATCGAGAACTATGCGGCCCAGCTCGGCGAGCAGGAGCGCCGCGCCATCGGCGACTTCCTGGCCGTGGCCTCCATCGGCGGCCCTGACAAGGTGCGCACGCGCCTGCAGAAGCTGCAGGCCGACACCGAGGCCGACGAGCTGATCCTGGTCAGCGACGTGTATGACCGCGACCTGCGCCTGCGCTCGCTGGAGATCACGGCCGGCGTCATGGGCCGCTGAAGGCATGAGCCGCTCCGCCCGGCTGCTGCAGCTGATCGACCTGCTGCGCCGCGCGCGCCTGCCCCAGGCCGGGCCGGTGCTGGCCCGGCAGCTGGACGTGAGCCTGCGCACCCTGTACCGCGACATTGCCACCCTGCGCGAGCAGGGTGCAGCGATTGCGGGCGACCCGGGTGTGGGCTATGAGATGCGGCCCGGCTTTCTGCTGCCGCCGCTGATGTTCACGCCCGATGAGCTGGAAGCCCTGCTGCTGGGCGCGCGCTGGGCCAGCCGCCAGGCCGACCCCGAGCTCGCTCAGGCCGCCACCGCCGCGCTGGACCGCATACGCAGCGCGCTGCCGCTGGAGCTGCGCATCGAGGTGGACACCAGCGGCCTGCTGGTGCCGCCCATCTGCCACGAGTCCGTGACCGAGCCCTGGCAGACCGCGCTGCGCCTGGCGATACGGCGCCAGCACCGGGTGCAGCTGCACTACACGGATGAGAAGGGCCAGCCGACCGAGCGCCAGATCTGGCCTTTTGCCATGGCTTTCTTCGATCAGCGGCGCATTCTTGCGGCCTGGTGCGAACTGCGCCAGGACTTCCGCCATTTCCGCGCCGACCGCGTGCGCTCCGTCACCGATCTGCAGGAACGCTATCCCGACCACCGCAGCGGCCTGATCGAACGCTGGTCGCGGCAACTGGGCTACACGGTCCGCTGACACCACTGCTGACAAAAACTGTCAGCATGGCCTCCTACAGTCGCTCCCATGGCCTTCTCGCCATGCATTCAAACCACTGGGAGCCTTCATGAACGACTCGATCAAGCCGCTGCGCTTTTACTTCCACCCCCGCTCGCGCGCCGTCATCGCGCGCTGGATGCTGGAGGAATGCGGCGCCCGCTATGAGCCCGTGCGGTTGGAATACGGCAGCACCATGAAGGCTGCCGACTACCTGGCCATCAATCCCATGGGCAAGGTCCCCGCGCTGGTGCACGGCGAGACCGTGATCACCGAACAGGCCGCCATCCTTGCCTATCTGGCCGACATCTTCCCCGAACGAAGGCTCGCGCCGGCCGTGGACAGCCCGCTGCGCGGCGTCTACCACCGCTGGATGTTCTTCCTGGCCGGCCCCGTCGACGCCTTGATAACTGCCAAGAGCCAGGGCCACCTGGAGCAGCAGACGGCCGACCAGGCCATGTCCGCCGGCTATGGCCGCTATGACGACGTGGTGCAGACGCTGCGCCAGGCCGTGGCCGGCAGGCGCTACCTGTGCGGCGACCAGTTCACCGCCGCCGACGTGCTCATGGCCAGCTACCTGCGCTGGGGCACGATGATGAAGCTGCTGCCCGCGCTGCCCGAGTTCAGCGACTACGGCCAGCCGCTGATGGAACGCCCGGCCTCGCTGCGCTCCATCCAGCTCAACGAAGCGGACCTCGCGGCCCAGCCGGCATAAGGGCCAGGCAGGGGCTGCCGCCGACCGCGGCGGCGGCCTCGCCATCCAGCCGTCACCGGCAGCGGCTACCATCGGGGGTTGGATCGCCGCCTGGCGTTTCCTGAACGCCATCCCTTCCCCAGCCCTTCCCGACTCCCGCCGCGCATGCCTGCCTTTTCCTTCGAAGCCCTGGATGCACAAGGTCAGACCCGCAAGGGCACGATCGAAGCCGACAACGCGCGTGCCGCGCGCAGCCAGCTGCGGGCCCAGGCCCTGGTGCCCATGGCCGTGGAGATCGTGGCCTCGGGTTCCGCGTCCGGCCCGCAGGGCGGCGCCTCGCGCTGGCTGACCCGCCCCGTCCTTGGCTCCACGGGGCTGACCGTTTGGACGCGCCAGATGGCGGGGCTGGTCGGATCAGGCCTGCCCATAGAGCGCGCACTGGCCGCGCTGTCCGAAGAAGCCGACGACCCGCGCCAGCACCACCTCGTGGCCGCGCTGCGCGCCGAGGTCAACGCAGGCTCCACCTTTGCCCGCGCCCTGGCCCAGCATCCGCGCGAGTTCTCCGACATCTACTGCGCCGTGATCGGCGCCGGCGAGGCCAGCGGCAGCCTGGGCCCGGTGCTGGAGCGGCTGGCCGACGATCTGGAATCGCGCCAGGCCCTGCAGTCCAAGCTCATTGGCGCAGCCCTGTACCCGGCCATCGTGACCCTGGTGGCCATCGTCATCGTGCTGTTCCTGGTCAGCTACGTGGTGCCCCAGGTGGCCAGCGTGTTCGCCGGCACCAAGCGCGCCCTGCCCTGGCTTACCGTGGCCATGCTGGCGCTCAGCGACTTCGTGCGCAGCTATGGCTGGGCCGCGCTGATCGCCCTGGTGCTGGGCGCCGTGGGATTCCGGCTGTCCATGAAGAACCCCGTGCTGCGCGAGCGCTTCGACGCCTGGTGGCTGCGCCTGCCGCTGATCGGCCGGCTGGCGCGCAACTACAATGCGGCACGCTTTGCCGGCACGCTGGCCATGCTGGCGGGCGCAGGCGTGCCCATTCTCAAGGCCTTGCAGGCCGCAGCCGAAACGCTGGGCAACCGCGCGCTGCGTGCCGACGCCATGGACGCGCTGGCCCTGGTGCGCGAGGGCGCGCCGCTGGCCTCGGCCCTGGCGCAGAAAAAGCGCTTCCCGGGCCTGATCTCCATGTTTGCCCGCCTGGGCGAGCAGACCGGCCAGCTGCCCGTGATGCTGCAGCGCGCGGCCAACCAGCTGTCCACCGAGGTGCAGCGCCGCGCCATGCACCTGGCCACCATCCTGGAGCCGCTGCTGATCGTGGCCATGGGCATGGTCGTGGCCCTGATCGTGCTGGCCGTGCTCATGCCCATCATCCAGCTCAACCAGTTCGTCAAATAGCGAAAAGCGCCAAGCCATGTCCGTGACCCTGCAAGACAAGCTGGTCGTCGCCATCTCCTCGCGGGCGCTGTTCGACTTCGAGGAGGAGAACCGGCTGTTCGACGCCGGTGACGAGCAGGCCTACATGCGCCGCCAGCTGGACCTGGTGCACCAGCCCGCACGCCCGGGCATCGCCTTCCCGCTGGTGCGCAAGCTGCTGGCCTTCAATACGCCCGAGGTGCAGCGCGTGGAGGTGATGATGCTCTCGCGCAACGACCCGGCCAGCGGCATGCGGGTCTTTGCCTCTGCCAAGGCGGCCGACATGCACATAGAGCGCGGCGTGTTCACGCGCGGGCGCGATCCGTTTTCCTACCTGCGGCCGCTGGGCGCCCACCTGTTTCTCTCGGCCAACGAGGTCGATGTGCGCAGGGCGCTGTCCATCGGCTTTCCTGCCGCACGCGTGATGGTCGATTCCACGCCGGCAGGCGACCGCTATCCGCAGGAGGTGCGCATCGCCTTCGACGGCGATGCCGTGCTGTTCTCCGACGAGGCCGAACGCGTCTACCAGCAAGGCGGGCTGCCGGCCTTTCTGCGCCACGAGGTCTCCCATGCCGCCACGCCGCTGGCGGAAGGGCCGTTCAAGCCGCTGCTGGTGGCGCTGCACCGGCTGCAGCAGCAGGCGGACTCGTCCCAGACCATGCGCATTCGCACGGCCCTGGTGACGGCGCGCAGCGCACCGGCGCACGAGCGCGCCATCCGCACGCTGCTGGAATGGGGCATTGCGGTGGACGAGGCCATGTTCCTCGGTGGCCTGGAAAAGGGCCCGTTCCTGCGCGAGTTCGAGCCGGACTTCTTCTTCGACGACCAGACCGGCCACGTCAACTCGGCCGCGCGCCATGTGCCGGCAGGCCATGTGAGCAGCGGCATCTCCAATCCGGACGCCGATCCGCCGAAGTAAACAATTGCAAAGGGCGGGCCGGCCGTGCTTGCAAATGCCGGTTCCGTGCCCAAATAAAGCCCATGCATTTTCCCGTCATGAACCGCTCTGCCCTGCTGCGCCGGCCACCGCTGCTGCAGGCCGCCGTCGTCGTGCTGCTGACCAGCGCCTTCATGCTGCCCGCCGCGCGCGCGCAGGCGGCAGAAAACGCAGCCACCGAGCAGGCAACGGCCAGCCCGGCGCCGCTGACCAAGGGGGAGATCAAGGCCCAGCGTGAATTCAAGATGCTGGACTTCAACAAGGACGGCAAGCTCAGCCGTGCCGAAGTGGCGCTGTTCCCGCGCCTGTCGGCGGCCTTCGACGAGGCCGACACCGACAAGGACGGCTACGTCTCCTATGCGGAAGTGCAGGCCTTTGCCGTCAAGTACCGCGCCGAACGCGACAAGGCAAAGGCCAAGGCGCAGGCCGAAGAGGCAAAGGCCGCCGAGCGTGCGGCAGCCGAGCATGCTGCAGCCGCACCCGCCGCCAGGGACAAGAAGGAAGGCGAAGGCTCAAAGGACTGAGCCTTCTTGCCGCGCCCCTGACACTCAAAGACCGCCGGTACGCTTGACCTTGGGTTCCGAATAGGTCAACGGTTCGTCGCGCACCTGCATCTTGTTGCGGGCCACATCGTCGGCCTTGCTGACCTCCTGGGCCTGCTCCACCGCCATGGCGCTGGCACGCCACATGGACTGGATGAACTCGATGAGCTGCTTGGAGATCGGCTCCTTGGGCGGCTCCTCGACCTCTTCCTTCTGCTTGATCTCTTCGGCCAGCGTCCAGTCGCGGTTTTCCTGGTCCACCACGGACGGCTTTTCAGGATCGCGCACCACCCGGCCCTCGCCGATGCGGTCCGTGGATTCGACGGCGTTGGTGGCGTTCACAGGACGCACGGGCACCGCGCCCGACGCACCGGTGGAGTACAGATCGGCGCTTTGCGGGCGCCACGGTATGGGTGATCGGTCAACAGGTGGAATTGGCATGGCTCGACCCTCTTGCTGGATGTGTGCTGTGGGCGGGAATTTCCCGCCGTCGCCTCATCATCGACAGAAGCTGAAAGAACTGAAGCGCTTTTTTTGCAAGACGCTTCGGCCTGCCTCAAACCAAGGGTAAACCCCTTATTCACCCCGACCAGGCGCTAGAGGAAGCGCTCCAGCAGCTTGCGCGAGGTGCGGTCCAGCGCCGTGCTGTCGGGCACGCTGAACTGCACGCCGTCCTGGCTGGTGATCATCAGATGCGTGCGGCCCGACAGGCGCCGGATGTCCTCCTCGGCCTTGAGCACGAGCTGCACGGGGCCCCGGTCGGTCTCCAGGTCCCAGGTGCTGGGCGTGGAAAAGCCGGACACCTTGTGGATGCGCTGGATGACGGGCACGAACTCGCGCACGGCCAGGTCTTCCTCGATCAGCGTGCGGGCCTGCGCCGGCAGGTGGTCCATGTGGTCCACCCACAGCGCCTCCTTGCCATCGACGGAGACCAGGGACAGGCCTTCCAGCGGCGCGGCAATGGGAAAGGCGCGCACGGGCACCACGGATTCGTGGCGCGTGCCGTCGGCCAGGATCAGCACCAGGCGGCCATGGGCGTTGCGCTCCATGCGCACACCGCTCAAATCGGCGCCGGCAGCGGAATGTTGGGCGTTGGACATGGCTTATTCCTCGATGGTGGTTGCGGCCAGGGTCAGGCCTGCGGCCTGGGCATCCTCTTCGGCGCGCCGCGCCTGGGCCTGGTACAGGCGCCAGTAGGCGCCCTGCTTTTCCATCAGCTCGTCGTGCGGACCCACTTCCACGATCTCGCCCCGGTCCATGACCACGAGGCGGTCGGCCTTGCGCAGCGTGGACAGGCGGTGGGCAATGGCAATCGTCGTGCGGCCCTGCACCAGGTTGTCCAGCGCCTTCTGGATTTCCTTCTCGGTCTCGGTGTCCACGGCCGAGGTGGCCTCGTCCAGGATCAGGATGCGCGGGTCGATCAGCAGTGCGCGCGCAATGGAGATGCGCTGGCGCTCGCCGCCCGACAGGCCCTGGCCGCGCTCGCCCACCAGGGAGTCGTAGCCATGCGGCAGGCGCAGGATGAATTCATGGGCGTGGGCAGCACGGGCCGCCGCCACGATTTCCTCGCGCGTGGCATCGGGCTTGCCGTAGGCGATGTTCTCGGCAATGGTGCCGAAGAACAGGAAGGGCTCCTGCAGCACCAGACCGATGTTGCTGCGGAAGTCCGAGACCTTGAGCCTGCGGATGTCCACGCCGTCGAGCTGGATGGAGCCCTCGCTCACGTCATAGAAACGGCTGATCAGGTTGACCAGGGTGCTCTTGCCCGAGCCGCTGTGGCCGACCAGACCGATCATTTCACCCGGACGAATCTGCAGGTCCAGGTTCTTGATCACGGCGCGGCTGCCGTAGCGGAAGCTCAGGTTGTCCAGCGTGATGGCGCCCTGCACGCGCGGCAGCTTGACCGGGTTGACCGGGTCGGGCACGTTGCTCACGTGGTCGAGGATGTCGAAGATTCGCTTGGCGCCGGCCGCCGCCTTCTGCGTGACCGAGACGATGCGGCTCATCGAGTCCAGGCGGCTGTAGAAGCGGCCGATGTAGGCGATGAAGGCCGTCAGGATACCGACCGTGATCTGGCCGCCAGCCACCAGCCAGATGCCGAAGCCCCAGACCACCAGCAGGCCGATCTCGGTCAGCAGCGTCACCGTGGGCGTGAACAGCGACCAGGTCTTGTTGACCTTGTCGTTGGCCTGCAGGTTGACCAGGTTGGCCTGGGCGAAGCGGTCGGCCTCGCGCTTTTCCTGGGCGAAGGCCTTGACCACGCGGATGCCGGGGATGGTGTCGGCCAGCACATTGGTCACTTCGGACCAGACGCGGTCGATCTTCTCGAAGCCCGTGCGCAGGCGGTCACGCACCAGATGGATCATCCAGGCGATGAAGGGCAGCGGCACCAGGGTGACCAGGGCCAGCCACGGATTGATGGAGAACAGGATGACCGAGGTCATCACGATCATCAGCACGTCGGTGGCGAAATCCAGTGCATTCAAGGATAGAAACAAATTGATGCGATCTGTTTCCGCCCCGATGCGCGCCATCAGGTCGCCCGTGCGCTTGCTGCCGTAGTAGTCCAGCGACAGCGTCAACAGGTGGTTGTAGGTGGTGGTGCGCAGATCCGAGCCAATGCGCTCGGAGACCTTGGCCAGCACGAAGGTGCGCGCCCAGCCCAGGCCCCAGGCCACCAGCGCCGCCGCAAGCAGCCCGCTCAGGTAGAAGACCACGAGGCTGCTGTCGATCTGCTGCCCGTTCTGGAACGGGATCAGGATCTTGTCCACGATGGGAATCGTCAGGTAAGGCGCCACCAGGGTGGCGCCCGTGGAGGCCAGGGTCAGCAAAAAGCCCAGCAGCAGCTGGTGCCGGTAGGGATGGGCAAAGCGCCACAGGCGCAGCAGCACCCAGGTGGAGGTCTGCGGGCCCTGCTGGCGCGCGCAGGCCGGGCATTCGTCGGCCTCGGGCGGCAGCTCGGCCTGGCAGGCCGGGCAGCGGGGCACGTCGTCCTCGGGCTCGGCGAAGTCCTCGCCGCGTGCCAGGCGCTCGCGCTCGTGGTCGAACTGCTGCAGCAGGCGCAGCACGGCCGCCTGGTGGCGCAGCGTGAAGCGCCACAGCGCCAGCCGCGCCGCAGGGCCGTGCAGTTCGAGGTTGCCCACGCCGCCGTGGTCCAGCGTGCGCAGATTCTGATCAATGGATAGTACCCACTCACTCCACTGCTGATCTGCAGGATCACAGGCGAGGAGCCGCTGGTTGGTCAGCACAACCCAGCCTTCGCCGAAGCGCATATCGAGGGTCAGGTCAACCGGGACGAGGGCCAGCACGTTTTCATTGGAAGCGAGCCTGGCTCGCAGCCCAGCCCCGCGGGGGCTGGCAAGGAAGGCCGAAACGTCCACAGAATGGTGTTCTTGCATGTTGAGTTGTTTTTCCCGCCCCTGGCGGCTCCTGGTGTCATGCGGGCAACCGCAGCTCCCCGGTGGATATCCCGCGCTTTGCACGGCATACCCTGCTCAACGCGCCAACCCTGGTTTAGGCTGACAGCACTGCGCATGGGCTTTCTGAGCGCACAATCCTCTCCCATTCTCCGGCGATCCGCACCCGGGTCGTCGCTCACGCTTACCCGTTGATCGACATGGCGAAATTCAAAGACATCCAACTCTTGCGCACCACCTACCTGCGTGGACCCAGCGTCTGGACCTACCGTCCCGTGCTGGAGGTCTGGCTGGATCTTGGTGAGCTGGAGGACTATCCCTCGAACAAGCTTGACGGTTTCAACGAGCGCCTTACGGCCTGGCTGCCCGACCTGATCGAGCACCACTGCGGCGTGGGCGAGCGCGGCGGCTTCATCCAGCGCCTGGAAGGCGGCACCTGGTGCGGCCATGTGCTGGAGCACATCATCATCGAGCTGCTGAACCTGGCGGGCATGCCGGCCGAGTTCGGCCAGACGCGCGAGATTTCCCAGCGCGGCATCTACCGCATGGTCTTCCGCTGCCCCGAGGAAACCGTGGCGCGCACGGCCCTGGCCTACGGCCACCGGCTGATCATGGCCGCCATCAACGACGAGCCCTTCGACCTGAAGGCCGCCGTCAAGGCCATCAAGACCGAGATCAACGACCGCTACCTGGGCCCGAGCACGGGCTGCATCGTCGATGCCGCCGGCGAGCGCCGCATTCCCCACATCCGCCTCAATGACGGCAACCTCGTGCAGCTCGGCTATGGCGCCGCGCAGCGCCGCATCTGGACCGCCGAGAGCGACCAGACCAGCGCCATTGCCGAAGGCATTGCCCAGGACAAGGACTTCACCAAGCGCCTGCTGGCCGCCTGCGGTGTGCCCGTGCCCGAAGGCCAGATCGTCAACAGCCCCGAGGAAGCCTGGGAAGTGGCGCAGGACATCGGCTTTCCCGTCACCGTCAAGCCCTCGGACGGCAACCACGCGCGTGGCGTGACGCTGGACCTGCGCGACGAGGCCGACATCAAGACCGCCTTTGCGCTGGCCCAGCCCGAAGGCTCCGACGTGATCGTCGAGCGCTTCATCGACGGCACCGAGCACCGCATCCTGGTGGTGGGCGGCAAGGTCGTGGCGGCCTGCCGTGGCGAGACCGTGAGCGTGGCCGGCAACGGCAAGTCCACGCTGCGCGAACTGGTCGCCGTGGTCAACCAGGACCCGCGCCGCGGCCCCGAGCAGGAATACCCGCTGGACTGGATCAACCTCGAAGCCCCGGCCGTGAAGCTGGAACTCAAGCGCCAGAACGTCACGCCCGACACCATTCCCGCCCAGGGCACCAGCGTGCTGCTGCAGCGCAACGGCAACATGGCCATCGACTGCACGGATGAGGTCCACCCCGAAGTGGCCTACATGGCCACGCTGGCCGCCAAGATCGTGGGCCTGGACATCGCGGGCATGGACATGATCCTGCAGGACGTCTCGCGCCCCATGAAGGAGCAGGGCGGCGCCATCCTCGAAGTCAACGCCGGCCCCGGCCTGCTGATGCACCTGAAGCCCACCAGCGGCGCGCCGCGCCCCGTGGGCATGGCCATCGCCGACCACCTGTTCCCGCGCACCGAAGAGGGCACGGGCGCAGGCCGCATCCCCCTGGTGGGCATTGCCGGCACGCGCAACAACGGTTTCACGGCCCGCCTGGTGGGCTGGCTGCTGCAGCTGTCGGGCAAGCTCACGGGCGTGGCCAGCAGCGAGGGCATGTTCCTGTCCAACCGCCAGACCCAGAAGACCAACACCGCCAACTGGGCCGGTGCCCACCGCCTGCTGACCAACCGCCTGGCCCAGGCCGCCGTCATCCAGACCACGGCCCGCTCCATCCTGGAGGAAGGCCTGGCCTACGACCGCTGCCTGGTCGGCGTGGTCACCGACATGGACGGCTTCGAGCAGTTGCCCGACCATGACGTGCACGAGCAGTCGCAGATGACGCGCGTGATGCGCACCCAGATCGACGTGGTGCTGGACGAAGGCGCGGGCGTGCTCAATGCCGACATCGAGCAGGTGGCCGACCTGGCCCGCCTGTGCGACGGCGAGGTGCTGTTCTATTCGATGCAGGCAGACAGCCCCGTGGTCGCGGCCCACCGTTCCGAGAGCGAAGGCCGCGCCGTCTTCGTGCGCGGCAACCAGGTGATCCTGGCCACGGGCGCTGCCGAGCGCATGCTGGGCACGCTGGACGCACTGAGCCTGCCCGGCGGCCTGCGCCCGGACACGCCGGCCCTGCTGGCCGCCATTGCCGCCGCGTGGTCCATGGACATTGCCCCCGACCTCATCGTCGCCGGCATCAAGACCTTCGACTACACGCCGGCCGCCGCAGCCACCGCCGCCTGAGCCCGACCACACGATGACATGCAGGCAGGCCCGGCGACGCGGGCCTGCCCTCCGAAAGAAGACACTATGCAGATCACCCGCATCCGAGCCCTGCGCGGCCCCAATCTCTGGACCCGCAGCACCGCCATCGAAGCCATCGTGCAATGCGAGCCCGGCGAGTGCGACTACTCGGCCCTGCCCGGCTTCGAGGACCGGCTGCGCGCGCGCTTTCCCAAGATCGGCACGCTGCAGCCGCACGGCGCCGACCAGCGCCTGTCGCTGGCCCAGGTGCTGGAAGTCGCGGCCCTGTCGCTGCAGGCCCAGGCCGGCTGCCCGGTGACCTTCAGCCGCACGCATGAAACCGTGGAGACCGGCACCTACCAGGTGGTGGTGGAGTACACCGAAGAGGCCGTCGGCCGCCTGGCCATGGAACAGGCCGGCGAGCTGCTGCAGTCGGCCCTGGCCGACACGCCCTTCGACGCCGACAAGGTGGTGGCCCAGCTGCGCGAACTCGACGAGGACGAGCGCATCGGCCCCTCCACCGGCTCCATCGTCGATGCGGCCGTGGCGCGTGGCATTCCCATCCGCCGCCTGACCTCGGGCTCGCTGGTACAGCTGGGCTGGGGCTCCAAGGCGCGCCGCATCCAGGCCGCCGAGCTGGACCAGACCAGCGCCGTGGCCGAGTCCATCGCCCAGGACAAGGACCTGACCAAGCGCCTGCTGCACGCCGCCGGCGTGCCCGTGCCGCTGGGCCGCCCCGTCAAGGATGTGGAAGAAGCTTGGCTCGTGGCCCAGGAAGTGGGCCTGCCCGTGGTGGTCAAGCCCCAGGACGGCAACCAGGGCAAGGGCGTGGTGGTCAACATCACCACGCACGAGCAGCTCAAGGCCGCCTTCGCCACCGCCTCGGAATTCGGCGACGACATCATGGTCGAGCGCTTCCTGCCCGGCCATGACTTCCGCCTGCTGGTGGTCGGCGGCCAGCTGGTGGCCGCTGCGCGCCGCGAGCCGCCCCAGGTGCTGGGCGACGGCCAGCACACCATCCGCGAGCTGGTGGACATCGTCAACCAGGACCCGCGCCGCGGCTCGGGCCACGGCACGGCGCTGACCAAGATCCGCCTGGACGACATCGCCATCGCGCGCATCGCCACCGAAGGGCTCACGCCCGAATCCGTGCCGGCCCAGGGCCAGCGCGTGGTGCTGCGCAACAACGCCAACCTGTCCACCGGCGGCAGCGCCACCGATGTGACGGACGACGTGCACCCCGACATCGCCGCGCGCGCCGTGGAGGCCGCCCAGACCATCGGCCTGCACATCTGTGGCGTGGACGTGGTCTGCGAGACCATGCTGCGCCCGCTGGAAGAGCAAAACGGCGGCATCGTCGAAGTCAACGCCGCACCGGGCCTGCGCATGCACCTGGCGCCGTCCTTCGGCAAGCCCCGCAACGTGGGCGTGCCCATGGTCGATGAGCTGTTCGCGCCGGGCCAGGACGGCCGCATCCCGCTGGTGGCCGTCACCGGCACCAATGGCAAGACCACGACCACGCGCCTGATCGCCCACCTGTTCACCTCGCATGGCTGGCGCACGGCCATGACGAACACGGACGGCGTCTACGTCAACGGCCGCCAGATCGACAGCGGCGACTGCTCGGGCCCGCGCAGCGCGCGCAACGCCCTGGCCCACCCCGAGACCGATGCGGCCGTGCTCGAATGCGCACGCGGCGGCATCCTGCGCGAAGGCCTGGGCTTCGACCGCTGCCAGGTGGCCGTGGTCACCAACGTGGGCGCGGGCGACCACCTGGGTCTGAACTACATCACCACGGTGGAAGACGTGGCCGTGCTCAAGCGCGTCATCGTGCAGAACGTGGCCACCGACGGCTATGCCGTGCTCAACGCGGCCGATCCGCTGGTCGCCGCCATGGCCTCCACCTCGCCGGGCAAGGTCATCTATTTCGCGGCCGACCGCCACCACCCCGTGATGGCCACGCACCGTGCCCTGGGCAACCGCGTGGTCTATGTGGACGGCGACAGCATCGTCGCGGCCGAAAGCTCGTGGCGCGAGACCATCGCGCTGCGCGAGATCCCCATCACGCGCAACGGCACCATCAGCTTCCAGGTGGAGAACGTCATGGCCTCCATCGCCGCCGCCTGGGGCGTGGGCATGCCCTGGCAGACCATCCGCCGTGGCCTGGCCGGCTTCGTCAACGACAGCGACAACGCGCCGGGCCGCTTCAACGTCATGGACTACCGTGGCGCCACGCTGATCGCCGACTACGGCCACAACCCCGACGCCATCCGCGCCCTGGTCCAGGCCGTGGACGCCATGCCCGCGCAGCGCCGCAGCGTGGTCATCAGCGGCGCGGGCGACCGCCGCGACCAGGACATCACCGAGCAGACCCAGATCCTGGGCAAGGCCTTCGACGACGTCATCCTCTACCAGGATGCCTGCCAGCGCGGCCGCGCCGACGGTGAAGTCCTGGCCCTGCTGCAGCAAGGCCTGCAAGGCGCACCGCGCACCGACTACGTGACCCAGATCCAGGGTGAGTTCAACGCCATCGACCATGCGCTGGCGCGGCTGACGCCCGGCGACCTGTGCCTGGTGCTGGTGGACCAGGTCGAGGAAGCTCTGGAGCATCTTCGCCGCCATGTGGCGGGTGAGGCCTGACATGAACGGCCGGGCCTTGCTCACGGCCGCTCTGGCCACGCTGCTGCTGGGCGCCTGCGGTGCGCGCGCCGAGCAGGTCGGCGCGGTGGACACGGTGTTCAAGTTCATAGGCCCGGACCACAAGATCGTGGTCGATGCCTATGACGATCCCAAGGTGGCGGGCGTGACCTGCTATGTCTCGCGCGCCAAGACCGGCGGCATCAAGGGCGGCCTGGGCCTGGCCGAGGACCGCGCCGAAGCCTCGATCAGCTGCGTGCAGACCGGCCCCATCCAGATCCCTGCCCCGCTCAAGCAGCAGGACGAGGTGTTCACCGAACGCATCTCGCTGCTGTTCAAGCGCCTGCGCGTGGTGCGCATGGTCGATGCGCAGCGCAACACCCTGGTCTACATGACCTACTCGGACCGCGTGATCGAAGGCTCGCCGCAAAACAGCGTCACCGCCGTGCCCGTGCCGCGCAGCACGCCGATTCCGCTGGGCAAGTAACCCGCCTCAGTCCTGGGCCTGTTGGCGGCAGGCCTGCACAAAGGCCGCCAGCGCCGGCGAGCGGCGCTTGCCCGCCCGCTGCACCAGCGAGAAATCCCGCCACATGCGCGGCAGCGTGGTCGGCAGCACGGCCAGCTCTCCCGAGGCGACCAGGGCCTGCACCAGCACGCGCGACAGGCAGCTGACGCCCAGGCCCTGGGCCACGCAGCGCGCAATCGCCTCCGAACTGCCCAGCGTGGCGGCGGCCGGCAGCTGGTGCAGATGCGGCAGCAAGGCATGCTCCACCATCTCGCGCGTGCCCGAGCCCGGCTCGCGCAGCAGCCAGCGCGCACCGCGCAAGGCGGCCACGCCCAGCGGGCGCTGGCCCGCAGCCTGCACCAGCGGGTCCTGTGCTGCAGCCACGATGACGAGTTCGTCGCGCATCCAGGGCTCGACCTCCAGCCCGGGCCAGTGGCTGGTGCCCTCGATCAGGCCCAGGTCCACGTCCAGCGATTCCACGGCCTGGCCCACCTCGCGCGTGTTGGCGATCTGCAGGTCCACGCTCAGGTGAGGATGGCTGCGCGCCAGGTGCGCGAGCACGGCCGGCAGCGCATAGGTGCCTATGGTGGTGCTGGCTGCCACGCGCAGACGCACGGGCAGGCTGGCGGCCCGCACCGAAAACGCCTGCTCTATGCCCCTGGCCTGCTCCAGCAGCGCCAGTGCCTCGGGCAGCAGGGCGCGGCCCGCGTCGTTGAGCGCCAGCCGCCGGCCCACGCGCTCGAACAGCTGGGCGCCCATGGCCTGCTCCAGCTGCTGCAGCGCGGCGCTGGTGGCCGACTGCGACAGGGCCACGGCGTCGGCCGCGGCCACGGTGGAGCCCGCCTGGGCGACGGCGCAGAAGATTTCAAGTTGGCGCAGGGTGAGGTGCAGCATGGCGTGCAGTCTGAACGAGCCATCAACCTGTTTCCCCGGTTGGTGCTACAAAAACTATTCGTTATACGAATATAGCCAAGAAATCTAAAGTGCCTCCCATGCACCGCGCTCCTGACGCGGCGCGCAGGCACCATGAACACCACATCCCTCCCACGCTCCTCCCATCCGTCCGGCTGGCTGCGTCAGTTGACCGAGCTTGCGCCCGGCCTGCTGCTGGCCGGCGCCATTGCCGCAGCCGCCACCTGGGGCGCACGCCAGCCCCTGCTGGCCGGCTCGGGCCTGAGTGCACTGACGCTGGCCATCTGCATCGGCCTGGTCATCGGCAACACCGTCTATCCGCGCCTGGCGCCCAGTTGCCATGCCGGCGTGGGCCTGGCCAAGCAGCGCCTGCTGCGCGCGGGCATCGTGCTCTACGGCCTGCGACTGACCTTCCAGGACATAGGCCATGTGGGCATGGCCGGCGTGGTGGTCGATGCCCTGGTGCTGGGCAGCACCTTCTTGCTGGCGCAGTGGCTGGGCCGCCGCGTCTTCGGGCTGGATGCGCGCACCACGGTGCTGATCGGCGCGGGCAGCTCCATCTGCGGCGCCGCTGCCGTGCTGGCCACCGAACCCGTGATCAAGGGCCGCGCCGAAGACGTGGCCGTGGCCGTGGCCACCGTGGTGGTCTTCGGCACCGTGGGCACCTTCCTCTATCCCGCGCTGTTCCACTGGAACGCCGCCCACGGCTGGCTGGACATGTCGCCTGCGCAGTACGGCCTGTACGTGGGCTCCACCGTGCACGAGGTGGCCCAGGTCGTGGCCGCCGGCGAAGCCATTGCGCCCGAAGCTGCGGACGTGGCCGTGATCTCAAAGATGGTGCGCGTGATGATGCTGGCCCCCTTCCTGCTGCTGCTGTCCATGGCGGTGGCGCGCGGCAACCGCAGCAGCCAGGTGAGCGACGGCAAGCCGCGCCGCATCACCATTCCCTGGTTCGCGCTGGGCTTCGTCGCCATGGCCGGCGTGAACTCGCTGGGTGTGCTGCCTGCCGCCGTGGTGCAGGTGGGCGTGCAGCTGGACAACGCCCTGCTGGCCGTGGCCATGGCGGCCCTGGGCCTGACCACCCATGTCCGCGCCGTGCGTGCCGCAGGCACGAAGCCCCTGCTGCTGGCCGCCTTGCTGTTCGCATGGCTTCTGGTGACGGGCCTGCTCTTCAACCGCTGGGTGCCCGGCCTGCTTTGAAGCCGTCCGCATCCATCGACCGGCCCTGCAAAGCATCGTCTTGCAGGGCCTTTTTCATGGACTGCCCGCCCCTGAACAAGGGAATACCCTTGAATCAAATGCAGACACAATTAATTTGCAATGCAAATTAATTGCATTGCAAAGATAATCGAGGCATGTCCTTTGCCTCTGCCCCTCCCCGCGCCCGCCTCGGCTTTCTCATGGTCACCCTGGTACGCCAGTGGCGCCGCCAGGTCGAGGAGCAACTGCTGGCCGACGGCCTGACCGATGCCACCTGGGCACCGCTGATCCACCTGCGCGCCTGGGGCGACGGCGTCACGCAAAAGGAACTGGCCGAGCGCGTGGGACTGGACGGCTCCAGCCTGGTGCGCCTGCTCGACATTCTGGAAGGCCACGGCTGGGTGGAACGCCGCGCCGACCCCGGCGACCGGCGCAGCAAGCGCATCTTCCTGACGGACGAAGGCAACGGCGCCGTGGACCGCGTGCGCGCCACCATGCTGCAGGCCGAGCTGGCCATGCTGCAGGACCTGGACGATGCCGAGGTCGAGGCCATGCTGGCCGGCATGGCCAAGATCCAGGCGCGCATGGCCGCGCTGCGCACTGAAGGCGCGCCATGAGCGCCCTCCACGATGCCTATGGCCGCCTGCTGCAGGCCTCGGTCCGCTGGGGCTTCGACCCCGTGCGCCTGCGCCAGCATCTGCGCACGGCCTTTGCAGCCTGCCTGGCGCTGCTGGCCGCCTGGCAGCTGGGGCTGGAGCATCCGCAGTGGGCTGCCATGGCCACCTGGGCCGCATCCCAGCCGCTGCGCGGGCAACTGCTCGAAAAAAGCTTTTTCCGGGTCGCAGGCACCGTGGCCGGCACGGCCGTGGGCGTGGGCCTGGTGCTGCTGGCCCAGGGAAACCTGCTGTGGCTGGTGCTGGGCCTGGCCGTGTGGCTGGGCCTGTGCGCGGGCGTGGGCAATCTGCAGCGCAGCTTCGTGGCCTACGGCACCATGCTGTCCGGCTATTCGGCGGCCATGGTCGCGCTGCTGGACTTTGCCCACCCCGACCAGGTCTTCGCCCTGGGCTGGGACCGGCTGTTCACGGCGCTGACCGGCGTATTCGCAGCCCTGCTCGTGGGCTGGCTGTTCACGCCCAAGGGCAGCGGCATTCCCGGCAATGCCGAGGTGCGCCAGCTGTTCGCGCAACTGCTGCGCGACCTGGCCGACAGCCTGCAGGCGCGCGGCCGTTCGTCCCTGGGCTCGCAGGAGATCGCTGCCCGCCTGCTGGCCATGGCGGTGATCGAGGAGGGGCTGGACCCGCACGCCGCCGGTTCGCAGCGCTCGCGCGAGGCCGTGCACGCGCTGCGCCGGCTCATGAATGCCCAGATCTCGGCCCTGCTGTGGCTGCGCGATGCACCATCACAGGAGCCGCCTGCGGCCTTTGGCGAGGCGCAGGCCCTGGCTGCAGCGCAGGCGCTGCGCGAAGCCGCCCTGGCGCTGGAGACCCGCGTGCAATTGCACGAGGCCGCGGCGGCCCTGGTGCGCGCACGCGAGGCCGCCGTGGCCTGGCCCGGCGCAGCCGACATGCTGGCCCCGATGGGCTTTGCGCTGCAGGCCCACCTGGCCGCCACCCATGACGTGGCCCTGCCGCCCGGCCACCGCGCCCGCCAATGGCCCGTGGTGCTGCACAGCGACTGGCTGGGCGCGCGCCGCGCCATGCTGCGTGCCAGCGCGGCCATCGCCATCGTGGGCCTGCTGTGGGTGGTGACGGGCTGGAGCGGCGGCGCCTACATGCTGCTGGGCATGTCCATCATGCTGACCGTGTTCTCGGGCTTCGAGAACCCGTCGGCCACCATGCGCCATGTGACCCTGGGCCAGGCCATGGGCATGCTGGTGGCCCTGGCCTGCCAGTGGCTGGTCTGGCCGTTCGCCAGCAGCCAGGCGGGCCTGGTGTGGCTGATGCTGCCCTTTGTCTACGTGGGCGCACTGCTGTTCTCGCACCAGCGCACCGCGCTCTCGGGCTATGACTGCAACATGGTGCTGCTGCTCCTGCTGCAGCCCCACTACCCGCAGACGGCCAGCTTCGGCCATGCGCTGGCCCTGGGGCTGGCCGTGGTGTCCGGGCCGCTGGCCGGCTGGGCGGCCTACCGCTTCATCCTGCCGGTCACGCTGCAGGGCCGGCTGCAAAGCCTGCGCTCCATGATGGTCCACGAGCTGCAGGACATGGCCGCCACGCCGGGCCATGCGCGCGATGGCCGCATTTGGCGCGCCCGCCTGTACCACCGGCTGCTGCGCCTGGTGCGCATGTCGGAGCAGGCCGGAGGGCAGCTGGGTGCGCAGGCAGCGGAGTGCGGCCTGGCCGCCCTGCATGTGGGCCGCGCCATCCAGGCGCTGCATCAGCTGTCCGGGGAAGCGGCCCTGGGCGACGGCACCGCCCGCGCCGTGCGCGCCGCGCTGCTGCGCCTGCAGCGGCTGCAGCAGGCGCCCGGCCAGTGCCCGCCGCTTTTGCGCGCGCTGGCGCAGCGCGTGGCCGAACGCCATCCCGACCAGGCCCGCCAGCTGCGCCATGCCGCGCACGAGATCGCGCAGCACGAAGCCTTCTTCCGCAACGCCGGCTGAAGCACGGACCCATGCCAGAATGGCCAGCCCAGGCCGGCAGCGCCCCACGCCCTCTGTCCCCCTGTTGCAAGGAAAGCATCCATGTCGTGGAGCGACACCACCATCACCTCACAGCGCCTGGCGCTGCGCCCCTTCACTGCCGCCGATGCCGATGAGGCCTTTGCCTGCATCACGCCCACGCTGACGCGCTACCTGTCCTTCGAGCCGGCGTCGACGCCTGCCGAGTTCGAGGCTGTCTGGCGCGGATGGCTGCAGGAGATCGCGGCCGGCACGGACTTCAACTTCACGCTGCGCGAGCGCACGTCAGGCCGATTCACCGGCCTGCTGGGCCTGCACCGCGCGCGCGATGCCGAGCCCGAACTCGGCATCTGGATACGCGAGGACATGCATGGCCAGGGCTACGGCCGCGAAGCCGTGGCCGCGCTGGCAGCATGGGCCCGAGCGACCTTTGCGCCACAGTCCTTGCGCTATCCGGTGGCCGAGCCCAATACCGCCAGCCGGCGCATTGCCCAGGGGCTGGGTGGCGTGGAGGTTGAGCGCCAGAGCCTTTCAAAGTACGTGCTCGTCGTCTACCGCATACCAGGGGTCGCAACGTCGAGCGTTGCCGCCCCATGAAAACAAAGGCCGTCCCACGCGAGTGGGACGGCCTTGTCCATGGGGCAGATGCCTGTCTTACACCGCCGCGATCGACACGGCCTTGGCGACCAGGTAGGCCTCCAGCGCCTCGGGGCCGCCCTCGGAGCCATAGCCCGAATCCTTGACGCCGCCGAACGGCATCTCGGCCGAGGCCACGGCCGGCTGGTTGATCCACAGCATGCCGGTCTCGACCTGCTGGGCCAGCTGGTGTGCCGTCTTGATGGAGCGCGTGAACGCATAGGCCGCCAGGCCGTAGGACAGGCGGTTGGCCTCGGCAATGGCCTCGCCCAGATCGTCAAAGCCGCGGATGGCGGCCACGGGGCCGAAGGGCTCCTGGTTGAAGATCTCGGCGCTCAGCGGCACGTCGCCCAGCACCGTGGGAGCGAAGAAGTTGCCCGCGCCGCCCAGCGAGGCACCGCCCGTGAGCAGCTTGGCGCCCTGCTTTTGCGCATCCTCGATCAGATGGGACAAGGCCGTGACGCGGCGCGGATTGGCCAGCGGGCCCATCTGCGTGCCCTGTGCCAGGCCATCGCCGACCTTGAGGGCTTCGGCATGGGCGACCATGGCGCGCGTGAATTCCTCGCGCACGCTGTTGTGCACCAGAAAGCGCGTGGGCGAGATGCAGACCTGGCCCGCGTTGCGGAACTTGGACGCGCCTGCGGCCTTCACGGCCAGGGCCACGTCGGCATCCTCGGCCACGATGACTGGCGCGTGGCCGCCCAGCTCCATGGTCGAGCGCTTCATGTGCTGGCCTGCCAGCGCCGCCAGCTGCTTGCCCACTGCGGTGGAGCCGGTGAACGTGACCTTGCGGATCACGGCATGGGCGATCAGGTAGGAGGAAATCTGCGCCGGATCACCGAACACCAGGCCCACCACGCCGGCCGGCACGCCGGCATCGACAAAGCACTTGAACAGGGCTGCGGGCGCAGCCGGCGTTTCCTCGGGCGCCTTGCACAGGAAGGAGCAGCCCGTGGCCAGCGCCGCGCCGATCTTGCGCACGATCTGGTTGACGGGGAAGTTCCAGGGCGTGAAGGCAGCCACGGGGCCCACGGGCTCCTTGATCACCAGCTGCTGCACCTCGGGGCGGCGCGAGGGCACGATGCGGCCATACACGCGCAGCGCCTCGTCGGCAAACCATTCGATGATGCCCACGCCGGCCAGGATTTCGCCCTTGGCCTCGGCCACGGGCTTGCCCTGCTCCTGCGTCAGGAGCGCGGCGATCTCGTCGGCGCGCTCCTTGAGCAGGGCGGCGGCACGGCGCATGGCGGCGCCGCGCTCATGGGCGGAGACATTGCGCCAGACCTCGAAACCGCGCTGCGCTGCGGCCAGCGCACGGTCCAGGTCGGCCACGTCGGCATGGGCCACATGGCCGATGACTTCGCCGCTGGCCGGGTTGCGCACGGGAATCTTCCTGCCGCTGGCGGCGTTCTGCCATTGGCCGTCGATCAGGAGTTGGGTGTCGGAGTAGGAATGGCTCATGCTGGATCAGATCCTTGGTAGATGACAGGGGGCAGATGTGTGGGGCAGGCACGGCGCTCGCAGTGTCCGCACCCGGCTGCCGCTGCAGCGCAGCGACCATTCTAGGAAGCGCCGGACGGCGGTGCCGTCACCGGGCTGTCACGCACACAACACCTAAAATGCCCGGGTTTCGCAATATCCACCAATCCGTTGAGAGGGAGCCCATGACCGATCTTTTCGACACCACTGCGCGCAGGGGTTTGCGCAGCGTCGCGCTGGCGCTCGCCCTGGCAGGCAGCCTGGGACTGGCATGGGGGCAGGAGGGCGCCGCCGATGTGCCTCAGTTCATCCCTCGCATGAGCGTGGACTCGCGCGTCCAGCCGCAGGATACGCCTCGGGAGTTCCTGGCTTCACGCAGCATGGCTTCCCGTGCAGCCGTCACCCCCATGCCGCTGCGCGTGGAACTGGGCACCTGGAAGGATGTGCGAGCCGCCTCGGCCGCTGTGGGCGGCGCCCTGCAGGTGGGCGCACAGCGCCCCAGCAGCCAGACCGCCACCACCCAGGCCCTGGGCGGACAACTGCAATGGCAGACCTCGGCCGACGGCGGGCTGATTGCCGCAGTCAGCGTGCGCTCCGAAGGTGCCTACGGCATTCGCCTGGGTGTGGAAATCGAGCAGTTGCCCGGCAGCGCCCTGCTGCGCATCTATGCGCAGGGCGACCGCGCCGGTGCCTATGAAATTTCGGGCCAGCGCGTGTTGCAACTGCTGCAGGCCAACAAGGACGCAGGCGATTCCAGCGCCGATGGCCGCACCTGGTGGACGCCCGACAGCGGCGGCGACGAGGTCACCCTGGAGATCGACCTGCCGCCCGGCACGCCCGCCGATGCGCTGCGACTGGCCATTCCGCGCGTCATGCACGTGTACGAGAACCTGTCGCTGCCGCTGGAGGGCGAGAACGTGTTCTCGGCCCAGCTCAACGAGTCCCTGTCATGCCACCTGGACTCCACCTGCTATGACGCCTACAGCGCGCAACGCAACGCCGTGGCGCGCATGTTCTATGTCCAGAACGGCCAGGGCTATGTGTGCTCGGGCACGCTGATCAACGACAAGGCAGGCTCCGGCACGCCCTACTTCATCACGGCCAACCATTGCATCAGCACCCAGACCGTGGCCTCCACGCTGGAGACTTCGTGGTTCTATCGCACGCCCTCGTGCGGCAGCCGCACGCTGTCGTCGGCCTCGCGCACGCTGCGCAACGGCGCCACCCTGCTGTACGCCACAGCCACCTATGACGGCAGCTTGCTTCGGCTCAACGAAGCCGCCCCTGCAGGCGCCGTCTTTGCCGGCTGGTCCACCCAGGCCCTGACCAGTGGCGCCAAGGTGGTAGGCATACACCACCCGCGTGGCGACCTGCAGAAGATCAGCTTCGGCACCTATGACCGCTCCTTGGCCTGCGAACCCTCCAGCGATGCCACCATGACCTGCCGGTACCGCGATGGCGGCTACCTCAGCGTGAATTGGGACCAGGGGCTGACACAGCCGGGCAGCAGCGGCTCTGGCCTGTTCCTGAATGGCCTGCTGGTCGGCACGCTCTATGGAGGCGACGACCAGACCTGCTCGCGCACAGGTGGCAACTCGATCTATGGGCGCTTTGATCTGCTCTTCCCCAATGTGCAGAAGTGGCTTGCTGCAGACACGGGCACGGGCGGCGTCGACACCGGCACAGGACAGGCCCGCACGGCCATCTACCGCTTCTTCAACCGCCAGACCGGCGCTCACTTCTATACCGCCAGCGCTTTCGAGCGCGACTATGTGGTGGCAACCTACCCGGCCTTCCAGTACGAGAACGTGGCCTTCTATGCGTCCACCCAGCCTCAGCAGGGCCTGGACCCGGTCTTCCGTTTCTTCAACACGGCCTCCGGCGCACACTTCTTCACCATCAGCCAGCCTGAACGTGACTACGTGATCGCAACCTACCCCAGCTTCAAGAGCGAGGGCACGTCCTGGTACGCACAGACGGCTGCCGGCAATGGCACCGTGCCCATGTTCCGCTTCTTCAACCTGCAGACAGGCGCGCATTTCTACACCGTCAACGCGGCCGAACGTGATTTCGTGATCGCCAGCTATCCCGTTTTCAAGTACGAAGGTGTCGCCTACTACGTCTGGAACTCGCAGTAAGCACAGCGCACTGCACTTGCTGCAGTGCCTCCCCAAGAAGAAGGCCCCGCACTGCGGGGCCTTCTTCTTGGGGCAACAGCCCTCACCCCACCAGCACCAGCCCAGGCGGCAGGCTATCCCCAAAGCTGCGCTTCGCATCCTGGGCGTCCATCTGCTGGACCTGTTCCACCAGGTCGATCCAGCGCTGTGGTGCACCGGCGCCGCGCAACCGCTCCAGCACCAGGGCGCGCTGGGCATCGGACAGGTCCAGCGCACGGTCGCCCGTCATGCGGGCCATCTGAACGGCGGCGAATATGGCGGTTTCATTGCGGCGCCAGTCCTGGGCCAGGGTGGCGTCCAGGAACTCCTGCGCGGCCTCGGGCGGCATGACGCGGTGGGCGTTGGCCGCCAGCGGCATGCGCGCGGCCAGCCGGCCTATGGCCCACCAGGTCTGCACGGATTCACCAGGGTGCTTCAGCCGCTGCAGCATCCACTGGCCCATTTCCTGGCGGTACTGCCAGGGCACGGCCTCCATGGCGGCGAACAGGCGCAGCATGTCGTCGTAGCTGCCATGGGCGGACTTGCCCTGGCTGCGCTGCGTGGACTGCTGCACGGCCTTTTGCATGTGGCCGGCAACCTCTTCCAGCAGCTCCATCTGCCGGGCCTCATCCAGGCCCGCGGCCACGCGGCGCCAGAAGACCCACCATTCGGTGCGGTTGGCCGCCTCGCCGCCATGGCCCAGGCCCTGGTCATGCAGTTGCCAGACCTGCTGCATGCGCCAGCCGTCCAGCTCGGCGCCCACGCCGGGGCGCAGGCACCAGCCTGCCAGGTTCAGCCAGACGCGCTCGTGCTCGGCCGTGCGGCGGCGGCGCCTGGCGCGGGCCAGCAGGGCGTCGAACAGTGCGCGCAGCAGCGGCAGGTCCCAGTCCTCGCGCGGGCCCAGCCGTCGCTCCAGCGACTGGCGCAACTGGCGGACCTCCTTGGCCGTCACCTCCTGCGCCTGGCTGCCGAAGATGCGCTCGATCAGGGCCACGGCGTCGGCCAGCCGGCCCTGCCGGGCAGAACGATCGCCGGTGTCCTGCGCATCTGCGGCCAGCGCACCGCGCACGCTGAACGGCAGCAGCCACTGGCGCTGCGCATCGTCGACGGCCACGCAGCGCACCTCCAGCGTGCCGACCTCGGTCATGCAGGCCTGCAGTTGCACCTCGACCTGGGCCTTGTCCCTGCCCTCGGGCGCAGGCAGCACGGTGGACAGGGCGGGCAGCTCGACCCAGCCCTCGCCGTCGAGCGCCGCGATGCGGCCGGCCTGCGCAGGCGCGGCGGCCAGGCTGTTGGCCACCAGGGAAAAGCGCACGGCCTGGCCCAGGCGCAGCCCAAAGCGCCGGCCGGAGAGCACGATGCGCACGCCCTCTTCCGTGCCGCGCGGCAGCAGGCAGATGCCTTGTGGTGCGGCACCCGCCTTCTCGGGCAGGACCAGCCAGTAGCTGCGCGGCGAGCCACCACCGATGCGCGGTACCGGGGCGGGCACAGTCCGGGCATCTTCCGATTCCGGCAGATCCTCAGACGGACGGCTCTGGACATGCATGGCCAGGCCATGCGCCGCCGCGCCGCGTGCCACGGCCCAGTCGGGATGCGGGTTGTGCAGCAGGCGCAGCGGCTGGCCGCGCCAGGCCTGCAGTTGCGCCACCAGCCGCTGGGCCAGCGCATGGGCGTGGAAGACGCCACCATTGAGCAGGACCGCATCGGGCAACTCCCCAGCCGCGTGCTGCGCGAGGAACTGCGCCAGGTGCCGCGTGATCGCCGCATCGGCAGGATATGGGAGTCCCAGGCCGCGCAAAGCGCCCTGGCGCCGGGTGGGCAGATCCTGCAGGCCGGCCAGCGGCATGAAGCCTTCGACCACGGCCTCGCGCACCTCGTCGCGGCGCAGCGTGGCCGTGCGCGTCTGCGCCAGCAGCTTCGATCCGCCGCCCAGCAGGGTCACGGCCACGGACTCGGGCGCCTCGCTGGCCAGCAACTGTTCCTTGGCCATGCGGCAGCGCTGCACCAGTTGGGCGAAGCGTGCGGCGGGCAGGCGCTCGCCGGGCGGGGCGAACTGCGGCTCCAGCCGATGGGCCAGCGCCAGGTCCATGTTGTCGCCGCCCAGCATCAGGTGCTCGCCCACGGCCGTGCGTGTCAGCACGGGCAGGCCTTCAGCTTCAGCGGGCTGCACGCGGATCAGGGTCAGGTCGGTGGTGCCGCCGCCCACATCCACCACCAGCACCAGGCGGCAGTGCGCCAGCTCGGCCGCCAGGCGTTCGCCCTGCAGCACCAGCCAGTCGTGGAAGGCGGCCTTGGGTTCCTCCAGCAATTGCACCGCAGGCAGGCCGGCCAGCTGCGCGGCCTCCAGCGTGAGTGCGCGCGCGCCTTCGTCGAATGAGGCCGGTACGGTCAGCACGACCAGCTGGTCCCGCAGCGGCGCGCCGGGGTGCGTGCGGTCCCAGGCCTGCCGGACATGGTCCAGGTAGCTGGACGAGGCCTGCAGCGGAGACAGCCGGGCCACCTCTTCGGGCGCGCCCCAGGGCAGGATGGCCGCCGTGCGGTCCACGCCCGCGTGCGACAGCCAGCTTTTGGCGCTGGCCACCAGGCGCGACGGCACGGCCGCGCCCAGGTCACGCGCCCAGCGGCCGTTGACGGCGGGCGCTTGCGCATCCGCGCCCAGAGCAGTCCAAGGCTGCTGCCAGGCATCGCCCAGTTCGCCGGGCGCCGCCTGGTAGCGCGCCGAGGGCAGCAGCACCTGGGCCGCGACCTCGCTGGCCGAGACACGCTGCGCCACGGGCAGCAAGGCGATGTCGGCCGCCGTACCGCCCACGGGCACATGCGCCACCACGGTGTGGCTGGTGCCCAGGTCGATGCCCACGATGTGGG
>NZ_JFYT01000045.1:0-72370 GCF_000632165.1 Delftia sp. RIT313 | reverse complement strand
ACTTCCCGCGAAAAAGCCCCGGGCCCCCGCCAAAAGGGCTGCGGCCCCTGCTGCCGCCAAGAAGCCCTCCGCGGCTTCCAGGCCTGCCGCGGCGCCCGCAAAGGCCGCAGCAGCTCCTGCCGCTCCCGCCAAGAAGGCTGCAGCCCCGAAGAAGGCCGCTGCCCCCAAGAAGGCCGCAGCAGCTCCCGCCGCTGCCGCGCCTGCAGCTCCCGCTGCCGCACCCGCGCCCATCGCGCAAACCCGCCTGGCTCCCCAAGCCGCATGGCCCTTCCCCACAGGCAACAAGCCCTGAGACTTTTCCGGTCTCAAAGCAAAAAGCCCGGCTCTTTGGAGTCGGGCTTTTTTCATCGCCGGGCCGCCCCAAGATGAAAAGTGCCCCCTCGGGGGGCAGCGGTCCTTGCGCAGCGAGGCAAGCGTGGGGGCCATCTTTCATTGTGAAGACCGCGGCTGCGCCGCCGGCCGGTGATCCCGGCTTCAGGGCTGGGCGAAGTCCAGCACGTAGTTCTGCGGGCCACGGCTGGCAATCTTGAGCGCGCCCAGGCGGTTGCCCAGTTCGGCGCAACGCACCAGGTCCCAGCCACGCTCCAGGCCGAACAGCATGGCGCCACGCCATGCGTCGCCACATCCCGTGGGATCGACCACGGCGGCGGGCTGCACCGGCGCCACCAGGGTCTTGGCGCCTTGCACCCAGACCTCGCAGCCCTCTGCCCCCAGCGTCACCACCAGGCCTTGCACCTGCCCGGAAATCTGTTCCAGGCTCCAGCCCGTGCGCTCGCTGAGCATGCGGGCCTCGTAGTCGTTCACGGCTACCCAGTCAGCCTGCTCGATGAAGCTGCGCAGCTCCTGGCCATCGAACATGGGCAGGCCCTGGCCCGGATCGAACACAAAGGGAATGCCGGCCGCCTTGAACTGCTGGGCATGCTCGAGCATGGCCTGGCGGCCATCGGGTGCAATGATGCCCACGCGCACCTGCTCCTTGAGCTCTGGCGTGATGCGGTTGCCGTGGGCCTGCATCATGGCACCCGGGTGGAAGGCCGTGATCTGGTTGTTGTCACGGTCCGTCATGATCATGCACTGGGCCGTGTGCGTGTCCTGCAGCTGGCCGATGTGCGCGGTCTGCACGCCCAGTTCGTCGAGGCGCTGCACATAGTCGGCGCCGTCGCTGCCCACCATGGCCATGGGCCAGGCATCGCCGCCCAGCAAGCGCAAAGCGTAGGCGATGTTGCCCGCGCAGCCGCCGAAATCGCGGCGCAACGTGGGCACCAGGAAGGACACATTGAGGATGTGCAACTGGTCAGGCAGGATCTGGTCGGCAAACCTTCCCTCGAAGGTCATGATGTTGTCGAACGCAAGCGATCCGCAGATGAGAGCGGCCATGGTGTGTCTCGGCTTTCTTGAAAAGTCAGGGGGATTCAGGGATAAAAAACCAGGGCGCGATAGCCGGCAACGGCCGCCTCCAGGCCTTGCACTTCGACCGGGGCCGTCACGCTCCACTCGCCATGGCCCTCGATCTGCGCGGGCGCGCCGAACTGGTCAAGCCGGATCACGCGCCGCAGCAGCAGCTTGTCCTGGGCATCGGTGAGCGTGAGTTCGACAGCGGGCATGGCAACGGGGAAGTCCGAGCGGTTCTCCAGGCTCAGGCTCCATTGGTACTGGCCGTTGCGCGGCAGCTGCCGAAAACCCGAACTGCCGATCACCACATCGCCGATCTGGCGGCGTGGCTGCAGCTCGCAGCCCGCCATGGCGCACAGGGCCTGCAGCGCGGGCGCCAGCGAAGGATGCTGCACGGCCAGCGCATCGCGCTGGCCCCACATGACCTGGCCTGCCAAGGCGCCCACGCCCAGCAGGCTGCCCAGCACAAGCGCCACGCGCACGGCAGGCCGGCGCCAGAAGGCCTTGCGCCGCGCCTGGCGCACAAAGCCGGGCTCGGCCTCGGGCAGCGCGGCCGCAGCCTCACCGCTGCCCTCGCCATCGCTGTCCGGCCAGCGGGAGAACTCTGGCGAAGGCACGGAGGCCTGCGCCTGCGGCTCCGATTCCCGGAGCAGGCCGGTTGGCACGGACGGCGCAGGCGCATCGGACGACTTGTCGGATGGCTTGTCAGATGGCTTATGGGGCCGTGTGAACGGCGCGCTTTCCTCATCCTTTGCCGGTGCGGGCACAGGAGCCGCAGTGTCAGGCTCGGGTCCGAGCAGGCCGTCAACGGCTTGCTCGGCCTGTGCGGCGGGCGGGGACTTCGGCGCTGCCTGGGACGCAGCCAGGATCTCGTCCACCAGCGACGCTCCAGGCAGCGCGCTGCCCGACTCTTCGGCGGCGCTGGCGGAGGGGTCCTTCGCGGTCACGGAGGACGGAGGCGGAGCCTCAGGAGCCAGCACCTCGGCCGGCGGCATGGACGGCGAAGGCTCGGCCCTGGCAGCCGCAGCCGTGGTTGCGGTGGATACCGCAGGTGCGGCAGGTGCGGCAGGTGCGGCAGGTGCGGCAGGTACAGAGGGTGCAACAGGTGCAGCAGGCCCCGATGCGCCCCGCCCCGGCAATCCGCTCGGCGCCGTCGGCAGCCACATGGATTCCCTGAATTCGCGGATGTCATCGTCCTCGAATTCGACCGGGTTGTGCGATGCCCCGCCGGCCACCGGAGTGCCGGCCACCGAGGTGCCGGCCGCATTCACAGGTGCCGTGGGCAGGGGCTGCAGATCCTCGGAGGCATCGAACACTTCATGGCAGACGCCGCAGCGCACCCACCCCTGCGAAATTCGCAGCTGGTCGGCCACCACTTTGAAGCGGGTTCCACAGGCAGGACAGCGGGTGACTTGGCTCATCAGCGATCGATTGTAGGCAGCTGCTCGCGGCCCGCGCCACGAAGGCGGCGGCCGCGCGGGGACTCGGGCTGGAAATCAGGCCGCGCGGCGCGCGGTCATCAGGATCCAGCCATCTTCGCTGTCGGCCACTTCCAGCGCCAGGTACGGCGCATAGGCCTCCTTGAGCTCGTCGGCCTGGCGCTCCAGGATACCGGCCAGCACCAGGCTTCCACCCGCTGCCACGCGGCCGCACAGCAGCGGCGCCAGCACCTTGAGCGGTGTGGCCAGGATGTTGGCCAGCACGGTGCGGTACTCGCCGTTGCCGGCATCGGGCAGGCCCGCTTTCAGTTGCACAGCGTTGGCATCGGCGTTGTAGCGCGTGGACTCCACGGCTGCCGGGTCGATGTCCACCGCGTCGATGTCGGTGGCACCGAACTTGGCTGCGCCAATGGCCAGGATGCCCGAGCCGCAGCCGTAGTCCAGCGTGCGACCAAGACTGCCTTGCGGCTGGCGGGCGATCCAGCGCAGGCACATGCGCGTGGTCGGGTGCGTGCCCGTGCCAAAGGCCAGGCCCGGGTCCAGGCGGATGCTCACGCGCGCCTCGGGCGGCAGCTCGTGCCAGGTGGGAACAATCCAGAATTCGGGCGTGATGTCCACCGGGGCGAACTGCGACTGCGTCAGGCGCACCCAGTCCTGCTCCGGCACCTGCTTGACGGCGATGATGCTGCAGCCCTCGAAGAAGTCCTGGGGCAGCAGCAGATCACGCGCCTCTTCGGCCGCTTGCTGCGAGGGGAACAGTGCCACCAGGCGGCTGCGCTGCCATCCGTCCTTGGGCGGCGGCATGCCGGGCTCGCCGAACAGGGCTTGCTCGGCCTCGGTCTGCGCGTCGGCATCCTCCACCGATACGCTCAGGGCGTCCAGCGCATCCAGCGCATCGCTGACGGTCTCAACCCGGTCTTCCGGGCACAGCAGGCTCAACTCGAACATGGGCCCATCCTTTTCTATGCAATAAATGAAAATGCTGGCCGCCGTCGCCGGGGGCCAGCATGCAGGGTCAATCGGGCAACCTGCTCAACGCTTGTTGGCGTTGCGGTGCGCCAGCCACTCTTCCAGGTAATGGATGTTGGTGCCGCCTTCCATGAACTTGGCGTCCACCATCAGATCCTGATGCAGCGGGATATTGGTCTTGATGCCTTCGACCACGGTCTCCAGCAGCGCCGTGCGCATGCGCGCCAGCGCCTGCTCGCGCGTGTCGCCATGGACGATGATCTTGCCGATCATGGAGTCGTAGTTCGGCGGCACGAAGTAGTTGTTGTAGACGTGCGAGTCCACGCGCACGCCGGGGCCACCGGGGGCATGCCACATGGTGATGCGGCCCGGCGACGGCATGAAGTTGTAGGGATCCTCGGCGTTCACGCGGCACTCGATCGCATGGCCCTTGAGCTGGGCATTGATCTGGCGCTGGGTGAAGGGCAGCTTCTCGCCTGCGGCCACCATGATCTGGGTGCGCACGATGTCCACGCCCGTGATCAGTTCGGTCACCGGATGCTCCACCTGAACGCGGGTGTTCATCTCGATGAAGTAGAACTCGCCGTTTTCAAAGAGGAACTCGAAGGTGCCGGCGCCACGGTAGCCCAGCTTCTTGCAGGCAGCGGCGCAGCGCTCGCCGATCTTCTCGACCAGGCGGCGCGGAATGCCCGGAGCCGGCGCTTCCTCGATGACCTTCTGGTGGCGGCGCTGCATGGAGCAGTCGCGCTCGCCCAGGTAGACCGCGTTGCGGTGGTTGTCCGCCAGGATCTGGATTTCCACATGGCGCGGGTTCTGCAGGAACTTTTCCATGTAGACGGCCGGATTGCCGAAGGCCGCACCGGCCTCGGCCTTGGTCATCTGCACGGCATTGATCAGCGCCGCCTCGGTATGCACCACGCGCATGCCACGGCCACCGCCGCCGCCTGCGGCCTTGATGATCACCGGATAGCCCACGGCCTTGGCGATGCGGCGGATCTGCACGGGATCGTCAGGCAGCTCGCCATCCGAGCCGGGCACGCAGGGGACGCCCGCCTTGATCATGGCCTGCTTGGCCGAGACCTTGTCACCCATGGTGCGGATGTTCTCGGGCGTGGGGCCGATGAAGGTGAAACCGCTCTTTTCCACGCGCTCGGCAAAGTCGGCGTTCTCGCTGAGAAAGCCGTAGCCGGGATGGATGGCCTCGGCGTCGGTCACCTCGGCGGCCGAGATGATGGCCGGCATGTTGAGGTAGCTCAGCGGCGAAGGAGCGGGGCCGATGCACACGGCCTCATCGGCCAGCTTGACGTACTTTGCGTCACGGTCGGCCTCGGAATACACCATCACCGCCTTGATGCCCAGTTCACGGCAGGCGCGCTGGATGCGCAGGGCAATCTCGCCCCGGTTGGCAACCAAAATTTTCTTAAACATGAAGGTCCTCGCGACTTGGTGCCTGCGCCGGTACGCAGGCCGAAGCCGTCAGTTGAGCCAATTGCTCTGTCGCGCCGCGGCATGCGTTCGCGCCAGGGCGTCGTGCCGCTTGCGGCATCGCTCGCCTGCAGGTTACTCGATCACGAACAGGGGCTGGCCGTACTCTACCGCCTGGCCGTTTTCGCCCAGGATGCGCGTGATCGTGCCGCTCTTGTCGGCTTCGATCTCGTTGAGAATCTTCATCGCCTCGATGATGCAGATGGTCTCGCCTTCCTTGACCTGGTTGCCCACTTCCACGAAGGGCTTGCCGCCAGGGCTGGAGGCGCGGTAGAAAGTGCCGACCATGGGCGACTTCACCACGTGGCCGGAGACGGCTGCCTCGGCCGGTGCCGCCACGGGCGCTGCGGGGGCAGCGGCGACGGGTGCCGTCATCGGCGCGGCCATGGGAGCCTGCATGGGCGCTGCCACATAGTGCTGCACCACGGCGCCTTCGCTCTTGACGATCCGGACCTTGCCCTCTGCTTCGGTGATCTCCAGTTCCGACACGTTCGATTCGGACACCAGATCAATGAGGGTCTTGAGTTTTCGCAAATCCATGGGAGCTCCAGCGGCTAACAACTAAATAGGGCGCGAATTTACTCCAATTTCGCCCTTCTGCGTGCTTTGAGGCATATTTTTCATCAACGTCGCCATGGAATTCAGGGCATTTCCTGAGCTTTCACAGCTTCGGCGATGCGAAAAATCAGCCTTTTGCGCTCCAGGAAGCCAGATCTTCGGTAGTAAGCTCACCTATTTTACGTTGCTGCACCATGCCATCTTCGCCGAGCAGCACGGTGAAGGGCAGTCCGCCCTGCAGATTGCCCAGCGAGCGGGTCAGGCCCAGACCGCCTTCCACCGCCAGCGCCACAGGGTAACGCAGGGGTGTGCGACCCAGGAAGCGCTGCACGGCCTCCGGCTTGTCCACGGCCAGGCCAATGACCTGAATACCATGCTGGTTTTGGCGCGCCGAGAAGGCATCGAGCATGGGCAGCTCGCGCACGCAGGGCGGGCACCAGGTGGCCCAGAAATTGACCAGCACCGGCTTGCCGCGCCAGCGTGACAGCGTCATGGCCGAGCCATCGGGCGTGATGAAGCGCTGCTGCCACAGCTGCTCTTCGGCACTGGCATCCATGGCGTGCGGCTGAAAACGCCACCACGCAAACCCTGCTCCACCCAGGCCTGCGGCGGCGGCAACGCCGCCCATCAGCCAACGGCGGCGGGAAGATGTGTTTTGCCCTGCATCCACTGAATCAGCCACGGTCGGCCTCCTCTTCATCCTGATCCAACAGCCTGCGCAGCGCCTCGGCGCTGCCGCGCGGGCTGCGCCCCTGGCCGTCGGGCTTGAGTGCGCCACGCAGATCATCATGGTCATACACCAGCAGATGCACGCCCACGGACTCGTTCAAAGGGCGGCAGAAGGCGTGGATGCTCAAGGCCTCCACGGCCTGCCCCGTAAAGCCGGTGACGGTGCTGGGTTCGTACTCCACATGCTGGTTGATCAGCGCGATCTCGGCCGACTTGGGGTCGTCGCAGAACAGCTGCAGGTAAACATCGGACAGGCGGGTGGCTGTGCCGCGCCAGACGGCGCCGGCCAGATGGGGCCGGAACTCGGCCAGGCGGTCCATCCATTGCAGGGCCAGTTCGCGCAGGGCCTGCAGTTCCTGGGGCTGGGTGTCGGCGCAGAACAGGGCAATGTATTCGCGCACGGCCTCTTCCACCAGGTCGTTGCCCGGCAGCGCGGTGCGCGCGGGCAGCCCCAGTTGGCGAAGTGCGCGGTGCTTGGCCGCCCCCCATTCCAGCCCTTCCTCGACCACGAGGCGGGCCGCGGTCTGGGCAATTTCGGCAGTGGCTTGGTCCATGGCTTTCCGATCCGCTGTATCCCTACATATATATAAGAGGCCTTCCCTGTGGATGGCCCCGGGCCATTGTGACCCAAGCCGCGGCACCGCCGGCCGCGGACGGGCTTTGCACGTTCCCGCCAGCGCCTTGCACCGGCGATTTCGCAACCTTGTGTTTCCGGGACCCGGTGCCTGCTGGGCCGCAAGCTCCTGTTTTTGCAGGACAGCCCTCCCGGACATGACGGCAACCGTAGAATGCCCGGCCATGCACATACATATTCTGGGCATCTGCGGCACCTTCATGGGCGGACTGGCCGCACTGGCGCGCGAGGCTGGGCACCGCGTCACAGGCTGCGACGCTGGCGTCTATCCGCCGATGAGCGATCAGTTGCGTGCACTGGGCATCGACCTGATCGAGGGCTACGGCGCCGACCAGATGGCCCTGCAACCCGACATGTATGTCGTGGGCAACGTGGTCAGCCGCGCGCGGCTGCCCGACGGCAGCCCCAAGTTCCCGCTGATGGAGGCGATTCTTGAAAGCGGCGCCCCCTACACCAGCGGTCCGCAATGGCTTTGCGAACAGGTGCTGCACCATCCGTCCTGCCCGCGCCATGTGCTGGCCGTGGCCGGCACCCACGGCAAGACGACCACGACGTCGATGCTGGCCTGGATTCTCGAATGCGCAGGCCTGGCTCCGGGCTTTCTGGTCGGCGGCGTGCCACTGGACTTCGGCGTCTCGGCCCGCCTGGGCGCATCCAGCCGTCCGACGCCAGGCCAGGGGCCGGCCGGCGCGGAGCCCGTCTTCGTCATCGAGGCCGATGAATACGACACGGCCTTTTTCGACAAGCGCAGCAAGTTCGTGCACTACCGCCCGCGCACGGCCGTGCTCAACAACCTGGAGTTCGACCACGCCGACATCTTCGAGGACCTCGGCGCCATCGAACGCCAGTTCCACCATCTCGTGCGCACCGTTCCCGCCTCCGGGCGGCTGGTGGTCAACGGCATAGAGGAAAGCATCACCCGCGTGCTGCACCAGGGCTGCTGGAGCGAGGTCTCCAGCTTCGGTGCGGTGGTCAGCGATTTCAGTGCCCAGGGCGATCCCAGCGCCTTCGACGTGCTGCACCGTGGCCACAAGGTCGCGCGCCTGGAATGGGCACTGACCGGGGAGCACAACCAGCTCAATGCGCTGGCCGCCATTGCAGCGGCCGAGCATGTGGGCGTGACGCCGGCGCAGGCCTGCGAAGCGCTGGCGCGCTTTCAGAACGTCAAGCGACGCATGGAGCTGCGCGGCATGGCGGGTGGCGTGTCCGTCTACGACGACTTCGCCCACCATCCCACGGCCATCCGCACCACGCTGGACGGCCTGCGCCGCAAGCTCGGCAGCCAGGCACGCATCCTGGCGGTGTTCGAGCCGCGCAGCAACACCATGAAGCTGGGCACCATGAAGTCGCAACTGCCCTGGGCCCTGGAAAGCGCCGATCTGGTGTTCTGCCACACTGCCGGCCTGGACTGGGATGCTGCCGAGGCGCTGCGCCCCCTGGGCGTGGGAGCCGGCCACAAGGCGCAGGTGGCTGCAGACATCGATACGCTGATCGGGCAGATCCGCGCTGCCGCCCGCCCCGGCGACCACGTGGTGTGCATGAGCAATGGCGGCTTCGGTGGCATTCACCCCAAGCTGCTGGCGGCGCTGCAGGCCGCAGGCTGAACCGGGCACAGCCCCCAATGAAAGAAGCCCGGGTCATGCCCAGGCTTCTTTGCTGTATCGCTATCTGTCCGTCGTCAGTAACTGATGGACATGGCCGGCACATCGACACGGATCAGCGGCTTGGACAGCACGGCCTGGGCGGCCACGGCATAGCTGTTGCGCCATTGCTCGTCGTCGAACAGCCCGGAGCGCGAACGCGCCGCACGCGCCACCACCACCAGCTTGTCGGCCAGCAGAACCTTGCCGCTGGCGCGCAGGGGTTCGCAGTCCATGGAGATGAACTGCTGGTCCAGCCAATGCCGTCCTTCATCGGAACTCATGGGGGTGAGCCCGCTGGTGTCCGTGCGGTACTCTTGTCCGGCATCCAACACCACAATCACTTCGCTGCGCATGGAACTCCTCTCTTCATTACGGGATACGGCCCTGTGCCTGCTCATGCAGACAGGGCTGTCACTCATGCCCTGAGCTTAACCGCAAGCGCCTTTTCCACACCCCGGGCAAGCTGACATGCCTCAAGTGCCAGAGACTGGCACCGGCGCTGGAGCCGGCACTGCCGCCAGCAGGTGTTTCAAGGCCTGCCAGCGCCTGCCCAAAGGTGCAAACGTACAATGGCCGACAGATTTGGCCCCCGTTTTTTCATGGACCTCACCGCATGACAACCGACACCACGCACCAGAAACTGCTCGACCAGTTGCAGCAACTCGAAGACGAGTTGCGCAGCCAGAGCCTCTGGTCGGCCGTGGCGCCCAGCCCTGAGGCCATGGCATCGACCATGCCGTTCATGTACGACACGCTCAAGCTGCAGGAATGGCTGCAGTGGGTTTTCCTGCCCCGGCTGCGTGCCGTGGTCGATGCCCGCGGCCAATTGCCCTGCCAAAGCCACGTGCATCCACTGGCCGAGCATGAATGGAGCCAGCCCGTGGCATTCGACAAGCGCCAGTTGCTGGTCCTGCTGCTGGGCATTGACGACACGCTGAACCAGGGCGGACTGACCCCGCCGGACGCCACGCCGCCACACTGAACAAGAAAACCGGGACATGGAAAAAACGGGGCATGCATGCCCCGTTTTCTTTTCCGGCTCAGGCGGCAACCAGGGCCGCAGCCGGCTCGGGATGCTTGACGCGGCGCTGCTGCACGGCGTCGGACAGCTCGGCCAGCGTTGCCAGGGAATCATCCCAGCCCAGGCAGGCATCGGTGATGCTCTGGCCGTAGGTCAGCGCAGCCACCTCATCCTTGCCGGGCGTGAACTTCTGGGCACCGCCCACGAGATGGCCTTCGATCATCACGCCGAAGACGCTGCGCGAGCCGCCGCTGATCTGTCCGGCGATGTCGCGTGCCACATCCTTTTGGCGCTCATGCTGCTTGGAGCTGTTGGCGTGGCTGCAGTCCACCATCAGCGTGGGAGGCAGGCCGGCCTTTTCCAGATCCTCGCAGGCTGCGGCCACGTTGGCCGCGTCGTAGTTGGGGGTCTTGCCGCCGCGCAGGATGACGTGGCAATCCTGGTTGCCCGCCGTGTTCACGATGGCAACCTGGCCATTCTTGTGCACGGACAGGAAGTGGTGGCCGCGGCTGGCCGACTGGATGGCGTCGGTGGCGATGCGGATGTTGCCGTCCGTGCCGTTCTTGAAGCCGATGGGCGCCGAGATGCCCGAGGCCAGTTCACGGTGGACCTGGCTTTCCGTGGTGCGCGCACCGATGGCGCCCCAGCTGATCAGATCGGCAATGTACTGGGGCGAGATCACGTCCAGGAACTCGCTGGCGGCCGGCACGCCCAGGCGGTTGATGTCGATCAGCAGTTGCCGCGCAATGCGCAGGCCTTCGTCGATGCGGTAGCTCTGGTCCAGGTAGGGATCGTTGATCAAACCCTTCCAGCCCACGGTGGTGCGCGGCTTTTCGAAGTACACGCGCATCACGATCTCCAGCGTGTCCTTGTACTGCTCGCGTATGGGCGCCAGGCGGCGTGCGTACTCGATGGCGGCCGCCGGATCGTGGATGGAGCAGGGGCCGACGATGACCAGCAGGCGGTCATCCTCGCCAGCCATGATGTTGTGGATGGTGCGGCGGGTGTCGCCGATCAGGGTTTCGACGGCCGTACCGCGGATGGGGAAGAAGCGAATGAGGTGCTCGGGAGGGGGCAACACGGTGATGTCCTTGATACGTGCGTCGTCGGTTTGGCCAGTCTTTTGGGAACCGCCGCGATACCAGGAATCGGCGAGGGAAGCTTGATGAGCAGTCATTGCTTGCTTTCGTGAGGAAAGATGGATCGTGGAAAACGGAGCGAAGAATCGGGAGGGAAAAACAAAAAACCGCCGGGCTTTACAGCTTCGGCGGTTTTGAGGGAGGTTTGTTCGGGTGCGCGCGCTTACCTCTCTTCCGCCGGGGAGGAGAACCAAAAGTAAAAGTAGAAGGAGGCACGGGCTTGCATGGGGATCGAATGTAGCACAGTCATTTTTCGCAGTGCAACATGGACATGAAGGCGGGGAAGCTGCCGTTCACCGTGCCACAGAGAGAAAGCAAAAAATCATTGACGCAATAAAACTGCTTTTTTCTCAGTTTCACGCAAAAATTCTTCATGCATATGTAGAAAATCACGATGCCATGCAGTTTTATTGCCATCAGCCATGAAAACGTGCAAACCCCGGGAAATGATGCATCTGCGCGTCACGCGAGGGCCCGATCAACGCCGCAGCAACGCGTCACGCAGCCTGCGCAGGGCCCGGCGCACAGCGCTCAAGGGTTGCCATCGGCGCGCCTTGTAACCAGACAGAATGGAAGTCACATCGGCTTCGCCGGCCACGGCAGCGGATTCGGCAAACATGTCCGTCAGCAGGCATGCATCGCCCAGCAGACGCCAGCCCAGGCGCTCGCAGCGGCGGAAGTGCTCGGGCTCCTGGGCATCGCCCACCAGCACGGACTGCTGCCAGGCGTGGACGGCCTCCCTGAAGCCTTTGAGCAGACGCTGGTAGGCAGGAAATTCGTAGAGGGCATGCCAGCCCGTGGCCAGCGTGGTGAGAAAGTGCTGGTGGTCCAGCACCGCCAGGTCAAGCTGCTGTATGGCGTCTTCCACCGCGGGGCGCGGGCTGCCCGCATAGCGCACGCGCACGGACTCGTCCAGCGCGACGGCCAGCAAGGCCAGTTGCTGGTGCATGGGCTGCAGGTCGCCCACGATCAGCTCATGCTGCCAGAAGCGGCTCAGCCGCGACTCGCCGGCCCAGGCACGCCATTGCTTCGGCAGGCTGCGCAGGGGATGGACGGAGGTCCGCGGGCCTGGCCGGGAGGAAAAGGAAAGCTGGGTCATGGAATCGGCGCCGGGCGGCGCCCACCGAACGCGGCGGGCCGCGCCAGGCAGGACAGGGCCCGGCCTGCCGTGCAGGGCGCGGGCATGGGACCGTCAGGCCGTGCCGCCCACCGTCAGGCCGTCGATGCGCAGCGTGGGCTGGCCCACGCCCACGGGCACGCTCTGGCCTTCCTTGCCGCAGGTGCCCACGCCGCTGTCCAGACGCATGTCGTTGCCGATCATGGTGATGTGCTTGAGCGATTCCGGGCCGCTGCCCACGATGGTCGCGCCCTTGACGGGGTACTGGATCTTGCCGTTCTCGACCCAATAGGCCTCGCTGGCGGAGAACACGAACTTGCCGCTGGTGATATCGACCTGGCCGCCGCCGAAGTTGGTGGCGTACAGGCCCTTCTTGATCGAGGCCACGATTTCCTGCGGCTCCCGGTCGCCACCGAGCATGTAGGTGTTGGTCATGCGCGGCATGGGAATGTGGGCATAGCTTTCGCGGCGGCCGTTGCCCGTGGGCTTGACGCCCATCAGGCGGGCATTCATCGCGTCCTGGATGTAGCCCTTGAGGATGCCGTCCTCGATCAGCACATTGCTCTGGCTGGTGCAGCCTTCGTCATCGACGTTGAGCGAGCCGCGGCGATCGGCCAGCGTGCCGTCATCCAGCACGGTGACGCCCTTGGCAGCCACGCGCTGGCCGATGCGGCCGCTGAAGGCGCTGGCGCCCTTGCGGTTGAAGTCGCCTTCCAGACCGTGGCCCACGGCTTCGTGCAGCAGCACGCCGGGCCAGCCTGGGCCAAGCACCACGGTCATCTCGCCAGCCGGCGCGGGACGGGATTCCAGGTTGGTGAGGGCCGCGCTCACGGCCTCGTCCACGTACTGGGTGATCTGCTCGTCGCTGAAATAGGCCAGGCCGAAACGGCCACCGCCGCCGGCAGAGCCCACCTCACGCCGGCCCTTTTGCTCAGCGATCACGGTAACCGACAGGCGCACCAGCGGCCGCACGTCGGCCGCCAGCGTGCCATCGGCACGGGCCACCAGCACCACGTCGTACTCGCTGGCCAGGCCGGCCATGACCTGGACGACGCGCGGGTCCTTGGCGCGGGCCAGTTTCTCGACCTTGCCCAGCAGCTCGACCTTGGCCGTGCTGTCCAGCGTGGCGATGGGGTCCAGGCCGGGATACAGCGAGCGGCTTTGCGCAATCTTGGGAGCATTGGCGCGCACGCGCTTGCTCTGGGCCGCGCCCGAGATGGAGCGCACGGTGCGCGCGGCATCCAGCAGCGAGGCTTCGGAAATATCGTCGGAATAGGCAAATGCCGTCTTCTCGCCACTGACCGCACGCACGCCCACGCCCTGGTCGATGCTGAAGCTGCCGGTCTTGACGATGCCCTCTTCCAGGCTCCAGCCTTCGGCGCGGGTGTACTGGAAGTAGAGGTCGGCGTCGTCGACCTGGTGGCTGCGGATCTCGGCCAGTGCGCGCGCGAGATGGGTTTCATCGAGCCCGAAGGGCTCAAGCAGCAACTGGCGCGCTGTGGCCAGGCGTTCAATGGTGGGTTCGCGGGAGATCATTCACGCATTGTAGAGAGCCGGCCATGCCCTCGCCGTGCAACGGCTGCGGCCAGCGGCTTGCCAGCCCACAAAAAAGAACGGAATGCCGCTCCACCAGGCTGAGCGGCATTCCGTAGGCATGCATCCGCGTGGATGGCGAACATGCTGGCCCATGTCCGCACTTGCTTTGTAGCCTGCCCTGGCGGCGCTGGCAAGTGAGCAGACTCCCGTAGAAGCTATCGAAAAAGGAGCAACTAGCGCTTTTGGAGTCTCATTTTCCAAGCCAAATCGCAGGAAGGAATGCGACGCCCGATACCGCAGGCATCCAGACTCTTTGACATTTGCGGGCGCCTTTGGCGCCGCAAAGTGCGATTCAGAGCGGCCCGCCGCCCTCGCCCGGCAGCTGCCGCTGCGAGCGCGCCACCGACATCAGCACGCCCAGAGCCAGCCCCAGCGTGACCATGGCCGTGCCGCCATAGCTGATGAAGGGCAGCGGCACGCCGACCACGGGCAGGATGCCGCTGACCATGCCCATGTTCACGAAGGCATAGGTGAAGAAGATCATGGCCACGGCTGCCGCCATGAGTCGCGCGAACAGCGAGTTGGCCTGGATGGCGATGGCCAGCCCGCGCCAGACCAGCAGCAGGAAGGAGACGATGATGAACAGGTTGCCAACCAGTCCGAACTCCTCGGAATAGGCCGCGAAGATGAAGTCGGTCGTGCGCTCGGGGATGAACTCCAGGTGGGTCTGTGTGCCCGCCATGAAGCCCTTGCCCCAGACGCCGCCCGAACCGATGGCGATCATCCCCTGGATGATGTGGAATCCCTTGCCCAGCGGATCGCGCGTGGGGTCCAGCAGGGTGCAGACACGGGTTTGCTGGTATTCATGCAGCACAGGCCAGCGCACGCCGTCGGCGCACAGCTGGGGCTCGTACAGCACGATGAGCGTGATGCCGATGGCGCCGGCCAGCACGGGCGGCACGATGAGTTTCCAGGGCAGGCCCGCGAAAAAGATCACGGACAGGCCTGCGGCCATCACCAGCAGCGAGGTGCCCAGGTCAGGCTGCTTCATGATCAGCCCCACGGGCACCAGGAGCAGGACCATGGCGATCACGAAGTCCGTGCCGCGCAGCTGGCCCTCGCGGCGCTGAAACCACCAGGCCAGCATCAGCGGCGTGGCGATCTTCAGCAGTTCGCTGGGCTGGATCACCACGCCCACGTTGACCCAGCGCTGCGCCCCCTTCTTGGTGATGCCGAACAGCGCCACCGCCACCAGCAACGCCACGCCCAGCATGTACAGCGGCACGGCCACCTTCATGAGCTGCTGCGGGGGAATCTGGGCCACCACAAAGAGGATGGCCGCCGCGATCAGCATGTTGCGCCCATGGTCGGTGAAGCGCGTGCCGTGGTCGAAGCCCGAGGAGTACATGGCGATCAGCCCCGCCGACGCCAGCATGCCCACGAACAGCAGCAACCAGAAGTCAAAGCCCCGCAGCAGCGGGGCAACACGTTGCCAGAGGGAGGGCTTGTCGAATTCGGTCACGGGGATGGTCGGTCGCGGGCACGGGCCGCCATTATCCCGTGGCGCATGCGGCCCAGCCCGGCGCAGGGTTGCCCACGGAGGCGGTTGTCATCCAGCTGTCGGCCCGGGCCTTCCCTGCTGGGCGCCGCCTGCCGCAGCGGCCACAATGGGCCATGAGCCGTCCGGGCCGCATCCCGCGCCCGGCCCCAGCAACGCAAAGGAGAGCGCCCGCCATGACCACCACCCATTTGCTGTACCTGCACGGCTTTCGCTCCTCTCCCCAATCCAACAAGGCCCGGCGCCTGGCCGAGCATGTGGCCACGCGCCATCCCCATGTGCGCTGGTGGAGCCCGCAACTGCCCCCTTCCCCGCGCGAGGCGGCTGCCCTGATTGCCGATGGCATCGGCAGCTGGCCGCGCGAGACCATGGCCGTGATCGGCTCCTCGCTGGGCGGCTACTACGCCAGCTGGGTGGCCCAGCTGGCGCGCTGCCGCAGCGTGATGATCAACCCGGCCGTCAACCCGGCGCGCGATCTTGAAAAGTACATCGGCGAGCAGACTTCCTGGCACAACCCGGAGGAGCGTTTCTTCTTCCGCCGCGAATACATCGAGGAGCTGCGCGCGCTGGACACGCGCCACATGACACCGGCCGCCCCCGAAATGCTGCTGGCGGCCGAGGGCGACGAGGTGCTGGACTGGCGCGAGATGAGCGCACGTTATCCGCATGCGCTGCAGATCATCCAGGAGGGCGGCGATCACGCGCTGAGCAACTTCGAGGAGTACTTGCCTCAGCTGGACGAGTTCCTGAATCTGGCCTGATGCCGCGCAAGACTGCGCGGCAGCTGCCAGCCGCAGCATGGGAGAATGTCGGGCTATGCACGCATTGTTTGAAGAATCCGGCAAGTTCCTGGCCGGCCGCATCCTCTCCGAAGCCGACACCTCCGCCCAGGTGGAGCTGGACTCGGGCAAACGGGTCAAGGTCAAGTCGGCCAACATCCTGCTCAAGTTCGACAAGCCGGCGCCTGCCGAACTGATCGCCCAGGCGCAGGCGCAGGCCGCCCAGATCGATCTGGACCTGGCCTGGGAATTCGCCCCCGAGGAGGAATTCGGCTTTGCCGACCTTGCACGCGACTATTTCTCGGACAAGGCCACGCTGGCCGAGCAGGCCGGCGCGCTGTTCCGCCTCTACGACGCCCCGCACTACTTCCGCCGTTCCGGCAAGGGCCGCTTCAAGAAGGCGCCGGCCGAGATCCTGCAGCAGGCGCTGGCCGGCATAGAAAAGAAAAAGCAGATCCAGGCCCAGATCACGGCCTGGGCCGAGCAACTGGGCGCCGGCGAATGCCCCGGCCCCATCCGCGAGCAGCTCTACAAGATCCTGTTCCGCCCCGACAAGAACGCCGCCGAATACAAGGCCGTGGTCGAGGCCAGCCGCGCCACGCGCCTGGCCCCGCTGGACCTGCTGCACAGGGCCGGCGCCATTGAATCGGCCTACGAGTTCCACTGGAAGCGCTTCCTGTTCGACCACTTCCCCAAGGGCACGCAGTTCCCGGCCCTGCAGGCACCCCAGCCACCGGCCGACCTGCCGCTGGCCGAGGTCCAGGCGTTTTCCATCGATGACTCGGCCACCACCGAAATCGACGATGCGCTGTCGGTGCGCGGCCTGGGCACGGGCACGGTCACCGTGGGTATCCACATTGCCGCGCCCGGTCTGGCCATCGTGCCGGGCACGCCGCTGGACCAGCTCGGCCGCTCGCGCCTGTCCACCGTCTACATGCCCGGCTACAAGATCACCATGCTGCCCGACGAGGTGGTGCAGATCTACACGCTGGACGAAGGCCGCGCCAACCCCGCCGTGTCGCTGTACGTCACCGTGGACGAGGCCACGCTGGAGACCACGGCCAGCGAGACGCGCCTGGAGCGCGTGCCCGTGCAGGTCAACTTCCGCCATGACAAGCTGGACCACATCGTCACCGAGCAGTGGCTGGCCGACCCCTCCTTCGAGGTCGAGGGCACGCCCGAAGTGCTGCAAGGCAAGCGCGCCGAACTGACGTTCCTGCAGCGCTGGGCCAAGCATCTGAAGGCCGGGCGCGAACTGGTGCGCGGCAAGCCCGAGAACTTCAACCGCCCCGACTACAACTTCCGCCTCGTGGGCAACGGCGGCGCCGAGCCCCGCGGCAACGAGCAGGTGGAAATCAGCGTGCGCAAGCGCGGCGCGCCGCTGGACCTGATCGTGGCCGAGGCCGCCATCGTGGCCAACAGCACCTGGGGCGGCTGGATGGCCGAGCTCGGCGTGCCCGGCATCTACCGCAGCCAGGCCAGCCTGGCGCCCGGCATCAAGGTGCGCATGTCCACCAAGGCGCAGCCCCATGCAGGCATCGGCGTCAAGAGCTATGCCTGGGCCACCTCGCCGCTGCGCCGCTACGTGGACCTGGTCAACCAGTGGCAGATCATTGCCTGCGCGCGCCACGGCAAGACCGCCGCCCTGGCCGCACCGTTCAAGCCCAAGGATGCCGAGCTGTTCGGCATCATCAGCAGCTTCGACGGTGCCTACAGCGCCTACAACGGCTACCAGGCCGGCATGGAGCGGTTCTGGACGCTCAAGTACCTGCAGCAGCACGCCATCACCGAGCTGACGGCCACCGTCATCAAGGAAGGCATGGGCGGCGGCCTGCTGGTGCGCGCCGATGACCTGCCCCTGGTCTTCCCCGTGCTGGGCGTCACCGGCCTGCCGCGCGGCGCCCATGTGCGCGTGCGCCTGGGCGAGATCGACGAGATCGCGCTCGATGTCTCGGGCACGCTGATCGAGCGCCTGGATGGCGATGCGGCGGCCGCTGCCGATGGCGCCGAAGACAGCGCCGAGGATGACGAGGAAGCCGTGGCCGGCCCCATCGCCATCGCCGTGGACATGAACGAGACCGATGGCACACCGGCGGCCGACCCCGCCCAGCCCTGACCTGCCTCACATCCGAGCAACTGCCCCAGATCTGACGTGAAACTGCCTACCGCCCTCCGTTCCCTGAGCACGCTGCAGTTGGCACTGGGCGTTTCCATCGCCCTGCATGCCGGGTTGTTCTCGTTCCGGTTCATCGACCCGGAGCGCTTCGACCGCGTGTTCCAGGACACGCCGCTGGAAGTCATCCTGGTCAATGCCCGCGCCAACGAGCAGCCCGACAAGGCGCAGGCCATCGCGCAGACCTCGCTGGCCGGCGGCGGCGAGGCCGACAAGGGCCGGGCCTCCAGCCCCATGCCCTACTCGGCACTCACGGCCGTGGGCGACGACTTCGAGGAACGCCAGCGCCAGATCGACTCCATGCAGGAGCAGCAGACCGTCTTGCTGACGCAGTTGCGCAAGCAGGTCGCGGCCCTGCCGCCGCTGGACCCGCGCGAGGCGGCCAAGCAGACCAAGGAGCAGCAGGCCCAGCAGGAAAAGCGCCAGCAGCTGGTAAAGCTGCTGGCCGAGATCGAAAAGCGCATCAACGAGGAAAACGCCCGCCCCAAGAAGCGCTATATCAGCCCGTCCACTCGCGAGGCCGTCTACGCCATCTACTACGACGGCCTGCGCCGCAAGGTCGAGGACAAGGGCACGGAAAACTTCCCCGAGCAGGCCGGCAAGAAGCTCTACGGCGAGCTGGTCATGATCCTCACCGTCAACCACGACGGGCGGGTGCTGTCCACCGAGATCGTGCAGGGCTCGGGCAACCGCCTGCTGGACACCCGGGCCGAGGCCATTGCACGTGCGGCCGGCCCCTTCGGCCATTTCGGCCCCGCCATGCGCGCCAAGGCCGACCAGATCGCCGTGGTCTCGCGCTTCAAGTTCACCCGCGAGCAGACGCTGCAGACGACGGTGCAGTAGCGCCCTCCTCTTGTCTTCGCGCACTCTCCTTTTCCGACATGACTTCCGCCGCCAACTCCTCCGACCGCTACTGCGTCATGGGCAACCCCGTCGCGCACAGCCGCTCGCCCTGGATCCATGCCCGCTTTGCCGAACTGTGCGGGCAGGACCTGCACTACGAGCGCCAGCATGTGGAGCTGCAAGGCTTTGCCGAGGCCGTGCGCGGCTTCGTCGCGGCAGGCGGGCGCGGCTGCAACGTCACCGTGCCCTTCAAGCTGGAGGCCGCACAGCTAGCCACCACCTCCAGCGAGCGCGTGCAACTGGCCGGCGCCGCCAACACCCTGGTGCTGGCGGCGGACGGCATCCATGCCGACAACACCGACGGCCTGGGCCTGGTGGCCGACATCGTGCGCAATGCGGGCGTGCCGCTGGCCGGGCGCGACCTGCTGCTGCTGGGCGCGGGTGGCGCCGCAGCCGGCGCACTGGGCTCGCTGCTTGCCAAGCGCCCGCGCCGCATCGCCGTGGTCAACCGCACCTTCGAGCGCGCCCAGGCCCTGGTGCAGCGCCATGCCGCCATCGCCGCGCACCATGGCGTGGAACTGGTGGCGCTGGAGCAGCAGGCGGTGGATGAGGATTTCGACGTGGTCATCAACGCCACCGCCAGCAGCCTGGCCGGTGCCGAGGTGCCCGTGCCGGCCCGCGTGCTGCGGCCTGGCAGCCTGGCCTACGACATGATGTACGGCGCCGCAGCCCAGGGCTTCATGCAATGGGCCGAGCACCATGGCGCCCAGGCCCGCGACGGGCTGGGCATGCTGGTGGAGCAGGCGGCCGAATCGTTCGCGCTGTGGCGCGGCATGCGCCCGCCTTCGGCCCAGGTGCTGAACGAGCTGCGCGCCCATATTGCTCAAGGCGGCTGAGCGCTCTATGAAATCCCTGGCACGCGCCCTGCTGCTGGTGCTGTGCGCCGGCCTGCTGCTGCAGCTGTTCTTTGTGCTGCGCATTGCGCTGATGGTGGTGGTCGATCCCGAATCCACGGCCTTTCAGCGCTCCGAGGCCTGGCAGATGCTGCGCAGCTCCGAAGGCCTGCACTGGAGCCAGCAATGGCTGCCCTACGACCGCATCGCGCCCACGCTCAAGCGCGCCGTCATCGCCTCCGAAGATGACAGCTTCACCGAACACCACGGGGTGCAATGGGAGGCCATCGAGAAGGCCTGGCAGCGCAACCAGCGCGCCGAAGCCCGTGCCCAGAAGGCAGACAACGGCAAGGCGCCCAAGATCTACGGTGGCTCCACCATCACCCAGCAGCTGGCCAAGAACCTGCTGCTGTCGGGCGAACGCAGCTTGCTGCGCAAGGGCCAGGAACTGGTGCTGACCCAGCTGCTGGAACTGATGCTGAGCAAGCAGCGCATCCTGGAGATCTACCTCAACAGCGTGGAATGGGGCCAGGGCGTGTTTGGCGCGGAGGCTGCAGCCCGCCACTACTTCCGCAAGAGCGCCTCACAACTCAGCGCGGCCGAGGCCGCACGCCTGGCCGTGATGCTGCCCCAGCCCAAGCGCTTCGAGAAGCTGCCCAACTCCGGCTATCTGCTGCAGCGCACGCGCACGGTCATGCAAAGAATGCCCAGCGCCGTCATCCCCTGAACGGCTACAGTCACGCCATGCGCATTCTTGGAATAGACCCCGGGCTGCAGACCACGGGATTCGGCGTGATCGACGTCGACGGCCACCGCCTGGCCTATGTGGCCAGCGGCACCATCCGCACCACCGGCATCGCGCTCGGCGACCTGCCGGGCCGGCTCAAGCTGCTGTTCGACGGCATCTCGGAAGTCGCCAGCCGCTACCAGCCCGACACCTCGGCCGTGGAAATCGTCTTCGTCAACGTCAACCCCCAGTCCACGCTGCTGCTGGGCCAGGCGCGCGGCGCCGCGCTCACGGCCCTGGTCAATGCGGGCCTGCCGGTCGCCGAATACACGGCACTGCAGATGAAAAAGGCCATGACCGGCCACGGCCGCGCGGCCAAGAGCCAGATCCAGGAAATGGTGCGCCGCCTGCTGCAACTGCCCGGCCTGCCCGGCACCGACGCAGCCGACGCCCTGGGCCTGGCCATCACCCACGCCCATGCGGGCGCCGCCATGTCGAAGATGGCCGAGGTCACGCAGCTGCAGCGCCGCCAGCATGCCGTCTACAAGGGCGGCAGGGTGTATTGACTCCCCCTGAGGCGCTGCGCGTCTTCCCCCTGAGGGGGACGACAGCCTAGCTGTGGGGCAGCCCTTGCTTGCTATCTCTCGCCTGAGCGCGCCCCCGCAAGCGCCATGGTCTCGATCTCGCTACCGCAACTGCGTTGGATGGGATGCGAGTCAGAGCCGCCCTCAGACGATGCGTCCAAAGAACAGCACGGCGAAGAAGGTCACGCCGGCAATCACGGTCCACTTGAGGATGATGAAGCCCCAGCGCTTGTAGTGCGGCCGGCCCGTGCCCAGGTAGAACGCGAAGGAGACGGCCGAGGCCAGCAGCAGCAGGGTGGCCAGCCAGCGGAAGATCAGCATGGCGGCGCTCGCCTCACCAGGCCCGCGCGGGCTGGGCGAAGCCCTTGGGTGCCTGGCGCTCGCTGTCGAAGCTGACCAGTTCCCAGGCGTCGGGCTGGGCCAGCAGGGCACGCAGCAACTGGTTGTTCATGCCGTGGCCCGAGCGGAAGGCGCTGTAGGCGGCCAGCAGCGGCCTGCCGATCAGGTACAGGTCGCCGATGGCGTCGAGGATCTTGTGCTTGGCGAACTCGTCGTCGTAGCGCAGGCCGTCGCTGTTGAGCACCTTGTAGTCGTCCATGACGATGGCGTTGTCCATGCCGCCGCCCAGCGCCAGGCCATGGCTGCGCAGCATTTCCACGTCCTTGGTGAAGCCGAAGGTGCGCGCGCGTGCGATGTCGCGCGTGTAGTTGTCCTCGCCCATGTCGAACTCCACGCACTGGCCCGTGGAGTCCACGGCCGGATGGGCGAAGTCGATCTCGAAGCGCAGCTTGAAGCCGTGGTAGGGGTCGAAGCGCGCCCACTTGAGGTTCTGGCCCTCGCCCTCGCGCACCTCGACGGGGCGGATGACGCGGATGAAGCGCTTGGGAGCCTTCTGCAGCTCGATGCCCGCGCTTTGCAGCAGGAACACGAAGGAGGCGGAGGAGCCGTCGAGGATGGGCACTTCCTCGGCGGTGATGTCTATATAGATGTTGTCGAGCCCGAGACCGGCAATGGCCGACATCAGGTGCTCCACGGTATGCACCTTGGCGCCGCCGGTGCCGATGGTGGAGGCCATGCGCGTGTCGGTGACGGCTTCGGCCGAGATCGGGATGTCCACAGGCTCCGGCAGGTCCACGCGACGGAACACGATGCCGGTGTCGGGCTGCGCGGGTCGCAGCGTCAACTCGACGCGCTGGCCGCTGTGCAGGCCCACGCCAACGGCACGGGTGATCGTCTTGATGGTGCGTTGTTGGAGCATCCGGCTATTTTAGAACGCGGCAGCCGTGCGCAGGGCATGGCCCTGGCACGGCTTTCGCTATCACGGCTATGCAGCGACCGTATGGGCCGCTGCTCAGTCAGCCTGCTTGCGCAGGAAGGCCGGGATTTCCAGATCGTCCATGCCGCCGGAGGCCAGGGCATCGACGCGGGCAGCGGCCTGCGTGCGGTTGGTACGCCAGACGCTGGGGACCGACATGTTGTTGGCATAGTCGGCGCCGCCAGCGGCACCGCCCACCAGGCCGCCGGCTGCCGTGGCGGCACCCATGGAGGCCGAGGGCAGCTGGTAGCTCATGTTGTCGGTACCGGTGCGCAGACCGCCCTGCACCACCTGCATGTTCTGGCGGCGTGCGCTGGGGCGCGACAGGCCGGTGGCGACCACGGTGACGCGGATCTCGTCGCCCAGGGTGTCGTCGTAGGCGGCGCCGTAGATCACGTGCGCATCGGGCGAGGCATAGGCATTGATGGTGCTCATGGCCAGGCGCGACTCGGACAGCTTGAGGCTGCCCTTGGCGGCCGTGACCAGCACCAGCACGCCCTTGGCGCCCGACAGGTCGATGCCTTCCAGCAGCGGGCAGGCCACGGCCTGCTCGGCGGCGATGCGCGCGCGGTCGGGGCCGGCGGCCTTGGCCGTGCCCATCATGGCCTTGCCGGGCTCGCCCATGACGGTGCGCACGTCTTCGAAGTCGACGTTCACATGGCCGTACTCGTTGATGATTTCGGCAATGCCGCCCACGGCGTTCTTGAGAACGTCGTTGGCATGGGCGAAGGCTTCGTCCTGCGAGATGTCGTCACCCAGCACGTCCAGCAGCTTCTCGTTGAGCACGACGATCAGCGAATCGACATTGGCTTCGAGCTCGTTCAAGCCGCTGTCGGCGTTGGCCATGCGTCGGCCGCCTTCCCACTCGAAGGGCTTGGTGACCACGCCCACGGTGAGAATGCCCATTTCCTTGGCCACACGCGCGATCACGGGCGCAGCGCCCGTGCCCGTGCCGCCGCCCATGCCGGCCGTGATGAACAGCATGTGCGCGCCTTCGATGGCGGTGCGAATGTCGTCCTCGGCCATTTCGGCAGCCTCGCGGCCCTTGTCGGGCTTGCTGCCCGCGCCCAGGCCGCTGCCGCCGAGCTGGATGGTGCGGTGGGCGCTGCTGCGCAGCAGCGCCTGCGCGTCGGTGTTGGCGCAGACGAATTCCACACCCTGCACGTTGCGCGCAATCATGTGCTCGACGGCGTTGCCGCCGCCGCCGCCAACGCCGATCACCTTGATCTGCGTACCCTGGTTGAATTCTTCAACTTCAATCATGTCGATGGGCATGTTGGTTCTCCTGTAGCTCTCTGTAAGTGGTCACCACCGTCTGGGGAAAATTCTGTCTTCTGTCCGGTATTCGGAAGCCGGTGGGCGGGCCGGTAATGCGCAGTCGATGAAAGCACATATCAAAAGTTCCCCACGATGAAGTCTTTGAAACGGCCAAAAGCGGTCTTCATCGACCCACTCTTTTGTGCCACCTTGAAACCGCGCAGGCGAGCCAGGCGGGCCTCTTCGAGCAATCCCATCACGGTGGCGGCGCGGGGTTGGGCCACCATGTCTGCCAGAGCGCTCGAATACTTGGGGATGCCGCGGCGCACGGGCTTGAGGAAGATGTCCTCGCCCAGTTCCACCATGCCCGGCATGACGGCGCTGCCGCCGGTCAGCACGATGCCCGAGGACAGAACTTCCTCGTAGCCGGAATCGCGCACCACCTGCTGCACCAAAGAAAAGATCTCTTCCACGCGCGGCTCGATCACGCCGGCCAGCGCCTGCTTGCTGATCATGCGCGGGCTGCGGTCGCCCAGGCCCGGCACTTCGACCTGGGCATCGGGGTCGGCCAGCAGCTGCTTGGCATAGCCGCTTTCGACCTTGATGTCCTCGGCGTCCTTGGTCGGCGTGCGCAGCGCCATGGCGATGTCGCTGGTGATCAGGTCGCCCGCGATCGGGATGACGGCCGTGTGCCGGATGGCGCCGCCCGTGAAGATGGCCACGTCGGTGGCGCCCGCGCCGATATCGACCACGGCCACGCCCAGCTCGCGCTCGTCGTCGGTGAGCACGGCCTGGCTCGATGCCAGCGGGTTGAGCAGCAGTTGCTCGACCTCCAGGCCGCAGCGGCGCACGCACTTGATGATGTTCTCGGCCGCGCTCTGCGCGCCCGTGACGATGTGGATCTTGGCCTCCAGGCGGATGCCGCTCATGCCGATGGGCTCGCGCACTTCCTGGCCGTCGATCACGAATTCCTGCGGCTCGACCAGCAGCAGCCGCTGGTCCGAGGAGATGTTGATGGCCTTGGCCGTCTCCATCACCCGCGCCACGTCGGTGGCCGTGACTTCCTTGTCCTTGATGGCCACCATGCCGCTGGAGTTCAGGCCGCGGATGTGGCTGCCGGTGATGCCGGTGCACACGCGCTGGATCTTGCAGTCGGCCATCAGCTCGGCCTCTTTCAAGGCCTGCTGGATGCTCTGCACGGTGGCGTCGATGTTCACCACCACGCCCCGCTTGAGTCCGTTGCTCGGGGCCACGCCGAGGCCGGCGAGCTTGAGTTCGCCGTTGTACAGGACCTCGGCGACCACGACCATGACCTTGGCCGTGCCGATGTCCAGTCCGACGATCACATCTTTGTATTCTCTTGCCATATCAGCATCCGCCCCCGGTTGGTTCTGTCCTGTCGCTGTGTCGCTGCATGGTGTGCGTGTACATAGGTCTTTCCTCCCTCGTCTTCAGCGTCGGGGACGCACTGCAGCCGGCGCCTTGGCCGTGCCGGTGGTCACACCGCGCAGCCTCAGCGCATATCCGTCTTCGTAGCGCAGGTCGGCCGACTCGATGGCGTCGGCCTTGCGCTTGTATTGGGTCGTGATCTGGGGCAGCGTGCGCACGAAGCGCTGCACGCGCTGCAGCACGGCTTCCACGCTGCCGCCACCCAGTTCGATCTGTGCATCATTGGCCAGCCTGAGCTGCCAGCTTCCGCGCGCATTGAGCGTGAGCCCGTCGATCTCCACATCCAGCGGCCCCAGCGCCGGCACCAGCAGCCGGTACATCTGCAGCATCTGCGGGGCGCTGTCCTCGGGGCCCTGCAGGCGCGGCAGGCCGTCGCGGTCGAGCTCGCCCAGGTTGGCCTCGAAGACCTCGCCAAAGCTGTTGATCAGGCCGGTGCCCGAATCGGGGCCCCAGAAGGCCTCGGCCACATGCTCGTGCAGGATGACGCGCAGGCTGTTGGGATAGTCGCGGCGCACCTGCGCCTCGCGCACCCAGGGAACCTGCTCGAATGCCGCCTTGGCGCCCTTGAGGTCCACGGTGAAGAAGTTGCCCGTGAGCACGGGCGCCACGTTGGCGCGCAGCGTCACCGTGTTGTTGTGCACCAGCTCGCCCTCGACCACGATGCGGCCGATGTTGAAGGCCGGGTGGCGCAGCGCCCACCAGCTCACCGCTGCCAGCCCCAGCGCAGCCACGCCCACGAACAGGACCGTGGCGGTCACGTTCATGAGCTTGACGTCGAAGGGGGCCGGCAGGGAGTAGCTCATGCGTGCTCCTGCTCCGGTTGCGCGGCGTCCAGCGCGGCGCTGGCCAGGATGCCCAGGCAGAGGTTCTCGTAGCTGACACCGATGGCGCGGGCCGACATGGGCACCAGCGAGTGGCCCGTCATGCCCGGCGAGGTGTTGATCTCCAGCAGGAAGGGCTTGCGATCGCTGGCGCGGATCATGATGTCGGCGCGCGACCAGCCGCGGCAGCCCAGCGTGCGGAAGGCCCGCACGACGATGCGGCGGATCTCGGCCTCTTCCTCGGCAGGCAGTCCGCTGGGGCAGTGGTACTTGGTGTCGTCGGTGAAGTACTTGTTCTGGTAGTCGTAGTTGCCTTCGGGGGCGACGATGCGGATCACGGGCAGCGCATGGGCGCCCTCGCCGGTGCCGAGCACGGGGCAGGTGGTCTCGTCGCCTTCGATGAACTCTTCGCAGAGCACTTCGGGGTCGTAGCGGGAGGCCAGCACATAGGCCTGCTCGCATTCCTCGGCCGTCCAGACCTTGGTCAGGCCGATGGTCGAGCCCTCGCGCGAGGGCTTGACGATCATGGGCGCGCCCAGCGCCTGCAGCGCGGCGCGCGTCTCGCCTGCGCTGGCGACCAGGCGCCAGTCCGGCGTGGGCAGGCCCTCGAAGCGCCAGATGCGCTTGGTCATGATCTTGTCCATGGCGATGCTCGAGGCCATCACGCCGGGGCCCGTGTACGGGATGCCCAGCAGCTCCAGCGCACCCTGCACCGTGCCGTCTTCGCCGTAGCGGCCGTGCAGCGCGATGAAGCAGCGGTCGAACCCTTCCTTCTTCAACTCGCCCAGGTCACGCTCGGCGGGGTCGAAGGCATGGGCGTCCACGCCATGTGACAGCAGGGCCTTGAGCACGCCCGTGCCCGACATCAGCGAGACCTCGCGCTCGGCCGAGCGGCCGCCCAACAGCACGGCCACCTTGCCCAGGGCCTTGACATCGATCTGGGTGCCGAAGCTGCTCATTGCACAGCTCCCTGCTGCGCCTGCAGCTCTTGTTTCTGAAGCATTTCAACCAACTTTCCGGGCACGGCGCCAATCGAGCCTGCCCCCATGCACAACAACACGTCGCCATCGCGGGCATTGACGGCAATGGCCGCCGGCAGCTCGGCAACGTTTTCCACAAACACCGGCTCGACACGGCCGGCCACGCGCAGGGCGCGAGTCAGCGAGCGGCCGTCGGCCGCCACCACGGGCGCCTCGCCGGCCGCATAGACCTCGGTCAGCAGCACGGCATCGGCCAGGCCGATGACCTTGACGAAATCCTCGAAGCAGTCGCGCGTGCGGCTGTAGCGGTGCGGCTGGAATGCCAGCACCAGGCGACGGCCCGGGAAGGCGCCGCGCGCAGCGGCCAGCGTGGCCGCCATCTCGACGGGGTGGTGGCCATAGTCGTCAATGACGGTGAAGCTGCCGCCGTCGGCAGTCGCCAGTTCGCCATAACGCTGGAAGCGCCGGCCCACGCCCTTGAAGCTTTCGAAGGCACGCAGCAGCGCGTCGTCGGAGATCTCCAGCTCCATGGCCACGGCCACGGCCGACAGGGCGTTGAGCACGTTGTGCTCGCCCGGCAGGCTCAGCACCACGTCCAGGTCGGGATAGCTCTGGCCGTTGCTGCGGCGCACCGTGAAATGCATGCTGCCAGCTTCGGCGCGCACGTTGAGGGCGCGCACCTGGGCGTTCTCGGCAAAGCCGTAGGTGGTCACGGGGCGGGCTACCTGGGGCAGGATCTCGCGCACGGCCGGGCTGTCCACGCAGACGATGGCGCGGCCGTAGAACGGCATGCGGTGCAGGAAATCGACGAAGGCGCCCTTGAGCCGGCCGAAGTCATGGCCGTAGGTTTCCATGTGGTCGGCGTCGATGTTGGTGACGACGGCCATCACGGGCAGCAGGTTCAGGAAGGAGGCATCGGACTCGTCGGCCTCGACCACGATGTAGTCGCCCTGGCCCAGCTTGGCGTTGGCGCCCGCGCTGTTGAGCTTGCCGCCGATGACGAAGGTCGGGTCCAGCCCGGCCTCGGCCAGCACGCTGGTCACCAGGCTGGTGGTCGTGGTCTTGCCGTGGGCACCCGCGATGGCGATGCCCTGCTTGAAGCGCATGAGCTCGGCCAGCATGAGCGCACGCGGCACGACGGGAATCTTGCGCTCGCGCGCGGCCAGCACCTCGGGATTGTCGGACTGCACGGCGGTGGAGGTGACGACGGCGTCAGCCCCTTCGATGTGCGCGGCCGCATGGCCGACGTGGGTGGCGATGCCCAGGCCGGCGAGCCGGCGCAGCGTGGCACTGTCGGACAGGTCCGAGCCCGAGATGGCGTAACCCAGGTTGTGCAGCACCTCGGCGATGCCGCTCATTCCGGCGCCGCCGATGCCGACGAAATGGATGTGATGAATGGCGTGCTTCATGCGGCCAGTTCCTCACAGGCGGCGACCACCTCGGCGGTGGCATCGGTCTTTTGCATTTTCTTGGCTTTTCCAGCGCGCTCCAGCAGCGTCGCACGCTGCATATTTTGTAGCATTTCGGCCAGGCTTTGGGCAGTCAGTGCGCTTTGTTGCATCAACCATCCACCACCGGCATCGACCAGGAAACGCGCGTTCGTGGTCTGGTGGTCGTCCACGGCGGACGGGAAGGGCACATAGATGGCTGCGGCGCCCACGGCCGCGATCTCGGTGACCGTGCTGGCACCGGCGCGGCAGACGATGACATCGGCCTCGGCAAAGGCGCGCGCCGTGTCGTCGATGAAGGGCGTGAGCTCGGCCGCGACGCCTGCGGCGGCATAGTTGGCACGCAGGGCATCGATCTGCGCGGCGCCGCTTTGGTGCAGCACGACGGGCCGCACATCGGCAGGAATCAGGGCCAGCGCCTGGGGCACGATCTCGTTGAGCGCCTTGGCGCCCAGGCTTCCGCCCACCACCAGCAGGCGCAGCGGACCGCTGCGGCCCGCAAAGCGCTGCTCGGGCGCGGGCTGCTCGGTGAAGGCCTGGCGCAAGGGGTTGCCGACCCAGCGGCCCTTGGGGAATACGTTGGGGAAGGCGGTGAAGATGCGGTGGGAGACGCTGGCCAGCACCTTGTTGGCCATGCCGGCCACGGAGTTCTGCTCATGCAGCACCAGGGGCTTGCCGGCCAGCACGGCCATCATTCCACCGGGGAAGCTGATGTAGCCACCCAGACCGACCACCACGTCGGGCTTGACGCGGCGCACCACGGCCAGCGCCTGCCAGAAGGCACGCAGCAGGCGCATGGGCAAAAAGGCCAGGGTCATGATGCCCTTGCCGCGCACGCCCGAGAACTCGATGGTCTCCAGCGGGAAACCCTGGGCGGGCACGATGCGCGACTCCATGGAGCCGGGCGCGCCCAGCCAGCGCACGTTCCAGCCGCGCTCGCGCAGGGCCTGGGCCACGGCCAGGCCCGGGAAGATATGTCCGCCCGTGCCGCCGGCCATGATCAGGGCCGTGCGCTGGCGTTGCGTGCCTTGGGAGATGGGCTGCTGTGTCATGCATGCCCTCCCTTCATCAGCAACTTGTTCTCGTAGTCCACCCTTAACACCACCGCTATCGCTATCAGATTCATCAGAATGGCCGAGCCCCCGAAACTCATCAGGGGCAGCGTCAGCCCCTTGGTCGGCAGCGCGCCCAGGTTCACGCCCATGTTGATGAAGGCCTGGAAACCCATCCAGATCGCAATGCCCTCGGCCACCAGGCCGGAGAACACCCGGTCCAGCGCAATGGCCTGCCGCCCTATGAGCATGATGCGGCGCGTGAGCCACAGGAAGGTGACGGCGATCAAGAGCACGCCGACCAGGCCGAATTCCTCGCCGATCACAGCCAGCAGGAAGTCGGTGTGCGCCTCGGGCAGCCAGTGCAGCTTCTCGACGCTGCGGCCCAGGCCCACGCCGAAGATCTCGCCGCGACCGATGGCGATCAGCGCATGCGACAGCTGGTAGCCCTTGCCCAGGGCGTGCTTTTCATCCCAGGGATTGAGGTAGGCAAAGATGCGCTCGCGCCGCCATTCGGAGGTGGCGATGATCAGCACGAAGGCCAGCACCACCAGGGCCGCGATCAGGAAGAACATGCGCGCGTTGACACCGCCCAGGAACAGGATGCCCATGGCGATCACCACGATCACCATGAAGGCGCCCATGTCGGGCTCGGCCAGCAGCAGCACGCCGACCAGCACCACGGCCAGCCCCATGGGCAGCACGGCGCGGAAGAAGCGCTCCTTGACCTCCATCTTGCGCACCATGTAGTCGGCCGCATAGATGAGCACGGCGAACTTGGCCAGTTCGGACGGCTGGAAATTCATGATGCCCAGCGACAGCCAGCGCCGCGCGCCGTTGACCACGGTGCCCACGTGCGGGATCAGCACGGCCACCAGCAGGACCAGGGACACCAGGAAGAGCTTGCGCGCCATGCGCTCCCAGGTGGCCATGGACACCTGGAAGGCCAGCAGCGCGCCGACGAAGGCCATGCCGATGGACATGGCATGGCGCATCAGGAAATGGGTGGGCGCGATCTTGCCGAAGCGCGGGTTGTCCGGCATGGCGATCGACGCCGAATACACCATGATCAGGCTCCAGGCCAGCAGGCCTATGACCACCCAGATCAGGGCCTGGTCCAGGCCGAGCACGCTGGCCGGCGTCTGCGTGGGCCGGTGGTACTGGGGACCGCCCAGGCGCACGGGCAGCACGTCGATGGCCTTCTCCTGCGCACCTCCGAACCAGGAGCGCATGCGGCCCAGGGCCTGCGATACGGCGGTCATGCAGCACCTCCGAGTTCATGCCCGGCATCCAGCGCCAGCGCGCGCACGGCATCGACGAACTGGTGGGCCCGGTCCTCGTAGTTGCGGAACATGTCCAGGCTGGCACAGGCGGGCGACAGCAGCACGGCATCGCCCTCATGGGCGCGCGAGGCGGCCAGCTCCACGGCGTCGGCCATGGTGGTGGCATCGACCAGGGGCACGCCGCAGTCCTGCAGGGCGGCGCGGATGCGGCCGGCGTCGCGGCCGATCAGCACGGCCGTGCGCACATGGCGCGACACGGGCGCGACCAGCGGAGAGAAATCCTGGCCCTTGCCGTCGCCACCCAGGATGACCACGATGCGGTGGTCAGGTCCCAGGCCGGACAGCGCGGCCACGGTGGCGCCCACGTTCGTGCCCTTGCTGTCGTCGTAGTACTCCACGCCGTTGACGCGGCCAATGGGCTGGACGCGGTGCGGCTCGCCCCGGTACTCACGCAGTCCATAGAGCAGCGGCGCCAGCGTGCAGCCACCCGCGCTGGCCAGGGCCAGGGCGGACAGGGCGTTGATGGCGTTGTGCCGGCCGCGGATGCGCAGTGCGTCGGCAGGCATGAGGCGCTGGATGTACAGGTCTTCGGCGTTCTTGCCCTTGGCGGTTTCGTCGGCCTCATGGGCGCGCACCAGCCACGTCATGCCGCTGACCACTTCCAGGCCGAAGTCGCCGGGGCGGCGCGGCATGTCGCCGCCGAAGGTGATGTGGGCGCGCTGCTGGGGCTTTTGGCGCTTGCCCGGCGGTACCACGGGCGCCGGCAGCATGCGCATGACCTCGGGATCTTCGCGGTTGAGCACCATGGTGCCGCTGCTGCCGAAGATGCAGGCCTTGGCATCGGCATAGGCGCGCAGGCTGCCGTGCCAGTCCAGATGGTCCTGGGTGATGTTGAGCACGGCGGCGGCCGTGGGCTCGAACATCTGCACGCCATCGAGCTGGAAGCTGGACAGCTCCAGCACCCAGGCCTGGGGCAGCGTTTCGGCATCGATGGCCTGGGTCAGCGTGTCCAGCAGCGTGGGGCCGATATTGCCGGCCACGGCCACGCGCAGGCCCGCATGCTCCAGCAGTTGGCCGGTCAGCGAGGTGACCGTGGTCTTGCCATTGGTCCCGGTGATGCCCAGCACCGTGGGACGGTAGCCATGGGCCGCGGCCAGGGCCTTGAGCGCCATGGCGAAGAGATCGAGTTCGCCGCCCACGGGCAGGCCCTGGGCGCGCGCGGTATCGACCACGGGCGCCACGGCGGCCGGGCTCAGGCCGGGCGAGCGGTAGACCAGGCCCAGGCTCTGGCCGTCCACCAGCTGCGCCGTGAACTCGCCGGGCACGAAGCGCACCTGGGGCAATTCGGTGGACAGCTGCTGCAGCTGGGGCGGTGCCTGGCGCGTATCGGCCACGATGACCTCGGCGCCGCAGCGCACGCACCAGCGTGCCATGGCCAGGCCCGAGGCGCCCAGACCCAGCACGAGCACGCGCTGGCCCTGCAGGTGCTGGACCTGCTCGCCAGGCCAGCCGGCAGCCACGGGCGGCAGCACCTGCTCGGATTCAACCGCCTCTTCGGCAGCAAGGGGCGTGACCTCGGCATCGGACGAGTCGGAGATGCTGGGGTCCGCAAAGATCTGGGCCACGAAGGCGGCAGCATCCTTGGCCGCCGTCAGCGTGGCGATGTCGGGCACGGGCTCGGTCAGGGCCACAGGCACCTGCGGCACCTGCGGCACCTGCGGCACCTGCGCCGCCTGCGTCACCTCGGCGACCGGAAGCTCCGCCTCGCCGTCGCCGGCTGGCGCGGGAGCCGGTGAATCGTCCAGGACCGGGTCCGCAACCACCTGCCCCTCGGGAGGGAGGCCCGGCATTCCGGCCGGGTCCGCCAGCTCGACAAGCTCGGCAGGGGACGCCGGCACGGCGGGCTCGGTGGCCGGCAGTGCGTGGAGGTCGGTCTTGAAGTCTTCGGTGTTCATGCTCTCACCTCAGCTTCAGCGTGGACAGGCCCAGCAGGCACAGCAGCATGGTGATGATCCAGAAGCGGATCACGACCTGGGTCTCCTTCCAGCCACTCTTTTCGAAGTGGTGGTGCAGCGGCGCCATCTTGAGCAGGCGGCGGCCCTGGCCGTAGCGCTTCTTGGTGAACTTGAACCAGGTGACCTGCAGCATCACCGACAGCGCCTCCACCACGAAGATGCCGCCCATGATGGCCAGCACGATTTCCTGGCGCACGATGACGGCAATGGTGCCCAGCGAGGCGCCCAGCGCCAGCGCACCCACGTCGCCCATGAACACCTGGGCCGGGTGGGCGTTGAACCAGAGGAAGGCCAGGCCCGCGCCGGCCATGGCCGCGCAGTACACCAGCAGCTCGCCCGAACCCGGGATGTGCGGGAACAGCAGGTACTTGGCGTAGCCGGCATTGCCGGTGACGTAGGCGAAGATGCCCAGGGCCGAGCCCACCATGATCACGGGCATGATCGCCAGGCCGTCCAGCCCGTCGGTCAGGTTCACGGCATTGCTGGCGCCCACGATGACCAGGTAGGTCATGATCACGAAGCCCAGCACGCCCAGCGGGTAGCTGACTTCCTTGAAGAAAGGCACGAGCAGGCCCGCCTTGGGCGGCAGGTCCAGCGCAAAGCCGGACTGCACCCAGGTGACGAACATCTCGAAGACCTGGGCATTGGAGTTCTCGGAAATGCAGAACACCAGGTACAGCGCGGCCAGCAGGCCGATGACGGACTGCCAGAAATACTTCTCGCCCGAGCGCATGCCTTCGGGGTCCTTGTTGACCACCTTGCGCCAGTCGTCCACCCAGCCGATGGTGCCAAAGCCCAGCGTGACCAGCAGCACGATCCAGACGAAGCGGTTGGACAGGTCGAACCACAGCAGCGTGGAAACGGCAATGGACAGCAGGATCAGCGCCCCGCCCATGGTGGGCGTGCCGCTCTTGGCCAGATGGGTCTCCATGCCGTAGCCGCGCACGGGCTGGCCGATCTTGAGCGAGGTCAGCATGCGGATCAGGCGCGGCCCGGCCAGCAGTCCGATGACCAGGGCCGTGAGCGCGGCCATCACGGCGCGCATCGTGAGGTACTGGAAGACGCGCAGAAAGCCGAACTCGGGGGACAGGCCCTGCAGCCATTGGGACAGCATCAGCAGCATGCGGCCTCCTTCTTGCAACCGTCATCCTTGCCGGCCGCCTCGGCCGCCTCGACCGCCTGAACCACCTGCTCCATCTTCATGAACCTCGAACCCTTGACCAGAATGCTGCCCACCTCGGGCAGTGCGGCACAGGCTGCCTGCTGCAGCGAGGCCATGTCTTCGAAATGCCGCGCACCTGCACCGAATGCGGTGGCGGCGGATGTGCTTTGCGCGCCCAGCGTGAACAGCCGGGCAATGCCCAGGCTGCGCGCCAGCGCGCCAGCCTCGGCATGGAATTGCGGCCCCTGGTCGCCGACCTCGCCCATGTCGCCCAGCACCAGCAACTGGGGAGCGGGCAGTTCGCGCAGCACCTCGATGGCTGCGGCCACCGAGTCGGGATTGGCGTTGTAGCTGTCGTCGATCACGGTGACCGTGCGGCCCTGCACCGAAACGCCCAGTGCGCGCGAGCGGCCCTGCACGGGCTCGAACACGCTCAGGCCGCGTGCAATGTCGGCCAGCGGCACACCGGCTGCCTGGGCGCAGGCCGCAGCGGCCAGCGCATTGCGCACGTTGTGGCGGCCGGCAATGTGCAGGCGCACCGGGGCCTCGCCCTCGGGCGTGACCAGGGTGAACTGCCAGGCATCGCCCAGCCACAGCGCATCGCGCGCATGGACCTGGGCGCCATCGGCAGACTCGCCGAACAGCAGGCACTGGCGCGCAGCGGCCAGCTCGCGCCACAGCGGCGTGTAGGTGTCGCCGGCCGGGAACACGGCCACGCCGTCGGCGGGCAGGGACAGCAGCACGCTGCCGTTCTCGCGCGCCACGGCCTCGACCGTGTGCATGAATTCCTGGTGCTCGCGCTGCGCGTTGTTGACCAGGGCCACCGTGGGCTGGCCGATGGCGGCCAGCTCGGCAATCTCGCCGGGATGGTTCATGCCCATCTCCAGCACGGCCACGCGGTGCTGGGCGGTCATGCGCATCAGGCTCAGCGGCAGGCCGATGGAGTTGTTGAAGTTGCCGCGCGTGGCCAGGGCCGCCTCGCCCGCATGGGCGCGCAGGATGGAGGCCACCATCTGCGTGACCGTGGTCTTGCCGTTGCTGCCGGTAACGGCAATCAGCGGCAGCGCAAAGCGCGCGCGCCAGGCCGTGGCCAGCGCGCCCAGGGCGGCCAGCGAATCGGGCACCTCGATGCCGGACAGGCCTGCGGCCTCCAGGCCGCCATGGGCCAGGGCTGCGGCAGCGCCGGCCTCGCGGGCCTGGGCCAGGAACTGGTTGGCATCGAAACGCTCGCCCTTCAAGGCGACGAACAGATCCCCGGCCTGCAGCGTGCGGGTGTCGGTGTGCACGCGCGTGAGCACGGCCTGGCCGTTGCCGACCAGCCGTGCCTGGGGGATATGCGACTGGATCAGCTCCAGCGCTTGTTGCAAGGTCATCATGACCGCTTCTTTCCTTCGCGGGCCGCCAGCGCCTTGTGCGCCTCGGCCATGTCGGAGAACGGATGGCGCTGGCCTGCCGTCTCCTGGTAGTCCTCATGTCCCTTGCCGGCGATCAGCACCACGTCGCGTTCGCTGGCGTGCGCAATCGCCTGGGCGATGGCCGCTGCGCGATCGGCCTGGGACTGCAGGTTCTCGCCCGGCTGCATGCCGGCCAGGATCTGGTCGATGATGCGGTCGGGCACTTCGCTGCGCGGGTTGTCGCTGGTGACCAGCACACAGTCGGCATTCTTCTGGGCGGCCTGCCCCATGAGCGGCCGCTTGGTGGCATCGCGGTCGCCGCCGCAGCCGAACACGCACCACAGCCGGCCACGGCGCTGCTCGGCGGCCGGGCGCAGGGCACGCAGGGCCTTGTCCAGCGCATCGGGCGTGTGGGCGTAGTCCACGGCCACCAGCGGCTGGCCGGGCTGGACGATCTGCTGCATGCGGCCGGGCACGGGCTCCAGGTGGGCGCAAGCGGCGACGGCCTGGTCCAGGGTCAGGCCCAGGCAGCGCAGCGCGGCCAGCACGCCCAGCAGGTTGGATACGTTGTACTGGCCCACCATGCGCGTGTGCATGCGCAGGCTGTGGCCGGCCTCGATCACGGTGAAGCTCAAGCCCTCGGCACCCAGCGCAATGTCCTTGGCCTGCAGGCGCGCCGCGCCTTCCATGGAAATGCTCCAGACGTCGAGCGCGGCAGGCTGCTTGCGCGACTGCAGCGTGGCCCACAGGCGTGCGCCATGCACGTCGTCCACATTGACGACGGCGGCCTGCAGGCCGGGCCAGTCGAACAGCGCGGCCTTGGCATCCCAGTAGGCCTGCATGCTGCCGTGGTAGTCGAGGTGGTCCTGCGTGAAATTGGTGAACAGCGCCACGCGGATGCGCGTGCCGTCCAGCCGGTGCTCGACGATGCCGATGGACGAGGCCTCGATGGCGCAGGCCGCCAGGCCCGCATCGGCGTACTCGCGGAACGCGCGCTGCAGCCGCACCGGGTCGGGCGTGGTCATGCCCGTGGATTCCATGGCGGGCGGAATGCCCACGCCCAGCGTGCCCACCAGGGCGCAGCCGCTGCGTTCCTGCAGCTTCACCTGGGCCAGCGCGTGCGCCAGCCACCAGGCGGTGGTGGTCTTGCCGTTGGTGCCGGTCACGGCCAGCACGTCGATCTGGGCGCTGGGATGCTGGAACCACTGGTCGGCGATCAGGCCCGTGGCGGCCTTGAGGCCGGGCAGCGCCGCGATGTGCTCGCCGGAAAAACCGAAGGCTTCGACGCCCTGCGCTTCGACCAGGCAGGCCATGGCACCGCGCTCCAGGGCCGAGGCCACATGGGCGCGGCCATCGGTGGCCGCGCCGGGCCAGGCGATGAAGGCGTCGCCGGGCCGGACCTTGCGGCTGTCGGTCTGCAGCGTGCCGCTGCCTTGCAGGCGGGCGGCCAGCCATTGGACAGCCTCGGTGGCCGTGGACAGCACCCGCAGGGCTTGGGAGGAACTCATAGCGAGGGCTCCTCCACGGGGTTGGCGACGATCAAGGGCTTGACTTCCATATCGGGCTGCACGCCCATCAGGCGCAGCGTCTGCTGCACCACTTCACTGAACACGGGTGCCGCCACGGTGCCGCCGTAGATGGTGCCTGCACTGGGCTCGTCCACCATCACGGCGACGATGATGCGCGGGTTCTCGATGGGCGCCATGCCCGTGAACCAAGCGCGGTACTTGCCGGCTGCATAGCCCTTGCCCTGCTGCTTGCGGGCCGTGCCCGACTTGCCGCCCACCGAGTAGCCGATGGTCTGGGCGCGCTGGCCCGTGCCGCCGGGGCCGGCCGCCAGGGCCAGCATCTTGCGCACTTCATTGGCCGTGCGCGGAGAGAACACGGGCACGCCCACGGGCGGCTCGTCGGTCTTGACCATGGTGGCCGGGATCACGCGCCCGCCGTTGGCAAAGACGGTGTAGCTGCGCGTCATCTGCAGCAGGCTGGCGGACAGGCCGTAGCCATAGCCCATGGTGGCCTGCTCCACCGGCCTCCAGGTCTTGTAGGGACGCAGGCGACCGCTGGCGGCGCCGGGGAAGGATATCTGCGGCTTCTGGCCGAAGCCCACGGCCGAGAAGGTTTCCCACATTTCCTTGGCCGGCATCTGCAGCGCGATCTTGGTCGTGCCCACGTTGCTGGACTTCTGGATCACGCCGGCCACGGTGAGCAGGCCGTAGTTGTGGGTGTCGGAAATCGTCGAGCCCGTGACGTTGACGCGGCCCGGCGTGGTGTCGATGGGCGTTTCCGGCTTGAAGCGGCCCGACTCCAGCGCCAGGCCGATGGTGATGGGCTTCATGGTCGAGCCGGGCTCGAAGGTGTCGGTGATGGCGCGGTTGCGCAGCTGCTCGCCCGTCAGGTTCTTGCGCTTGTCGGGCACGTAGCTGGGGTAGTTGGCCAGGGCCAGCAGTTCGCCGGTGTGCGCATCCATGACCACCACGCTGCCCGCCTTGGCCTTGTGCGCGATGACCTGCTCCTTGAGCTTCTGGTAGGCGAAGTACTGGACCTTGCTGTCCACGGACAGCTGGATGTCGCGGCCGTCCTGAGGCGGCACTTCCTCGCCCACGCCCTCGACCACGCGGCCCAGGCGGTCCTTGATCACGCGGCGCGAGCCGGGCTTGCCGCCGAGCTCCTTGTCGAAGGCCAGCTCCATGCCTTCCTGGCCATGGTCTTCCACATTGGTGAAGCCCACGATGTGGGCGGCCGATTCGCCTTCCGGGTACTGGCGCTTGTATTCCTTGCGCTGGTAGATGCCCTTGATGTTGAGGGCATGGATCTGCTGGCCAATGTCCCAGTCGAGCTGGCGCTTGATCCAGACGAAGGTCTTGTCCTCGTCGGCCAGCTTTTCCATCAGCGCGGGCAGCGGCATCTCCATGAGCACGGCCAGCTGCTTGAGCTTGGCCTTGACCTCGGGGTCATCCTGCTCGACATCTTCGGGAATGGCCCAGATGCTGGCGGCCGGCACGCTGGAGGCCAGGATCAGTCCATTGCGGTCCAGCAGGCGGCCGCGGTTGGCCGGCAGCTCCAGCGTGCGCGCAAAGCGCACCTGGCCCTGGCGCTGGAAGAAGTCGTTGCCGAACACCTGCACGTAGGCCGCGCGTGCACCCAGGCCGACAAAGCCCAGGCCCAGCATGGCCACGATCATCTTGCTGCGCCACAGGGGTGTCTTGGACGCCAGCAAGGGGCTGGAGGTGTAGAGCACGCTGCGCGTCATGGAGCCACTCCGGTGCGCGCATCGTCATTGACGTACTGGGCGATGGCCGGCGTGGCCGGCTTCATCTGCAGGCGCTCGCGCGCCATGACCTCGATGCGCTGTGGCGTGGCCTGGGCGCGCTTTTCCACCTGCAGGCGCTGCTGCTCGGTGGCCAGGCGGCGCGACTCGGCCACGGCGCGGTCCAGTTCGGTGAACAGGCGGCGCGATTCGTACTGGTTGTGCACCAGGAAGATGGCGCTGGCCATCACCGCCAGCAGCAGCACGAGGTTCAGGCGCAGCATGCCACGCCCTCCTCTTGCGCCAGACGGTGCATGCGCTTCATGCAGGCACCCCGGTGCGGCGGGCCACGCGCATCACGGCCGAGCGCGAGCGCGCATTGGCGGCGACCTCGGCCTCGCTGGGCTTGATGCGGCCCAGCGCTTCAAGGCGCATGGGCGTGGGCACGGCAAAGGGTGCGCGCCGGTCATAGACTTCCTTGGAGTGCTTGGCGATGAACTGCTTGACGATGCGGTCCTCCAGCGAGTGGAAGCTGATCACCACCAGGCGTCCGCCCGGCGCCAGCACGCGCAGGCTGGCCTCTAGCGCCTGTTCGAGCTCTTCAAGCTCGGCATTGATGAAAATCCGAAGAGCCTGGAATGTGCGTGTCGCTGGGTTCTGCCCAGCCTCGCGGGTCCGGACCGCGCCAGCCACGAGCTCGGCAAGCTCCGCGGTGTTGCGAAGGGGCCCCTGGCTTTCGCGCCGAGCAACAATCGCCTTTGCAATGGGGCCAGCAAACCGTTCTTCGCCGTAGTCACGTATCACCTCCGCAATCTGCTGGGCATCGGCTTCCGCCAGCCAGTCCGCCACGCTCTGGCCGCGCGTGGTGTCCATGCGCATGTCCAGCGGACCCTCGAAGCGGAAGCTGAAGCCACGCTCGGGGTTGTCGATCTGGGGAGAGCTCACGCCCAGGTCCATCAGCACGCCCTGCACGCTGCCGGCCGGCAGCTCGCTGAGGTGGCGAAACCCTTCGTGCCGAATCGAAAAACGCGCATCGGTGATGCGCGCTGCCTCTTCGATCGCGTCCGGGTCCTTGTCGAACGCCAGCAAGGCCCCATCCGGCCCCAGCCGCTGCAGGATGCGCCGGGAATGCCCGCCTCGCCCGAAGGTCGCGTCCACCCATTGCCCGGCAACGGGCTGTGCGGCGCCGTCCAGCAGCGCATCGACGGCCTCGTCGAGCAAAACGGTGATGTGTTGCAACGGCTGATTCAAGAAAACGCCTCTTTCCTAGAAAGCAAAATCCTGGAAGGCCGCAGGCATTTCTTCCTGCATGGCCTTCGCTTCATGTGCCTCATAAGTGGCCTTGTCCCACAGCTCGAAATGGTTACCCATGCCCAGCAGCACGACCTCCTTGGTCAGACCCACGGCTTCACGCAGCTCGGGCGACACCAGCACGCGGCCGGTGGCATCCATGTCCACGTCCATGGCGTTACCCAGGAAGATGCGCTTCCACCACTGCGCCGACATGGGCAGCTGCGCGATCCGCTCGCGAAACTGCAGCCACTCCGTGCGCGGGAACAGCATCAGGCAACCGTGGGGATGTTTGGTGAGGGTGACCTGGCCCTGGGCCATGGCCACAAGGGCGTCACGATGCCGGGTCGGCACAGACAGCCGCCCCTTTCCATCGAGATTCAGCGAGGACGCCCCTTGAAACACGGTCAGTCACCCCGGTCGGTTGGAGCCATCGCGTCCCGGAAATCGGGGCACAAAGGCAACTTTCACCACTTAATTGCACTTTTTTGCACTGTAGCAGCAATTTGGTGTTTCACAACCCGGGAATGGACAATTATTTGCAATGAAATCAACAACTTAGAAGCCGAATGCAATGTGAGTGGTGACAAAAATCCCTGGCTTTACAAGTACTTAGAGGACTGACTGCAAGTGATCTCTCAAAGCCTGCACGCAATTGCAACGATTCAATTCGCTGGCGACCGGTTGCAACTCGGGCAACCCTCCTACAAAAAGTGACTGCCCGGCAATGCGGGCAGTCACTTCGGTGGCGGCTGCGCGGCAGCCGGCCCGTTTCAGAGGATGAAGCGCGACAGGTCTTCGTCCTGGCTCAGGGACTGCAGACGCTGGTCCACGTAGGCCGCGTCGATGGAGATGGTCTGGCCCGACAGATTGGCCGCGTCGAAGCTGACCTCGTCCAGCAGGCGCTCGAGCACGGTGGACAGGCGGCGCGCGCCGATGTTCTCGGTGCGCTCGTTGACATCGAAGGCGATGCCGGCGAGCCGGGTAATGCCTTCGGGCGTGAATTCCAGCGTGACGCCTTCGGTGGCCAGCAGCGCCTGGTACTGCTTGACCAGGGAGGCATGGGTCTGGGTGAGGATGGCCTCGAAGTCCTGGACCGACAGCGAGTCCAGCTCCACGCGGATCGGGAAGCGCCCCTGCAGCTCGGGGATGAGGTCGCTGGGCTTGGACAGGTGGAAGGCGCCCGAGGCGATGAACAGGATGTGGTCGGTCTTGACCACGCCGTACTTGGTGGAGACGCTGGTGCCTTCGACCAGGGGCAGCAGGTCGCGCTGCACGCCCTGGCGCGAGATGTCGGAGCCGCTGGTTTCCTGGCGCGTGGCCACCTTGTCGATCTCGTCAATGAAGACGATGCCGTTCTGCTCGGCATTGGCGATGGCGCGGGTGCGCACGTCTTCCTCGTTGACCAGTTTTGCCGCTTCCTCGTCGGTCAGCAGCTTCATGGCTTCGGCAATGCGCAGCTTGCGCGTCTTGCGCTTTTCCTGGCCCATGTGGCTGAACATGCCGCGCAGCTGCTCGGCCATCTCTTCCATGCCCTGGGGACCCATGATCTGCACCTGGGGCGGCGCGTCGGCGACATCGATCTCGATTTCCTTGTCGTCGAGCTGGCCCTCGCGCAGCTTCTTGCGGAAAACCTGGCGTGCCGTGTTGTCGGCGGCCACCTCGCCGCTGCGGGCCTGGGGCACGAGCACGTCAAGGATGCGGTCCTCGGCCGCGTCTTCGGCGCGCAGGCGCAGCTTCTTCATGTCGGCCTCGCGCGTCTGCTTGACGGCCACCTCGGCCAGGTCGCGGATGATGGCATCCACGTCCTTGCCCACGTAGCCCACTTCGGTGAACTTGGTGGCCTCGACCTTGATGAAGGGCGCATCGGCCAGCCGCGCCAGGCGGCGCGCGATCTCGGTCTTGCCCACGCCTGTGGGGCCGATCATGAGGATGTTCTTGGGCGTGATCTCCTGCCGCAGGCCGTCGGCCACGTTCTGGCGGCGCCAGCGGTTGCGCAGCGCGATGGCCACGGCGCGCTTGGCGCCAGCCTGGCCGACGATGTGACGGTCCAGTTCGGAGACGATCTCCTGGGGGGTCATGGCAGAGGACATGGTGTGTATTCGATGCATTGCGCCGCCAGCCCCGTTGCCTGGCCGCTGGCGACTGTGAGTTTCAATGCCGTGCGTTTCGATCGCCGGCCTGCTGGGCGAGCCGGCGCCGCGCGGGTGTCAGAGCGTCTCGACCGTGTGGTGCATGTTGGTGTAGATGCACAGCTCGCCGGCAATGGCCAGCGACTTGCGCACGATCTCCTCGGCCGACAGCTCGGTATTGGTCAGCAGCGCCTTGGCCGCAGAGTGCGCGTAGGCGCCGCCCGAGCCGATGGACACGATGCCCTGCTCGGGCTCCAGCACGTCGCCGTTGCCGGTGATGATCAGCGAGGCGGATGCGTCGGCCACGGCCAGCATGGCCTCCAGACGGCGCAGCACGCGGTCGGTGCGCCAGTCCTTGGTCAGCTCGATGGCTGCGCGCGTCAGGTGGCCCTGGTGCTTTTCCAGCTTGGCCTCGAAGCGCTCGAACAGCGTGAAGGCGTCTGCCGTGGCGCCGGCAAAGCCGGCAAGCACCTTGCCGTGGTAGAGCTTGCGCACCTTGCGCGCGGTGCCCTTGACGACGATGTTGCCCAATGTGACCTGGCCATCGCCGCCGATGGCGACCTGCACGCCTTCGGGGGTCTGCCGGCGCACGCTGATGATGGTGGTGCCGTGATACTGTTCCATAGCGGTGCCAGATGAGGGCGAAGGCGGCCTTCTCAAGGGTCTGCTCAAAGAATGCCCACGCGCTCTTCGCGGCGAGCGCGCCGTCCTGCCGGAAGGGGTGTGGCGCAGCCGCCGCGCGGCAGGATCAGTCCCGCCGTGGAGTGACCTGCGCGTGCTCCTGGATGCCGATCACATTGAAGAACACCGCCACCAGCTGGTGCAGTTGGCCGAACTGCAGCACATGGCCCAGCGACTGCATGTGGGCAGCCCAGTTGAGCACGGAGCCGGCTGCCGCAAAGTCCATGCGCACCAGTTGGGTGCAGTCGATGAACACGGGCTCGCCCAGGCTGGCCCCATCCTGCACCGGGTCAAGCCAGGTGGAGGCATCGCCTTCAATGGTGCCGGCCAGCGCAAATCGCACGGCGTCCGCCGTGGCAGCAATGCCTGCCTGCAGGGGCGCATCCGCGCCCTCGGTTTCGACGGCTTGCGTCAGGCATTGGCAGACCGGGTCCACCCACGAGGGAGGCGAGACCTCGTAGGTGACGCAGTAGTCCAGCGCCACCAGCTCGAAATCATCCTGCCGGTTCATCAAACGCAGCACCGCCATGCGCAACCGCCACCACAGCGTATCCACGCTGGAATCGCCCGAGGGAGCCAGCGTGCCCAGCAGCACCAGCAGCCGGTCCGCATTGAGCAGCACGAACACGCCCTGCGAGCCCGCCCATTGCTGCAGCAGCGCCTCCAGGGGCGTGGCCGCCGCATCGTCGATGCCGGCCACGGCAGCCCAGTCCAGGCTCCAGGGACTGGAAGCCTTGGCCTGGGAGGCCTTCAGCGCCGTCACGGCACTCGGCGTGATCTGTGCAGGTGCGCTCCAGCGCCAGCCACGCCCGGCCGCTGCGCCCGGCATGGACACCACGGGGGCGGTGCGCTGTTGCGGCATCGCAAACCATTGGGGAGCGGAGCGGCCGAAGCGCGCCGCGAATTCGATGCCCGCCTTGTCGAACTGCAGCGGGCGGTCGGCCGCACGGTACAGGTCCAGCAAGGCCAGCCAGACCGGCAGCTGCGCGGGAACATCGCGCCGGTCGATCAGCTCCAGCATGCCCTGCTCGGCGCCATCCACATCGCCATTGGCAAAGAGGATGGCCGGCTCTTCCAGGTCGGGATCGTGCTCGAACACCACGAAGCAGGGCGGCACCATGTCCATGGGCTGCGGCGGAGAGACCTCGGTGGCCGCGAAGGCCGGCAGGAAATCGGTCGCCCCCTCCAATGGCCGCAGGGGGCGGGCCATGGGCATGGGGTCAATAATGGGAGCCGTCGAGACGGAGGGCACCTGCGGCGCAGGTGCCAGGCTCATGGGCAAGGTGGTGGCAAAGGCCGCCACGTCGCCGGCCGAGGCAATGGCCGGCGGCACCACGTCGCTGAGCATGGGAATCTGCCCAGACGGCGGCGGCTGCTTGCGAAACGAGGCCGGAGCGGGGTTGCCGCCCGCTGGCAGCGCCATGGGAATGGTGGTTGCATCGGCCGCCTGCTTGCCCCGCCACCATTGCTGGGACATCTGGGCCTCGATCTCGTCGATCTTCTTGAGCGTGACGGCGCGTTCACCGGAGGATTTGGAGCTCAGCAGGCTGCTGAGAAATTGCGAGCCCTGCGCGGCGGGGCCGGGCACACCGACCGGTGCGCTGCCCGGCCTGGAGGCCTGTTGCAGCTCGGCCTGGCGCAGGCGGCGCAGCTGGTCGAACTCGCGCTTGCGCACGAAATCGTTGCGGCGCTTGCGCTCGATCATTTCCTTGAGCGCCTGCTTGCTGTACTGGCTTTCCTGCTCCCCGTCCAGGCCGTCGAGGTCGGACCAATTGACCGTAGGGTGGCGCACAAAGCGCACCACCTTGGACAACAACCCCCCCGATTTGCTGCTCTCTTCTTTTGCCATGGCGAGTCAGATTAGCACCAACGGCCTGCTGGCCGTTGCTGCAACTCAATCCCCATACATCTTCTGCTTGAGCTCACGGCGCTGCTGGGCTTCCAGCGACAGCGTGGCCGTGGGGCGGGCCAGCAGGCGGCCCACGCCGATGGGCTCGCCGGTCTCGTCGCAGTAGCCGTAGTCGCCTGCGTCGATGCGTGCAATGGATTGCTCGATCTTCTTGAGCAGCTTGCGTTCGCGGTCGCGCGTGCGCAGTTCCAGCGCATGCTCTTCCTCGATGGTGGCGCGGTCGGCCGGATCGGGAACCACCACGGTGTCCTCGCGCAGGTTTTCTGCCGTCTCACCCGCGTTGGTGTGCATGTCGTGCTTGAGAGTGAGCAGCTTGAGGCGGAAGAACGCCATCTGCTTCTCATTCATGTATTCGTCATCCGACATGGCCAGCACTTCGGCATCCGTCAGTTCTTCCACCGACTTGGTCTTCCAGGCATTGGCCAGCTTGGGGTCTCGTTTCGTCGATCCCGACGAAGGCGTTTGCGTAGTGGTAGGCATAGTGTTGGTTTCGCTAACTTAGTCCGCGCCGAGGGCTTCGGACGGGGCCATGGATGGTACTGTCAATCGGGGCGCCCGGGTCGAATGCCGTGTAGGACAGCCGATCGCCGCAGTTGCGGAACCTGCCGGCTTCCCCGTGCGGCGGGGTGCGGCAATCCAGGCCGTGCGGCGGCCGTGCGTGCAAAGAGCCCTTTTGCGGTCAGCAAGGGACACCAGGTCGGCAACGCCGACCGCAGTGCGGACCGCGGCCTTCTGGCTTGCAGCCGGGGCCGGTGCGGCCACTGACGGCTTCTTGCTGGATTCGGCGCTCACTTGCTGTCTCCTCACGGTATGGGCGACCCCTGCGGGGCAGTCCATTGGGCTTGGGGGCTCTCTTCAGGGGCGCGATTGTATCGATGCTCTACAGGAGCGCAAGCCGTTGCACATACCCCACAGGAATGCAAAGGGGCCGCCCACGCATGCGGGCGGCCCCTGTGTCATTCAGATGTCAGCAAAAAGCCATCCGATTGCCCACAAAGGTTCACAAAAAACTCAGACCAGGCACTGCTCCAGGCCCTGCAGGAAGATGTCCTGGGGCAGGTCGATGCCAATGAAGACCATCTTGCTCTGGCGCTTTTCGCCCTCGGCCCACTGCGGTCCCAGGTCGCTGCCCATGAGCTGGTGCACGCCCTGGAAAATGACCTTGCGCTCCGTGCCCTGCATGTTCAGCACGCCCTTGTAGCGCAGCATGCGCGGGCCGTAGATGTTGACGATGGCGCCCAGGAAGTCCTCCAGGCGGGCAGGGTCAAAGGCCCGGTCGGCACGGTAGACGAAGCTCTTGACGTCGTCATCGTGGTGATGGTGGTGCGGATGCTTGCAGTGCTCGCCGTGCTCGTGGTCATGGGCGTGGTCGTGCCCGCAGTTCTCGTCGTGCTTATGGCCATGGTCGTGGCCGCAGTGCTCGTCATGCTCATGCTTGTGGCCATGGTCATGTCCGTGGTCGTGGTCGTCTTCCTTGAGGAAGTCGGGATCGATGTCCAGCTTGGCATTGAGGTTGAAGCCGCGCAGGTCGAAGACTTCGTTCAGGGGCACTTCGCCGAAATGCACGGCGCGGATGGGCGCGCGCGGGTTCATGTGCTTGAGGCGGTGGATGAGCGCGTTCTTCTCGTCCTCGCTGACCAGGTCGGTCTTGGACAGGAACAGCTGGTCGGCAAAGCCCACCTGGCGGCGCGCCTCCTGGCGGTCGTCCAGCTGCTGGTTGGCGTGCTTGGCATCGACCAGGGTGAGGATGGAGTCGATCAGATAGGTCTCGGCGATCTCGTCGTCCATGAAGAAGGTCTGGGCGACGGGGCCGGGATCGGCCAGGCCCGTGGTCTCGATCACGATGCGGTCGAACTCCACCAGGCCCTTGCGGCGCTTGGCGGCCAGCAGCTGCAGGGTTTCGCGCAGGTCTTCGCGGATGGTGCAGCAGATGCAGCCGTTGCTCATCTGCAGGATCTGCTCCTTGGACTCCGTCCTGAGGATGTCGGTGTCGATGTTCTCTTCGCCGAACTCGTTCTCGATCACGGCGATCTTCATGCCGTGGGACTCGCTGAGCACGCGCTTGAGCAGCGTGGTCTTGCCCGAGCCCAGGAAGCCGGTGAGGATGGTGACGGGAATCAGTGCCATGGAATTGCTTTCAGAAAATTCAGCAAAGGGAAGCGGCAAGGCCCGTCCACCATGGACGGGCCTTGTCGAAAAGACGTTCCGAATAAGTTTAGCGAGCCTGTCAAGTGCCGTTTTGCCAGAGGGCTTGGCCTTTTTTATCCGAGGCCGCCCTTTTCATCGCTATCTCCATTGCCATCGCCACTGTCGCTGCCGTCCCCGCTCTGGCGCCGCGCGCGCGGATGGGCGCTCTCGTAGGCCTGGGCCAGATGCTGGAAATCCAGGCGCGTGTAGATCTGCGTGGTCGAGATGCTGGCGTGGCCCAGCAATTCCTGCACGGCGCGCAGGTCGCCGCTGGACTGCAGCATGTGGCTGGCAAACGAATGCCGCAGCACATGGGGATGGACACCGGCCGACAGGCCGGCCTGCTGGCCGCGCTGGCGCAGCCGCGCCCAGACCGACTGCGCGCCCAGGCGTTCGCCACGCCGGCCAATGAACAGCGCCGGCTCCTGCCGCGCCGCCTGGGCCGCCGCGCCAGCCAGGCCCGTGTCCCGCAAGGCCAGCCAGCGCTGCAGCGCCTGCAGCGCGGCGGCGCCCACGGGCACGGTGCGCCGCTTGCCGCCCTTGCCCTGCACATGGGCATCGGCGGCCTGCAAATCTATCCAGCCACGGCCCTGGCGCTGCGTGTCCTGGCCGGGCGCCACGTCCAGGCCCACCAGCTCGCCCACGCGCAGGCCGCAGCTGTAGAGCAGTTCGGTGATGGCGGCGTCACGTGCCTCGATCCAGGGGTCGGCGTCGCCGTTGCTGAAGGCGGCCAGCTGCACGGCGTCATCCACGCCCAATGCCTTGGGCAGGGGTTTGGGGGCCTTGGGACCGCGCACGCCCTCGACGGGATTGAAGGGCACCAGCGATTGCTGAGCTGCCCAGCGGAAGAAGCTGCGCCAGCCAGACAGGATGAGCGCAATGCCGCGCGGGCTGCGGCCCCGGGAATGCATCTGGGCCACGAAGCGGCGGATGTGGGCGGGCTGCAGCGCCAGCAGCTCCTGGCCGGCGTCGCGGGCCATGGTGCAAAGCCGGGCCATGTCCAGCGCATAGAGTGCGCAGGTGCGGTCGGCCAGGCGCTTTTGCACGCGCACATGCTCCAGATAGGCATGGACGGCGGCGGGGAGCATCGCCAGGTTCTCTGCCGCCAGATCCTCTGCCGGAAGATCGCCTTCCGGGAGCCCGTCCCTGTCCGATGCTCCCGGCATGGGCTTTCAGCCGGTCAGCCGCGCGCCAGGGTCAGCGGCACGGGCCGCATGCGCGACAGGGCCGCGCTGGCCAGGGCCGAGATGCGCGAGAGGAATTCCGTGCCCATGGTGGCCTCGAAGCGCAGCGGATCGGGAGACCCCAGCACCAGCATGCCGAAGGCATTGGCGGGGTTGATGCTGTCGCCGTCATGCAGCGTGAGCAGGGCCAGGGACTGGGCCGCATCGGGATCGACCAGCCAGCCGCCGGGCTCGAAGCCCATGTTGGGGCCGCAAAACGGCATGGTCAGCGACGCCGCAAAGGACTTGGCGTCCTCGCTGACGCCCATGGTGTAGATGCTGCTGGTCTGGGCGCCGGAGACGTTCCACAGGCGCAGGGCCACCTGGGGCACCTCGAAGACATGCTGCAGGCTGGCCGTGAGCGCGTGGGGCAGCTCGCGCAGGTCCTGGACCTTGGCCAGGGCGCAGCTCCAGGCATGCAGCTTGTCGCCGATGGAGGCGTTCTCGCTGCTGTGGCGCATCATGTCCATGATGCGGTGCTCCAGGCCCTTGATCTTCTCGCGCAGCATCTCGGCTTGGCGTTCCTGCAGGCTGACGGTGCGCGGGCTGTGGCTGCTGACCAGCTGCACACGCGCGAGCATCTCGGCGTGGCGCTCGAAGAATTCCGGATGGTTCAGCAGGTAGTCGGCAATCGTCTCTTCGGTGACGGCGATATCGGTAGTGCTGTTCATGGCTGGTCGGGAACCTCGATCTGTCCTTCAAAAACAAACTCTGCGGGGCCGGTCATGCGCACCGCGCCGCCGTCCCACTCGATGGTCAGCCGGCCGCCGCGGGTGTGCACATCGACGCGCGCGTCGAGCAGCCCCCAGCGAATGCCGGCCACCACGGCCGCGCAGGCGCCCGTGCCGCAGGCCAGCGTCTCGCCGGCACCGCGCTCGTAAACACGCAGCCGGATCTGGCCGCGATCGACGATCTGCATGAATCCCGCATTGACGCGCTGGGGAAAGCGCGCATGGCGCTCGATCAGCGGGCCCCAGGTGGCCACGGGGGCGTGGTCCACATCGTCCACCAGTTGCACCGCATGCGGGTTGCCCATGGAAACGGGGGCGATCCAGACCGTGGCCTCGTCGCCCAGCTGCAGGGGCCATTGCTGCGCCGCACCCAGCGGGCGGGGCACAAGGTCTGCACTATTGAAGGGCACCAGGGAGGGGTCCAGCACGGGCTGGCCCATGTCCACGGTGACGCGGCCATCGGCATGCAGCTCGGGGGCGATGAGGCCGGCCAGCGTCTGCACGCGGATGACGGACTTGCCGGTCAGGCCCTTGTCGTGCACATAGCGCGCAAAGCAGCGCGCGCCGTTGCCGCACTGCTCGACCTCTCCGCCGTCGGCGTTGTGGATCACATATTCGAAATCGATGCCTTCGGCGGGCGAGGGCCGCACCGTGAGGATCTGGTCGGCGCCCACGCCGAATTGGCGATGGGCGAGGAAGCGGTACTGGGCTGCGCTCAGGCCCAGCGGGCCGGCGGTTTCGTCGAGGACCACGAAATCGTTGCCAGCGCCCTGCATCTTGGTAAAGCGGATCTGCATCCGGCGATTATCCCCTGCACGGCAGCCTCATGGCGCAATCCGGGGCCATGCCCCGCAGCAGTACTTGCGTCTCTTGCGCAACAGCGGCGGGCGGGCCAATCCGCATAATGCCCCCATGACCCGCCCCAGCCAGCTCCTGCACCCCCAGCGCCAGCCTGTAGACACGCTCAAGGCCTCCACCGTCCTGCTGCTGCGCGACCGCGCCGATGGCCAGGGGCTGGAGGTGCTGATGACGCGGCGCTCGCCCAAGGCCAGCTTCGTGCCCAGCGCCTATGTCTTCCCGGGCGGCGGCATCGAGGCCCAGGACGCGGCCGAGGCCGCCCATGCCCGCGCCAGCACCCGCCCGGCCCAGGCTGGCGACGGACTGCGCATCACCCAGGCCATCGCCGGCCTGCGCGAGACCTTCGAGGAGCTCGGCATTTTGCTGGCCCACGACGCCCAGGGCCGGCCGGTATCTGCCGCCGAACTGGCCACGCTGGACCGCAAGGCGCCGCTGGTGCCCCAGTGCGAGGCACGCGGCCTGCGCCTGGCCGTGGATGCGCTGTGGTACCTGGCCCACTGGACGGCCGACCGCGACCAGCCCCGGCGCTTCGATGTGCCCTTCTTCGTGGCGCGCATGCCCGAAGACCAGGAACCCGACGCCGACGGGTCGGAACAGTTCGAGCCCATCTGGGTGCGCCCGCAGGAAGCGCTGGAGCGCCACCGCGCGGGCAGCTTCCCCATGATCTTCCCCACCATCCGCACGCTGGACCGGCTCAGCCGCTTCGCGGGCACCGAAGCCGTGTTCGCCGCCCTGCAAGGCGAGCAGCCGCTGTGGCAGTGCTGCCCGCGCACCGGCTTTCTCAATGGCAAGGAAGCCCGCCACATGGAGGACGAGGCCCCCTTCGGCGAGCTGGAAATGGTCTGCCCGGACGGCCAGATCCTGCACACGCTGGACTGGCAGAGCGAGCGCGCCGTGCCACTGCGCAAGAACCTGCTGCGCCTGACGGCACCCAACCCCGGCGTGATGACCGGCCCCGGCACCAACAGCTATCTGGTGGGCGATGCCGCCACGGGCTACGCCGCCATCGACCCCGGCCCGGCCGATGCCGCCCATGTGCAGCGCCTGTTCGATGCGGCGGGCGGCGACATACGCCACATCCTGTGCACGCACTCCCATGCCGACCACTCGCCGGGCGCCGCGCTGCTGCAGGCGCTGGCGGTGCAGGCCGGCAGGCCCAGGCCCGCCATTGGCGGCCTGCCCTCGGCGCCCACGGCCCGGCCGGCCAGCCGCTTCACCCCCGACTACGCACTGACCGACGGCCAGCGCATCGTGCTGCAGGATGCGCAAACTGGCACCACCCACACCCTGCAAGCCGTGTTCACGCCCGGCCATGCGGCCAACCATGTGTGCTTTGTGCTGGAGGAAGACGCCCTGCTGTTCAGCGGCGACCACATCCTCAATGGCAGCACCACCATCATCGATCCGCCTGACGGCAACATGCGCGACTACATCGATTCGCTGGACAGGCTCGACGCGCTGTGCGCCGCGCACGATGCGCGCTTCATCCTGCCGGCCCATGGCTATGTGCTGGGCTTTGCGCGCCAGGCGATCGCCAAACTCAAGGCCCACCGGCTGGCGCGCGAGGCCAAGGTGCTGGCCGCCATGCAAAAACAGCCCGACGGCAGCGTGCAGGACTGGGTGCGGCTGGCCTATGACGACGCCCCGCCCCAGCTGTGGCCGATTGCCGAGCGCTCGCTGCTGGCGCATGTGGAGCGCATCCGTGCGCTGTGCGGGCGGCAATGACCAGCAATGACCGGCAATGACCGACGACGCGCGCGGGGCCTGGTATCTGGTTAAGCTGCGCGCATGTCTGAATCTGAAAGCGTTCGCCTGGCCAAGCGCCTGGCCGAACAGGAACAATGCTCGCGCCGCGAGGCCGAACTGCATATCACCGCCGGCAACGTCCAGGTGGACGGCAAGGTCGTGCAACTGCCCGAGACGCGCGTGCGCCCCGAGCAGCAGGTCACGCTGCGCAGCGGCGCCCAGCCCGAGGCCGTGCCGCCCGTCACCCTGCTGATGAACAAGCCTGCGGGCTACACCCAGGGCCGGCCCTATGGCCGGGTGCGCAGCGCCCACTCCCTGCTGGGCGAAGCCAGCATGGCCCAGGTGGACACGCCCATGCCGCTGCTGGTGCTGGCCCAGCATTTCAAGAACCTGGAATCCTTCCTGCCCCTGCCGCTGCCGGCCAGCGGCCTCATCGTCTACACCCAGGACAAGCGCGTGGCGCGCAAACTGGGCGAGGAAGGCATGTGGCTGGAGCAGGAATGCATCGTCGGCGTCGAGGGCCAGATCCACGAGGACGGCCTGGAGCTGATGAAGGCCGGCCTGCCGATCGGCAAGCGCCAGCTGCCACCCTGCCGCGTAAGCTGGCAGAACGAGAACCATCTGCGCTTTGCGCTCAAGGGCATCGCCCCCGACGAGATCGACGCCATGTGCACCGAAGTGGGCCTGCGCGTGGTCAGCCTGCGCCGCCTGCGCATTGGCCGCCTCTCTCTGGCCAAGGTGCCCGAAGGCCAGTGGCGCTACCTGATGCCCTGGGAGCGGTTCTAGGCCGGCATTGCCGGGTGCGCGGCGGGCAGCACATTCGGCAAATGAGAATCATTTCATAGAATGCGGGATTCCCGTGCTGCCTTCGGGCCTCCCGCATGCCTGCGCCCGCCTCTTCCTCTTCTTCCCTGCTAAGCACCTTCCAGGACAGCTACCACGAGCTGGTGCGCTTCGTGGCGCGCCGCGCCGGCCCGCAGGCCGCGCGTGACCTGGTGCATGACGCCTGGATACGCCTGGCCGAACGCCAGCGCGGCGAAAGCGATGCGCCCGCCGCTTCGGACAGTCCGCCAGGCGCCAGCCGCGCCTATCTCTACGCGGTGATGGAGAACATCGCCATCGACCACCTGCGCCATGGCCAGCGCACGGCCGAGCGCTTTGACACCAGCGCGAGGGAAGGCGAGCCGCCCTCCCTCCTCAGCCCCGATGTGGCCGACACCCATTCCTACCGCCAGGCCCTGGCCGGGGTCGAAGGCGCCCTGGCGCAGCTGCCGGCGCGCTGCCGCGACATCTTCCTGGCCGACCGCATCGAGGGCGCCTCGCATGCCGAGCTGGCCGAGCGCCACGGCGTCTCGGTCAAAACCGTGGAACGCGAGGTCATGCGCGCGATGGACAGCGTGGAAGCCTCGCTGCGCCGCTGGCGCGGAGAAACCGCCGCACCCGCACCACGCACGGGCCGCCGCCGCGCCCTGTCCACCCTGCTGGGGATGGCGGGCCTGGGTGTCGGCAGCCCGGCGATCTGGCTGGCCTGGCGCCAGTGGATGCCGCAGTACCAGGTGCGACTGGCCACGGCCACCGGCCGCCTGCTGAACCAGACCCTGCCCGACGGCAGCAGCTTGACGCTGGACGCCGCCAGCCGCGCCGAGGTGGACTTCTACGCCACGCGCCGCCAGGTGCGACTGCTGGCCGGCAGCGCCTTCTTCGCCGTGGCGCGCGACACGGAACGGCCCTTCATGGTCCAGGCGGCGGACGTACAGGTCACCGTGCTGGGCACGCGCTTCGAGGTGGCGCTGGAGGACGATGCGGTGCTGGTCGCCGTCGATGCGGGCCGCGTGCAGGTGCGCGACGGCAGCGGCGCCCGGCATGAACTGGGTGCAGGCCAGATGCTGCGCCTGGCGCCAGGCCAGACGGCCGCCGTGCAAACGGTTGCGGCTGTGGCCGCCTGGCGCGAAGGCTGGCTGGACTTCCAGAACACGCCGCTGGCCGAGGTCGCTCGCCGCCTGGAGCGCTACAGCCTGCAGCCACTGCGCGTGGAGCCCGACGCCGCCGCCCTGCCCGTGCTGGGGCGCGTGCGCATTGCGGCGGCCCAGGGCTGGCTGCGCATGCTGCCGCGCACCCTGCCGGTCAGCGTGCAGGAAGAGGTGCAGGAAAAGGAGCAGGGCCCGGGAACCGGGCGCACCCTGGTCATCCGCCGCCGCAGCTGATGCGCTGATGCGCTGATGCGCCCATGGCCCCGGAATGCACGGCGCATGCGCACCAGGCGTGAGGGAATGTCTGCGCCCGTTCGTATAGGCATGAGGACCCGGGAACGCGACGCATTCGCAGCCCGGGAATCGCCATTGCCCAGATCCGCCACGGGACCTTCCATGTCTTCATTCCCCTCCAAGCCTTCCCGCCTTGCCCGCCACCATGCCGTTGCCGCGGGCATCGCGCTGCTGGCCCTGCAGCTGTCTCCAGCCGCTCTGGCCCAGGCGGCACCGGCCACAGCCACGGCCGCCAGCACCGACTTCCACATTCCCGCCCAGCCGCTGGACCAAGCGCTGGCTCAACTGGCCCGCCAGGCTGGCCTGCAGCTGCTGGCCGCGCCTGAACTCGTGCAGGGCCGCCGTGCGCCCGCCGTGGAAGGGCGCCTGAGCACCGCCGCCGCCGTGGCCCGGCTGCTGCGCGGCAGCGGGCTGGAAGGCCATGTGAACGAGGGCACGCTGGTGGTGGAAAAGCCCGCCGGCACCGTGGCCCTGCCCGAAGTCACGGTGTCCGCCGTGGGCGAGACCACGACCACCGAGGGCTCGGGCTCCTACACCACGGGGCTGATGAGCACCTCGACCAAGCTGCCGCTGTCCATCCGCGAGACGCCCCAGTCCCTCACCGTGGTCACCCGCCAGAAGATGGACGACCAGGGCATGCTGTCCATCGACGACGTGGCCAACAGCGCCACCGGCATCACCATCAACCGCTGGAGCGACGACCGGGCGCGCTATTTCTCGCGCGGGTTCGTGATCGGCTCCTTCCTGCAGGACGGCGTGCCCGTCTCGTATGAAACCGACACCTCCACCTACGACACCATGGCCATGTACGACCACGTGGAAGTGGTGCGCGGCCCCACGGGGCTGATGACGGGCGTGGGCGACCCTTCGGGCACCATCAACTTCGTGCGCAAGCGCGCGCCGCGCACCACCCAGCGCTCGGTCACCCTGCGCGGCGGCAGCTGGAACCAGGCCGTGGGCGAGGTCGATGTGGGCGGCGCCCTCAACGAGGACGGCTCGGCGCGCGGGCGTGTGGTGGCCTCGGCCCAGTCGCGCGACCACTTCATCGATGGCTACAGCAGCCGCCGCCAGCTGCTGTACGGCACCGCCGAGTTCGACCTGGGGCGCGACACCACGCTGAGCGTGGGCGGCTCCTATGTGAACGAAGACAACCCCGGCTCGCAATGGATGGGCGTGCCCATGGGCTTCGATGGCTCCTTCCTCGACATTGCGCGATCCAGGCGTTTCTCGCCCTCCTGGAGCAAATGGGACAAGAAGGAGGTCAGCCTGTTCGCCGACCTGGAGCACCGCTTCGACAACGGCTGGAAGGCCAGGCTGGCCGCGCGCGCCCTGCAGGCCAAGTCCGCGCTGGACGGCGCCTACCTGGTCTCGGGCGGCCTGGACGACCAGGGCCGCACGCGCTACGACGTGGCCGGCGGCCTGTACGACTACGACAAGCGCCAGCTCAGCCTCGATGCCTCGGCCCAGGGCCCCGTGCGCCTGTTCGGCCGCGAGCATGACCTGGCCTTCGGCCTCAGCCGACGCACCATCCGCTGGAGCGACCAGGGCTACAGCTACCTGTCGCCCACGGGGGAATGGCTGATCGCCAATGGCGTCGATCCCTATACCTGGAACCCCGACTCGCTGGACCGCTCCGGCCTGCTGGCCGAAGACCTGTGGACGCGCCGCCAGAAGACCACGCTGACCTCGGCCTACGCCACGGGCCGCTTCCTGCTGGCCGAGCCACTGAACCTGATCGCCGGCGCGCGCCTGGACTGGTACGACTTCACCAACGTCCAGCGCCAGGGCAGCTGGAGCCGGGAGCGCGAATTCAGCGAGAAAGCCCATGCCACGCCCTATGCCGCGCTGACCTATGACATCAGCAAGACCTACTCGGCCTATGCCAGCTACACCAGCATCTTCCGGCCGCAGGATTTTCTGGATGCCTCGGGCAGCATGCTGGCGCCGGTGGAGGGCCGCAACTTCGAGCTGGGCCTCAAGGGCAGCTACCTGGACGAGCGCGTGAACCTGGCCGTTGCCGTGTTCAACACCACGCAGGACAACCTGCCCCAGGCCATCGCGGACATCAACTCCTGCACGGTGAAGACCAATTGCTACCGCTCGGTGGGCAAGGTCAAGAGCAAGGGGCTGGACGTGGACATCAGCGGCGAGATCCTGCCGCGCCTGAACGCCGGCCTTGGCTATACCTTCACCCAGGCCGAGATCGCCAGCGACAGCACCGAAGGCGCCAAGGGCGCGCCCTATGCCAGCTACACGCCGCGCCACCAGCTCAAGCTGTCGGCCATGTACCACCTGGGCGGCGAGCTGGGCGCATGGCGCGTGGGCGGCGGCCTGCGCTACCAGAGCCGCACCACGTCCGAGTCGCTGACCAGCGCCGAAGGCTATGCAATCCGCCAGTCCGCCTATGCCGTGGCCGACCTGGTCATCGGCTATCGGGTGAACCGGCAGCTGGACCTGCAGATGAACGTCAGCAACCTGTTCGACCGCCGCTACTTCGAGACCCTGGGCACGAACAACGGCGGCAACTATTTCGGCGTGCCGCGCAGGCTGCTGCTGACGGCCAAATACCAGTTCTGAACCGCCCATGAAAATGCCCCGCCGGTGGCGGGGCATGAAAGAAAGTGTGAAGCGCGCCGATAAGCCGGATTCTGTGCACGCGGTTGCCCGCATGTGACCGCCATTAATCTGGGCCGGGCGTCGCCGCCCGGCTCGGTGCTACCTACCCGCACACTCCGGGGGCCCCGTCAACGTGTGCCTACTTGGTATTGCTGCGCGTAGAGATTGCCCGTTTCACCTTGGACGGTTCCCGTCCAAGGTGGCTGTGGGTTCCATGCTCGCGCATGGACCGTATGGCTTGCGCCATCCGGTTCGGCTTTCGCCGACCCACAGAACACCCGGGGGGGGAATTGTTCCGTCCAAACTCGTCTCTGTTGCTCTGATCCTCACCTCACGGTGGACAGCCGTTAGCTGCTACGCTGCCCTGTGCAGTCCGGACGTTCCTCCAGTGCCGTGTTTCCACGATTGCACCAGCGGCGGTCTGGCGTGCTTCACGGGCGGCATTATCTCGCGGCTTGGGCCGGGCTGCAGGCAGATGGCGCAACAGCCTCACGGCGGCATGCAGAACTCGCGGCGGAATTGTTCGGGTGAGGTGCCGGCCTCGCGCTGGAACATGGCGATGAAGGCCGAGGGCGTGCTGTAGCCCAGGTCATAGGCGATCTGCTGCACGCTCAGGCCGGCCTCCAGCGCATCGATGGCCAGCAGGTAGCGCATGCGCTGGCGCCATTCGCCCAGGCCCATGCCCAGCTCGCGCTGGCAGTGGCGCGCCAGGGTGCGCTCGGTCATGTGCACGCTGGCGGCCCATTGGGCCAGGCTGCGGTGGTCCTCGGGCGCAGCGCGCATGCGGGTCAGCACTTCGACCAGGGCCGGGTGTTCGGCGGCCGGCAGATAGCCGGGCTCCACGGGAACGGCCCGCAACTGGTCGTAGAGCACACGGGCCAGGCGCAGGTCGGAATCCGTGGCGGGAATGTGCACGTCGCGCACGGCAAAGTCGGCCAGGATGGCCTTGACGATGGCGCCGATGCGCATGGAGCACGGTTGCGCCGGCAGCTCCCTGCACAGCGCAGGCGCCAGGTAGACCGAGCGGTAGACCACGGCATGCGCCACATGGCAGCTGTGCACTACGCCGGGCGGCACCCAGACGCCGTACTGCGGCGGCGAGACCCAGCGCTGGCCTGCCGTGTCCATGCACATGCTGCCGTGGGGCGTGTAGTTCAGGTGTCCCCAGCTGTGGCTGTGCGGCGGCACCTCGGTGTCGGCGCCGAATTCGTCGTAGCGGAAGTAGTACTCGCCCGGCACATCCTCGACGTTCTGGATGTGCATGGGCTTGCTGGGACGGGGCATGGCGGATGGTCCGGGTTGCGCTATCGATTGTCCGAAACCAGGGATGCACTCCAAGTCGGACAGAACGATCATAGGATCAGTCTTAGGAGTCTTCCAATGGGGTCTTACCTTTTCCCTTTGATCGCCGTGCTCATCTGGTCGGTCAATACCGTGGTCAGCAAGATGGCGGCCGACAGCATCGGCGCGGCCGAGATCGGTTTCTACCGCTGGCTGGTGGCGGCCGTGCTGTTCACGCCTTTCCTTTTGCCGTCCATCTGGCGCCAGCGCGCCGACATCCGGCCGCTGCTGCCGCGCCTCATCGTGCTGGGGATGCTGGGCATGGTGATCTACCAGAGCCTGGCCTATTACGCGGCCCATATGACATCGGCCACGCACATGGGCCTGATCGGTTCGCTCACGCCCATGATGGTGCTGGGCCTGTCCACCGCCATGCTGGGCCAGGCGCTGAGCCGGGGCGCCGTGCTGGGCTGCGTGCTGGCGATTGCGGGCGTGGCCCTGGTGGTGTCTTCGGGGCAGCCTGCCACCTTGCTCACCCAGGGCCTCAATGGCGGCGATGCGCTGATGTTCGTGGCCATGCTGGCCTATGCGGTCTACAACATCCTGCTCAAGCGCTGGCCCATGCCGCGCCTGGCCACGGTGCAACTGCTGTACCTGCAGATCCTGGTGGCCGTGATCGCGCAGCTGCCGCTGTTCCTGATGGCGCCGCGCACGGGGCTGAACGCGACCAACCTGCCGCTGGTGGGTTTTGCAGGCATCATGGCCTCCATCGCCGCGCCGCTGCTGTGGATGATGTCGGTGGCGCGCATCGGCCCGGGCCGCTCCAGCATGTTCTTCAACCTGGTACCCATCTTCACGGCCGTGATCGCCTTCATGGCGTTGGGTGAGCCCCTGGCGGCCTACCACGCCGTGGGCGGCGTGCTGACCATCGGCGGCCTGCTGCTGGCCGAGCTGTGGAAGCAACCTTTGCGCGCACCGCGTGCCGCCGCCACCGCCTGAAAAAATCAGGGTTTTCCCGAGCGCAAATGGTGCACGCATGCTGCATGCCGGTGCGGCGCCCGCACCAGCTCTGCCCATAAGAATTTGCATTCAGGCCTGCTCATAATTTCTTGTTGGACAGCCCTGTCCCGCCTTTCGATACTGCCGCCACAGGAACAGCTCCAGACGCCCGGCCGGTCTCACAGCAGACCCGCCAGCGCCTGAAGCCCCTAAGACACACGGGCCCCGCCCCGGTCCGTGTGCCCGCTGCACCGTCGAAGACAGGAGACACCCCATGAGCAGTCCGGCATCCGCCGCACATTCCCCCGCCCACGGCGCCGGCCAGGTATCGCCGCCCGACATGGACGCCACCTACCGCAAGATCGCCTGGCGCCTGATCCCTTTTCTGGTGCTGCTCTTCATCCTGGCGTGGATAGACCGCGTCAACGTCGGCTTCGCCAAGCTGCAGATGCTGGACGACCTGCAGTTCAGCGAGGCCATCTACGGCCTGGGTGCCGGCATCTTCTTCATCGGCTACTTTTTGTTCGAAGTGCCCAGCAACCTGCTGCTGGAGAAGATCGGCGCACGCAAGACGCTGGCGCGCATCACCATCCTGTGGGGCGCGGCCTCCATGGCCATGGCCTATGTGACCACGCCCACCATGTTCTACGTGCTGCGCTTCATCTTGGGCGTGGTGGAGGCCGGCTTCTTCCCCGGCGTGGTGCTGTACCTGACCTACTGGTTCCCGGCCCGCCACCGGGCGCGCGTCAACGGCCTGTTCATGACCTCGTTCGCCATTGCGGGCGCCGTGGGCGGCCCCATTGCGGGCGCCATCATGAATGGCATGCAGGGCGTGGGCCATCTGTCCAACTGGCAGTGGCTGTTCATCCTGGAAGGCATTCCCTCGGTGATCGCCGGCTTCTTCGTGCTGCTGTACCTGCCCGAGAAGCCCGCCAACGCCAAGTGGCTGAGCGCGTCCGAGCAGCGCGCCGTGACCGCCGCCGTGGAGGCAGAGAACCAGGGCGGCCACAAGCATGTGTCCTTCCTGGACGCCTGCCGCAACTACCGCGTGTGGCTGTGCGCTGCCGTGTATTTCTGCATCGTCAGCGGCAACGCCACCATTGCCTTCTGGTCGCCGTCCATCATCAAGGAGATCGGCATCCAGAACACGCTGCAGATCGGCCTGATCTCGGCCATTCCCTTCCTGGCCGGCACGCTGGCCATGGTCTGGAACGGCATGCATTCGGACAAGACCGGCGAGCGCCGCATGCACTGCGCCCTGTCCGCGCTGATCGCGGCGGCGGGCCTGATCCTGACGGGCCTGTTCCTGCACAACGCCGTGCTCGCCCTGTGCGCGCTGACGCTGGCCTCCATCGGCATCCTCGCGGCCTTTCCCGTGTTCTGGTCGATTCCTGCCGCCTTCCTGGCCGGCACGGCGGCGGCCGGCGGCATTGCGCTGATCAACTCCATCGGCAACCTGGCCGGCTTCGTGGCGCCCTACATGATCGGCGCGCTCAAGACCAGCACGGGGTCGCTGTCCTCGGGCCTGTACTTCGTGGCCGCGCTGGAATTCATGGCCGCCTTCCTGGTCGTGCTCTTCGTCAAGAAGCAGTGATGCCTGCGCGCCGCACCGCGCGCGCCACTGCCCCCTCCTCTTTCCCACCGGGGCCTGCGGCCCCGCCTTTTCCCTGGATCGCCTGCCATGCAACTGCAGTTCACCACCCCCGAGGGCCAGACCTTCGCCCCTGAATTCGACACCCTGATCGTCGCCGGCTGGGCCGGCCGCGACCGCGAGGCCATCGAGCACCACATCGAGGAGCTGGCCGCCATCGGCATTCCGCGCCCCAGCGCCGTGCCGCTGTACTACCGCATCTCCAGCAACCAGCTGAGCCAGCACAGCGCGCTGCAGGTGCTGGGCCCGGACTCCTCCGGCGAGGTCGAGGTCTTCGTGTTCACGCACGAAGGCGAGATGTTCGTGAGCCTGGCCTCCGACCACACGGACCGCAAGCTGGAAGCCTACAGCGTGGCCTTTTCCAAGCAGGCCTGCGTCAAGCCCGTGGCCACCCAGGCCTGGCGCTTTGCCGACGTGGCCGGCCACTGGGATGAGCTGGTCGTGCGCTCGTGGATCGTGGAAGACGGCCGCGAGGTGCTCTACCAGGAAGGCACGCTGGCCAGCCTGCGCACGCCCCAGGACCTGATCGCAGGCTTCACGGGCGGCAAGGATCTGCTGCCCGCGGGCTGCGGCATGACCTGCGGCACGGTGGGCGCCATCGGTGGCATCCGCCCCTCGACGCAGTTCTCCATGGAGCTGTACGATCCCCGCAGCCAGCGTTCCATCCGCCACAGCTACCGCAGCGAACTGCTGGACGTCGTGGCCTGAGCCGCGACTCCGATCCGCCCACGCCCGCCTTCACCCACAGGACTTCCCACATGACCCAAGCCCTCCCCCTGCCCAGCCTGGAACTGGCATCACAGCGCCTGCATGGCGGCGAAACCACCTCGGTGCAGCTGACCGAGCAGGCCCTGGCCCGCACCATGTCGGGGGAAGGCCCCAAGGTGTTCACGCGCGTGTTCCAGGGCGCGGCCCTGGCCGAGGCCCGCGCCAGCGACGTTCTGCGTGCGGCCGGCCTGGCGCGCTCGCCCATCGAGGGCCTGCCGGTCTCGGTCAAGGACCTGTTCGACATCGCCGGCTTTCCCACGCTGGGCGGCTCGCGCCTGCTGGCCGACGCACCGCCCGCGCAGCGCACGGCCGAAGTGGTGCAGCGCCTGCGCCAGGCCGGCGCCGTCATCGTGGGCACGACCAACATGACCGAGTTCGCCTACTCGGGACTGGGCATCAACCCGCACTACGGCACGCCGCGCAATCCCTGGCAGCGTGACGAGGGCGGCGGCCGCATCCCGGGCGGCTCGTCCTCGGGTGCGGCCATCTCGGTCACCGACGGCATGGCCATGGCGGCCATCGGCTCGGACACGGGCGGCTCGGTGCGCATTCCTTCGGCGCTGTGCGGGCTCACGGGCTTCAAGCCCACGGCGCGCCGCGTGAGCATGGAGGGCGTGCTGCCGCTGTCGGCCAACCTGGACTCCATCGGCCCGCTGGCCCCCAGCGTGCGCTGCTGCGCCACGCTGGACGCCATCCTCAGCGGCGAACCGCTGGGCGAGCTGCATGCCGCGCCACTGCAGGGCCTGCGCCTGCTGGCACCCACCAACGTGGTGCTGGACGGCATGGACGCCACCGTGGCCGCCGCCTGGGAGCGCACGCTGACCCTGCTGTCGCAGGCGGGCGCCCACATCACCCATGCCGTGGTCGCGCCCTTTGGCGAGCTGGCCGACATCAATTCCAAGGGCGGCTTCACGGCCGCCGAGGCCTGGGCCTGGCACCGCCACCACATCGCCACGCGCCTGTCCGAGTACGACCCGCGCGTGGGCACGCGCATCCTGCGCGGCAAGGACATCAGCGCGGCCGACTACATCGACCTGCTGGCACGCCGCAGGCAGTGGATTGCCGCCGTCAGCGCCCAGATGGCCGACCATGACCTGATCGTCATGCCCACCGTGCCCGTGGTCGCCCCCAAGATCGCCGACCTCACGCAGAGCGACGAGGCCTACTTCGGCGCCAACGGCCTGATCCTGCGCAACCCCACGCTGATCAACTTCCTCGACGGCTGCGCCATCTCCCTGCCCTGCCAGCGCGCGGGCGAGGCGCCCGTGGGCCTGAGCCTGGCCGGCCTCGGCGGGCAGGACCGGCGACTGCTGTCCGTGGCCCTGGCCGTGGAGCAGCTGCTGGCTTCGGCGCAGGGCTGATCGACCAGGCGGCCTCGGGCCTAGCCGCCCAGGCCGCTGCCCGGCAGCCGCGCCACGGCCTGGCCGTGGTTCAGCGCAAAGGCGGCGGCGGTCTCCTCGGCCGCGCGCGCCACCACTTCGGTCAGCGGGTTCTGGTGGTCATTGCGAAAGCAGGCCACCAGCGGCAGCGAGGGGAACTCACGGTCCACGCGCAGCAGGCGCAGGCGCTGCTCGGCCAGCTCGCGCTGGATGATGGCCGGCGGCACGGCCGCCACGCCCAGGCCGTCGCAGACCACGCGGATCATGGTCGCCACCGAGGCGATGCAGTTCAGGTGCACCGAGGCGCTGCTTTCGGTGGAGAACAACTGCTCGATCACCGCATAGGGCTCGGAGCCGCGCGCAAAGCACATGATGGGAAAGGCCGCCAGCTCCGCCAGGCTCAGGGTCTCGTCGCCAATGCCCAGCTTGGGGCTGCCCACCCAGGCCATGGGAAATTCACCCAGCGACAGATGACCCACGCCGGCCGCCGTCACGGGCTTGGCCTGCAGCGACAGGTCCAGCTGGCCCTTCACCAATTGCTCGGACATGTGCAGCGTGGTGTCGCAGGCGATCTCCACCTGCAGGCGCGGATAGCGCTGCTGCAGCAGCGCCAGGAAATCGGGAAACCAGCTGTGCACGATGGACTCGATGGCGCCGATGCGGATCACGCCCGCATAGGCCTGCTTGTCCAGCATGTCCTCGCGCATCTCGCGCATGAGGCGCAGCATGCGCTCGGCATGGACCAGGGCCTTGGCGCCGTCGGCCGTCAGCGTGACTTCGCGCACGCCACGGTCGAACAGGCGCACGCCGAACTCCTGCTCCAGCGTGGCGATGCGGCTGGAGACGGCGGCCTGCGTGGTGTACAGCCGCTCGGCCGTCATGCGGAAATTGCGCAGCTCGGCCAGCAAGACAAAGGTTTCCAGGAACCGTAGATTCATGCGGCGATGTTAGCCGTCCAGGCCATATCGATATAGCCCATGCATAGAACAGCTGCGTGCACAATGAATGCCTGGTTTTCGCGCAGCGTCTGCGCACCACCCCCGACTGTCCAACCACCACCCCAAAATCGCGGAGGTCCGATGAGAGCTGACAACATCCTGCAAACGATTGGCAACACGCCCCATGTGCGCATCAACCGCCTGTTCGGCGCCGGTGCCAATGTGTGGATCAAGTCCGAGCGCGGCAACCCCGGCGGCTCCATCAAGGACCGCATCGCCCTGGCCATGGTCGAGGACGCCGAGAAGTCCGGCGCCCTGCAGCCCGGCGGCACCATCATCGAGCCCACCAGCGGCAACACCGGCGTCGGCCTGGCCCTGGTGGCCGCCGTCAAGGGCTACAAGCTGGTGCTGGTCATGCCCGAGAGCATGAGCATCGAGCGCCGCCGCCTGATGCTGGCCTACGGCGCCAGCTTCGACCTCACGCCCAAGGAAAAGGGCATGAAGGGCGCCATCGCCCGCGCCCAGGAACTGGCCAGCCAGACGCCCGGCGCCTGGATTCCCCAGCAGTTCGAGAACCCCGCCAACATCGACGTGCATGTGCGTACCACGGCCCAGGAAATCCTGGCCGACTTCCCCGAAGGCCTGGATGTGCTGATCACCGGCGTGGGCACGGGCGGCCACCTGACCGGCGTGGCCAAGGTGCTCAAGGCCAAGTTTCCCCAGCTCAAGGTCTTTGCCGTGGAGCCTGCCGCCTCGCCCGTGATCTCGGGCGGCCAGCCCTCGCCCCACCCCATCCAGGGCATTGGCGCAGGCTTCGTGCCCAAGAACCTGGACACCAGCCTGCTGGACGGCGTGATCCAGGTCGAGGCCGAACCCGCGCGCGAGTACGCACGCCGCTCGGCCCGCGAGGAAGGCATCCTGGTCGGCATCTCCTCGGGCGCCACCCTGGCCGCCATTGCGCAAAAGCTGCCCGAGCTGCCCGCAGGCGCCAAGGTGCTGGGCTTCAACTACGACACGGGCGAGCGCTACCTGTCGGTGGAAGGCTTCCTGCCGGCCTGACCGGCGGCAAGCCCCGTCCGCTGCAGTGCACTGCACTGCGGCATGAAACACAAGGCCTCGCAAGAGGCCTTTTTTGTTGCCGCCAGCGGCATGCTGCATTCCCCATTCGCGCACAACGAAGCGGCCCCGGACGCGGACAATCTTCCCCACGGCGCCGTGTTCCCCCTGCACTGAAATCCGGGCGCGAACCCACGCGTAGGACAGTTGTGTGGAGATTTCTTACAAAACATGTTGCGCCCAAAGGTCATGCTGAACGCGCATCGGGCAAACCCGACTCTGGCCTACGATGGTCTGACCAAGGAGTAAAAAAATCTTGTTCGGTTTCTTTGAAAAACGCGTCCCGCCCTATCCCAGCGTCGAGCCCACGGTCCCTCCCAAGGGCTTTTTCGCCTTCATCTGGGCCTGCACGCAAGGCATGCGAGGCTGGATCGCGCTGCTGACCTGCACCTCGGCGCTGCTGGCCGTCTACGAGGCGGCGCTGTTCGCCCTCATGGGCCATGTGGTGGACTGGTTGTCCACAGTGTCGCCAGCCGGTTTCTGGGCAGAGCAGCGCGGCACGGTGTGGGGCATTGCCGCCGTCCTGCTGTCCAGCGTGCTGTTGCTGGCCTTTCACACGGCAGTGATGCACCAGGTGCTGGCCATCAACTTCCCGATGCGGCTGCGCTGGGTGTTCCACCGGCTGATGCTGGGCCAGAGCATGTCGTTCTATGCCGACGAGTTCGCGGGCCGCATCACCACCAAGATCATGCAGACCGCGCTTTCCGTGCGCGAAGTGGTGTTCATGGTGGTCGATGTGCTGGTGGGCGTGAGCGTCTACATGATCGGCATCCTGATCCTGGCGGCCAGCTTCGAGTGGCGGCTGATGATTCCGTTTGCGCTGTGGCTGGCCGCCTATATCGGCGCCTGCTGCTACTTCGTTCCGCGCCTGGGCAAGATCGGCAAGGAGCAGGCCGATGCACGCTCCATGATGACGGGCCGCGTGACCGATGCCTACACCAACATCGCCACCGTCAAGCTGTTCGCCCACACGCGCCGCGAGGCCGAGTACGCGCGCAACGCCATGGAGGCCTTCAAGTCCACGGGCTATGCGCAGATGCGGCTGGTCAGCCAGTTCGAGATCGTCAACCACCTGATGATCACGATGCTGCTGGTGGGCTCGGCGGGCACGGCGCTGTACCTGTGGTCGGCCGGACAGGCCAGCGCAGGCGTGGTGGCGGCCATCATCGCCATGGCGCTGCGCCTGATGGGCTATTCGCACTGGGTGATGTGGCAGATGACGGGCCTGTTCGAGAACGTGGGCACCATCCAGGACGGCATCCTCACGCTGACCAAGCCGCGCACCATCGTGGACGCGCCCGACGCCAGGCCTCTGCAGGTCACGCACGGCGCCATCGCCTTCGAGGACCTGAGCTTTGCCTACAAGGACGGCGGCAAGCAGGTGATCGACCACCTGAACCTGCACATCCGCGCCGGCGAGCGCATCGGCCTGATCGGCCGCTCGGGCGCGGGCAAGTCCACGCTGGTGAACCTGCTGCTGCGCTTCCATGAAGCCCAGGGCGGGCGCATCACCATCGACGGCCAGGACATCCGCACCGTCACGCAGGACAGCCTGCGCTGCGCGGTGGGCATGGTCACGCAGGACACCTCGCTGCTGCACCGCTCCATGCGCGACAACATCCTCTACGGCCGCCCCGACGCGACCGAGCAGGAGATGCTGGCCGCCGCCCAGAAGGCCGAGGCCTCGGACTTCATCGCCACGCTGACCGACCTCAAGGGCCGTGGCGGCTACGACGCCCAGGTGGGCGAGCGCGGCGTCAAGCTGTCGGGCGGCCAGCGCCAACGCGTGGCGATTGCGCGCGTCATGCTCAAGGACGCGCCCATCCTGCTGCTGGACGAGGCCACCAGCGCGCTGGACAGCGAGGTCGAGGCGGCCATCCAGCAAAGCCTGGACAGCCTCATGCACGGCAAGACCGTGATCGCCATCGCCCACCGCCTGTCGACCATCGCGGCCATGGACCGGCTCATCGTCATGGACCAGGGCCACATCGTCGAGCAGGGCACGCACCAGCAACTGCTGGAGCTGGGCGGCATCTACGCCAAGCTGTGGTCGCACCAGAGCGGCGGCTTCCTCGCAGAGCAGGGCTCGGAAGCTGCCAACGCCAACGGCTAGACGCTCGCCAGATCCCGGTCCAGCTGCGTATGCAAGGTGTAGCGGCTGGCCGGGTGCAAGGTCACACTGAGGTCCATCAACTCCCCATCGGTATCCAGGTAGCGGCGCACGATCTTCAGCGCCGCTGACCCTGCCGGGGCCTGCAATTCCTCCGACAGCGCCTCCGGAATGAGCGCCCCCACCACGGCCTGCCGCACCCGCGCGATGCGCAGGCCGTATTGCTGCTCCAGCAGGCTGCTGACCAGCAACTCGGGCGCGGCGCGCACGCGCTGGGCCAGTTCCTGCGTGTCAAAGCGCTGCGCATCCACATAGACCACGGTCCAGGCAATGGGCAGGTGCGGCGCGGCGCCGTCGCGGCGCAGGCTGCAGATGGCCAGCCAGCGGCTGCCGGCCGGGCAGTCCAGTTCGGCGGCCAGGTCCTGGTCCAGCACCACCTCCTCGATGCGCCGCACTTCGCGCACATGGGTGGCGCCGAACTGCACCAGGTCCTCCAGCGAGGTCAGCGCCTGGCGGTAGTGCGCATGGGGCTGCGCCGCCTCCACGCGCGTGCCCACCTTCTTGCGCCGCGATACCAGCCCCGACTGCTGCAGCTCGGCAATCGCCGCGCGCACGGTGTGGCGGCTCACGCCATAGCGGTCGCACAGCTCCAGCTCGGTGGGCAGCAGGGCGCCCACGGCGTATTCACCCGAGGCAATGCGCTCGGACAGGTCGCGCGCCACCTGGGCATAGCGTGTCTCAGCCATGGGCGCAGGCCCTCACCCCAGGCAAACCCGGATGTTCGTAATGTACGTACATAAATAAAAATATCGATATGTCCGAACTTAATTGCAATTGCGCACCATGACCCTTCCGTCCTTCACCTCCAGCACCGCCATCGATTCGCTGCTGTTCCGCGACGCCTTCGGCACCCCGGCCATGCGCGCCATCTTCGCCGACAGCGCGCTGGTGTCGCGCTACATCGAGGTCGAGGTCGCGCTGGCGCGCGCCCAGGGCCGCTGCGGCGTGATTCCGGCCGAGGCCGCACACGAGATCGCGCAGCGCTGCAGCCTCGACGCGCTGGACTTCGAGCTGCTGCGCAAGGAAACCGACATTGTCGGCTACCCCATCCTGCCGCTGGTGCACCAGCTGGTGAAACAGTGCGGCGACGCAGGCCGCTACATCCACTGGGGCGCCACCACCCAGGACATCATGGACACGGCCACCGTGCTGCAGGTGCGCGATGCGCTGGACCTGGTCGATGCCGACATCGCCGCGCTGCGCACCATCCTGGCCGACCTGGCAGAACGCCACCGCGACACGCCCATGGCCGGCCGCACGCACCTGCAGCACGCCCTGCCCATCACCTTCGGCTACAAGGCCGCCATCTGGCTGGCCATGTTCGACCGCCATGCCCAGCGCCTGAAGGAACTGCGCCCGCGCGTGCTGGTGGGCCAGTTCGCGGGGGCGGCAGGCACGCTGGCCTCGCTGAGCGGCCGAGGCCTGGAAGTGCAGCAATTGCTCATGGAAGAACTGGGCCTGGGCGTGCCCGCCACCACCTGGCATGTGGCGCGCGACGGCCTGGCCGAAGCGGTGAATTTCCTGGCCCTGGTCACCGGCTCGCTGGGCAAGATCGCCTACGACGTGATGCTGCTGTCCTCCACCGAGTTCGGCGAGGTGTTCGAGCCCTTCGTCACCGGGCGCGGCGCCAGCAGCACCATGCCGCAAAAGCGCAACGCCATCTCCAGCGAGCTGATGCTGGCCGCCTCCAAGGCCGTGCGCCAGCATGCGGGCCTGATGCTGGACGCCATGGTCCAGGACCTGGAGCGCGCCACCGGCCCCTGGCATGCCGAATGGGTGGCCCTGCCCGAGAGCTTCGTGCTCTCGGCTGGCGCCCTGCACCAGGCGCGCTTCATGCTGGGCGGCCTCATCGTCGATCCCGAACGCATGGCCCGCAACCTGGACATGACCGACGGCCTGATCGTGGCCGAGGCCGTGATGATGGGCCTGGCCCCGCACACGGGCCGCCAGCAGGCGCACGACATCGTCTATGCCGCCTGCCGCAGCGTCAACGCCGAGGGCGGCACGCTGGCCGATGCGCTGGCCCGCCTGCCCGAAGTCACGGCCCATTTCGACCGAGCGGCGCTGCAGCGCCTCACCGACCCGCGCAACTACCTGGGCGAGGCCCCGCAGATGGTGGACCGCGCCCTTGCGCTGTCGCGCTCCCATACAGCCAGCGGCCGCTGACACCCCGGCCCTGGACAGAACACAGCACTACAGGAGACAACACCATGCCTTTCCATCTTCCCCGCCTGCCACGCCTGGCCCTTGCCCTGGCCGCCACCACCTTCGCCCTGGCCGCGCACGCCCAGGGCGGCTACCCCGCCAAGCCGCTGACCTGGATCGTGCCCTTCGCGGCCGGCGGCCCCACGGACGCCATGGCGCGCGACATCGCCCAGCGCACCAGCACCCAGCTGGGCCAGCAGATCATCATCGAGAACGTTCCGGGTGCGGGCGGCACCATCGGCGCGGCCAAGGCGGCGCGCTCGGCGCCCGACGGCTACAGCTTCCTGGTCGGCCACATGGGCTACATGGGCGCGGCGCCGTCGCTGTACAAGAAGCTGGCCTATGACCCGGTCAAGGACTTCGAGGCGGTGTTCCGCTTCCCCGACACGCCGCTGGTGCTGCTGGTGGGCAAGAACTCCCCGTACAAGACGGCAGAGGAGCTGGTGGCCTTCGGCAAGCAGAACCCGGGCCGGCTGAACTTCGGCAACGCGGGCGTGGGATCGACCTCGCACCTGGTGGCGGCGCTGTTCGCCAGCCGCGCGCAGATGGAGATCACCCAGGTGGCCTACAAGGGCGCGGCGCCGGCCATGACCGATGTGATCTCCGGCCAGGTCGATGCCATGTTCGACCAGACCAACACCGCCCTGCCCCAGCTGGCGGGCGAGCGCATCCGCGCCATCGCCCTCACCTCGGACAAGCCCATGCCCCAGTTCCCGGGCGCGGCAGCGCTGGGCCAGAAGCTGCTGCCCGGCTTCGAGACCGCCACCTGGTACGGCATCTACGCGCCCAAGGGCACGCCGCGCGACGTGGTGCAAAAGGTCTACCAGGCCTATACCAAGGCCCTGGCCGACAAAGCCTGGACCGACAGGATGGCCGCCCAGGGCATACGCCTGCTGCCCGCAGATCAATACGCGCCCGAAGCCCTGGCCCGCCACACGGCCGCCGAGGTGGAGCGCTGGCGCAAGGTGGCAGCCGACGCGAAGATCTCGCTGGACTGAGCCCATGGACCAGACACGCACCCAGGCCCAGGCACCGACCCAAGCTCATACCCGCGTCGAGCACGATGCCTTCGGCCCCGTCCACATCCCTGCCGACCGTCTCTGGGGCGCGCAGACCCAGCGTGCGCTGGAGCTGTTCACCATTGGCGAGGAGCGCTTTCCGCAGGGCCTGTACCGCGCCTTCGGGCTGCAGAAGCTGGCGGCAGCGCGCGCCAACCGGCGCCTGGGCGTGCTGGACGACGAGCGCGGCGCGGCCATCGAGGCCGCGGCCACCGAACTGCGCGACGGCCTGCTGGACGCGCATTTCCCGCTGACCATCTGGCAGACGGGCTCGGGCACGCAGACCAACATGAATGCCAACGAGGTCATCGCCAACCGCGCCAACCAGATGCTGGGCCAGCCCCCGGGCACGCGCAGCCCGGTCCACCCCAACGACCATGCCAATGCCTCGCAGTCGTCCAACGACAGCTTTCCCACGGTGATGCACCTGGCCACGGCGCTGGAGCTGCGCGACCACCTGCTGCCCGCCCTGGAACAGCTGCAGCAGCGCCTGCAGGAACGCGCCCTGGCCTTTGCCGGCGTGCTCAAGGTGGCACGCACGCACCTGATGGACGCCGTGCCCATGACGCTGGGCCAGAGCTTCGAGACATTCGCCCACCAGGTGGGCCACGGCATGGACCGGCTGCAGGCCACCCAGCCCCGGCTGTGGAGCCTGGCCCAGGGCGGCACGGCGGCCGGCACGGGGCTCAACGCGCCGGCCGGATTCGACCGGGTCTTCTGCGAGGAGATACAGGCGCTCACGGGCCTGGCGGTCACGCCCAACCCCTGCAAGTTCGAAGGCATGGCCGCGCACGATGCGCTCATCGAGGTCTCGGGCGCACTCAACGTGGTGGCCGGTTCGCTGGCCAAGATGGCCAATGACATCCGCCTGCTGGGCTCAGGCCCGCGCTGCGGCCTGGGGGAGCTGGTGTTTCCCGACGATGGGCTGAGCTCCTCCATCATGCCGGGCAAGCGCAACCCGACCGTGGCCGAGGTCGTGGTCCAGGCCGCCTACCAGGCCATGGGCCACCACCTCACCGTCACGCTGGCGGGCTCGGCCGGGCACTTCGAGCTCAACGTGGCCAAGCCCGTGCTGATCCACCACCTGCTGCGCGCCATGCGCGCGCTGGGCGACGCCAGCCGCGTGTTTGCCGAGAAGCTGGTGGCCGGCCTGCAGGCACATACGGAGCGGCTGGAGCAACAGGTCAACCACTCGCTGCTGCAGGCCACCGCGCTCAACCCGGTACTGGGCTATGACACCGTGGCACGCATCACGCGCGAGGCCATGGCACGCGGCATTGCGCCGCGCGAGGCGGCCGTGGCGCTGGGGCTGATCACGGCGGCCGAGTACGACCGGCTGGTGGACCTGCGGGCCATGGCCGGGCTGCCGCCCGCGTAGCGGCCTCAATCCTCCAGGCCTATGTTCTGCACGATCTTCTTCTCGTCCTCGAACGCCTTCCTGGCGAACGCCGTGTACTCCTGGCTGCCGCGGAACTGCGTGCGCACGCCGTAGTTGCCGACGACCTGGCGGAAGGCCGGGTCGTCCATGGCGGCCTTGATGGCGGCTTCGAGCTTGCGCACGATCTCGGGCGGCAGGCCGCGCGGCCCGGCAATGCCCAGGGGCGAGGGCACATCGAAGGCATAACCGGCTTCGCGGAACGTGGGCACGTTGGCAAAGGCCTCGGGCCGCACCTCGGAGGCCGAGGCCAGGGCGCGCAGCTTGCCCGAGCTCAGGTACGGCAGCACCGTGTTGGCGTACACGCCGGACTTGATGTGGCCGGCCATCAGCGAGTTCAGCGCCTCGGCATCGCCCTTGAAGGGCGCATGCGTGAAGCGTGCGCCCGTGGCCTGCTCCAGCAGCGCCATCACCACATGGTTGGCCGTGAACTTGCCCGGCGTGCCGTAATCCACGGCGCCCGAATTCTTCTTGGCGAACTCGACCAGATCCTGCACCGTCTTGAACGGCGAGTCCTGGGGCACGGCCAGCACGAAGTCATAGGTCATGTAGGTGGCGATGTAGCTGAGATCGCGCACCGGGTCGTACTGCACCTTCTGGATGTGGGGCTGGCGGAAGATGCTCACGGGCGCCAGTGTCAGGCGGTAGCCATCGGGCTTGGCCGTGCGCATCTCCATCACGCCCATGGACGCGCCTGCGCCGGGCTTGTTCTCGATCACCACGGTCTGCCCCAGCTGCTTGCCCATGCCCTGGGCCAGCGCACGCGCCACCACGTCGGTCACGCCGCCCGCGCCGTAGGGCACGACCAGGCTGATGGGGCGGCTGGGATAGCTGTCCTGCGCCCATGCTGCGCCCGTCATCAGGACCGATGCGCACATCCATGCGCCAAACACTCGTCTTTGCATTTCCATCTTCCTCAGAGGCTCACGACCATCGAACTTGCTGCTGTTCAATTTAGATGGATGCATGCCAACCATGGATTCGGGCAAGCCCGTAGCGTTGGGGCTTGTGGGGAAAACGCGCAGCGTGGGTGCGGGACTGATGGCTCTATAGCAGGGGGTGGCGTGGTTGCTTGGTTTGCGGGGGGT